>JAYEGH010000090.1:0-3755 GCA_034659055.1 Candidatus Caldatribacteriota bacterium
AGTCTGGGCATAATCATTTGATAAGTTTCAAACAAATTACTATCTGACCGTATACGATGATCCCATCTTGTCTCTTCAATACCACCCCATTGAGTACCCGGAACTTCAAAGTAATCAATTTTATAATGAGGGAAATAATTTTTTAGGGAAATATCTGTGCCAAACATCAGGATGGCAGCTGCGGTAATTTTTACAGACCCATTTTTTAATTTTCTAATAAATCCTTTTCTAATAAGGATGTCTTCATCATTAAGTTCAAGAACATTTTTATCATGATTGATGCTTTTATATAAGCTAATAAATTTTTTAATAGAATCTTGCCGAAAGTCATTGATTGTAGCATCTTCGAATATCATGGAATCACTGGAGCTTTCTGAGGCTTCCCTGATGAATTTCTCAATTTCTTTCTTCTTGGCTCTTTGGTCGGTTCCGCCATAACGGATAAAAGTATTTCTAATATTGCTATCATAATAAATAGGTTTCGCCTGTCGAGGCATTTCGGGAATATAACAAATAAGCACTGTTCCTTCTTTAAATTCTTTCTTTTCGCATTTTGCTGAAAATGCAATATTGAATTTCTCTGATCTTAAAGTTGTGATAAAATCACTATGGATCTTTTCCGGATTATTCACACCAGTAATTTCGAAAGTGCCATTACTTTCAGTTATTCCAAATATTAAATATCCTCCTAATGTATTAGCAAAAGCAGAAACAGTATCCCATGAATTCCTTGGTACTGCATTGCTGGCTCGTTTCATTTCAATATCTTCCCATTCAATGCCATTAATTTTATTTATCAGTTGTTTCTTGGTGAGCATTTTTTTTCTGATCCTTTAAAATTATTTCTATATTATTAACAATTGTTTTTTCCAGATGATGTGCTTCTTGATTTAAGCTTTCCAATTCTGAATTTAAATCAGTTATTCTCTCGACAAAATCGAAACCATCTTCTTCCTCTTTCTTGATTCCTACATATCTGCCAGGATTTAAAGAATAGCCTTCTTCTTTGATTTTCTCAATTGAAGCAGCTTTGCATAGCCCTGGAATATCCTGGTATAGGCCATCAGGAAAATGTTCTTGCATTAAAGTTTGGCTTCCCATTTCTGTTTCTATTTCTTCTTTTCGATACAAACGGGCAATATTGGCAATAAATTCAATCTGCTCCGGTGAAAATTCATTATGAACTTTATCTATAGAAGTGTATATTTCTCTGGCATCAATAAAGAGAATCTTGTTTTCCCTTTCTATATTTTTCTTCCCCCGGTCAAAAAACCACAGTGTGCAGGGAAGGCGTACTGTGTAGAAAAAGTTAGAACCTACGGTAATCATCACATCTACTGCCTTATCCTCGATAATTTTCTTTCTAATCTCCAGTTCGGAATGTCCGGCATCGGCAGCAGCATTTGACATAACAAACCCCGCCCTACCTTTTTCATTGAGAGAATTTAAAAAAGTCTGTATCCAAAGATAATTGGCATTGTCAGCCCTGGGAATACCATAGGAAAATCTTTGATCGTTTTTTACCTTTTCCTTGTTTACACCACTTACATTAAAAGGTGGATTGGACATCACATAATCAAAGCGGTGGAGAGAACGGTGCGTATCTTCATAAAATGTATTTCCCTGTCTAATATCCCCCTCCAAACCTCTAACTACTAAGTTCATCTTGCATAATTTAATCGTAGAGGCTACCTTTTCCTGCCCGAAGATAGCAATTTCGTTAATGGGATTTTTATGATGACGTTCAACAAATTTGGCACTTTGCACAAACATGCCGGCAGAGCCACAAGCCGGATCATATACTCTGCCATGGTAAGGTTCAATAATCTCGGCAATGAGTTTTACAATAGATGTTGGAGTAAAAAATTCTCCGCCTCGCTGTCCTTCGGACATGGCAAAATTCCCTAAGAAATACTCATATATTTTCCCAAACATATCACCGTCTACATCCATGGGAATTTCTGAAAATAACTTCAAGATAGCAATCAATGTATCATTATTAAGACGGTCATAATTTCTAGGTAATACACCTTTAAGATTGTCATTCTGAGATTCAATCATCTTCATTGCTTCATTAATGGTTCTTCCAATATTTGTTCCTTCTGGTAGACTTAGAATAGTCAAATACTTGGCTTCGTTAGGAATATAGAGCACACCACGTGACTGATAGTCTTCTTTTTTAATAGAAGTCCGTCTTGAACTTTGAGATCTTTCTTTTTCAAATTGCGATTCTGCCAATTGAAATTTGTAATCTGCATATCTTAAAAAAATTAAGCCTAATACTGGGATATAAAATTCATTCGGTCTCAATGCAGTATTTGCTCGCAAGTGATCAGCAATATTCCATAACCTTTTTTCAATATCATTATGATTGTTTGCCATTTATTTCCTCCTGGTCTAACAAACATCTATACCATGAAGATGAAAGTTATATTAATTTATTTATAGTCGGTCTTGTGTTATTTTTCATAACAATCCTTCATCTGCAAAACTAAAATAATCATTGTTCCCAATGATGACATGGTCAATTACTTTTATATCAAGAACTTCTCCGGTTTGTTTTAATTTCAAGGTAAATTGTTTGTCAATACTGCTAGGATTTGGATTCCCAGATGGGTGGTTGTGAACACAGATAATTGAAGAAACAAATTTCCTTAAAGATTGATGAAATATTTCCCGTATAATTGGATTAGCCTGGGAAACAGATCCTTTTACAATTTCAAGAATATCAATCAACTGATTACTGGAATTTAGCAAAATTGTCTTGAATATTTCTTTTTTCAAATCTCTCATTCTGGGCATCAGCATTTTTGCAACATCCCGGGATGATTCGATAGTTGTTTTTTCTTCTTTTATTTCCTCTTCTCCAAACCTTCTGCCTATTTCAATAGCCGCTTTAATCTGGGCAATTTTTGCAGTGCCCAATCCTTTAAATGCATACCAATTGGATAAATCCGTATGGCTCATACTTCGAAATGATTTAAATTTATCTAATATTTTTCTGGAAAGATCAATAGCGCTTTCACCTTTTACGCCATTTCTTAAAAGAATTGCCAGCAACTCCGAATTACTTAAGGTATGTTCACCATTTTTAATCAATTTTTCTCGAGGTCGATCCTCTTCCGGCCAATTCTTGATATGATGAGTATATTTTTTGACTTTAGGCATTCAATTTTTCCTTTTAAAAAACACGTATTAATAATTTTTATTATTTACAAAAATTCTCTTTTATTTTATACTCTTTTTTCTATTTTTACCAAATTATTTAATGGATATTAATTTTTATCCCCTCTTCCTCCCATTCGCGTAAATTAATGTTGGTGAGTTCGGGAATTTTATTGGTAGGGGATGGTCTTTTGATAATTTTTCAGCCTTCCCCCTAATACTTTTTATTTTTTAATTGTATCACATGGTTGCGACTACAGTATGGCAATAATTATTTAAAAAAATTAAAATAATTGGGAAAGTTATGGTTTTTTTAGTTATTATTTAAAAAATGATAATTTTATAAAATAGCATGCACGCAAAAAAGCCGGTAGCCTGGCAATCATAATATTGTATGTGAGATTGCTTCACCTGTTTTTCAGCAGATTTGCAATAACAATATTTTAGACCCATGACTTTGCGCCCTATCCTTTCGGATAGTTTACCTTTTTCAGCTTTTGGTTAGTTTTTATATATATTAAGTAACTATTATTAATATACCATAGTGATTAAAAAAATCCTTCTTTTTTTAGTAAAGTTTTTAGAATCAC
>JAYEGH010000091.1:0-48107 GCA_034659055.1 Candidatus Caldatribacteriota bacterium
ATTCAAGTGTTTCAAGGGTGTATTAAGTCTACCCAAAATTTTGTCCAAACTGTGAAGCAATGCACCAACTCGAAAGTTGGTGCTAATAATTTCATTTTTATGGGACATTTTTAAAAATGATTGACAGCAATTTTTCAAAATTTATTATTTATCACCTATTTTTTATGATATATGGTCTAATTTTTTAAAATCTCTTCCAAAAATCCTTTGCCTGTTCTTTTACTTTTGATGTGATTTTCTCATAATTCAAACCTTTAATTTCCCGATTCTCCATCAGCATCTTCCCCCCTGCTATAGTTGTATCAACCATATCTCCGCTTATCCCAAACAAAATATGGATATAAGCATTCTCACTCGTGATAGGAGTAGGTGGAAAATAATTTACTGTAATAATATCGGCTGCGGCACCGTTTTTGATAGTCCCGAATTTATCTCCAAAAAAATTATGGGCAATATTTCGGTTTCCTTGAAAGGCTATCCGGAATATTTCTTCCCAACCGGCTTGAGGATTATGCAAGTCATGTTTTTGTAGAAGATTAGCTACTTTAATGGATTCAAACATATCGGCAGTATAACCATCAGTACCCAATCCTACTATTATTCCCTTATCTAAAGCAGTTTTAACCGGAGTAGCTCCTACCGCGTTTCCCATATTGGATTCAGGATTATGAATTAAATAACTACCGCTATTTTTTACAATTTCCAATTCTTCTTCTTTGAGATGGACTCCGTGAATAGCCATGGTTCCCAGTCGCAGTATGCGGAATCGTTTAAGGCGCTCTGCCACTCCTGTATAACCCCGGGTTTTACTCTCATATACATCCGCTTTTCCTTCTGCAACATGAATATGAAAAGGGACTTCCAACTCATCAGCTAAATCGGATGCCTGGGAAAGTGTGTCATTTTTGAGGGTAAAGGAGGCATGAAGACCGATCATTCCCTTTAAAAAACTATTATTTTCTTTCTTTGTTTTTCTTATAAACCGCTCATTCTCCCTGATTCCTTTCAAGGCTTTTTCATGCCCATCGCGATCTGTTATTTCATAAGCCAAACTTGCTCTTACTCCTGATTGCTTCACTGCTTCAGCAATAATATCCAAACTTCCTTCAATTAGATTACTGCTGGCATGATGATCAAAAATGGTGGTAACTCCCTTTTTTACACAATCCATCAGCGGATAGATGGCACTATAATAAATATCATCTTCGTTCAATCCTTTATCCAGTCTCCACCAGAGTTTTTCTAAAATTTCTACAAAATTTTGAGGCGGACTATCAGTCTTTATATCCATTCCCCGGGCAAAAGTGCTATAGAAATGCATATGGGTATTGATCATTCCCGGCATAATGATTTTTCCCTGAACATTCTTATAATCGGCATTAGGATATTTTATCCGCAATTCCTTTGTGTCCCCGACAGCCACAATTTCCCTTCCCTCAATTACTACCCCTCCCCCGGAGATAACTCGGGAATTTTCATCAAAAGTAATAACTGTTCCATTTCCGATAAGTAACATTTTTTCCTCCTTTTCCTGAAAACCATCATTTCATCTTGATAGATTTCTGCAAGTTCTGAGGCGTATAGCAGTACGCCCCTACTTCTTTTTTCCAAACTTGAAACTTGTAACTAGTAACCTGCAACTTATATCTTTAATTGGGCAATTGGTAAATAGGTAAATTGGTTAATTTAATAACTATGCTATATACTAAATTAAGATTGATAATATTTTATCCGTCAATCATTTTTTGCGAAATTTTATTAGCTTTTTCCACAACTTTATCTTCATCAATAGTCACTAGTTTTCCATCACGAACAACTATTCTACCATTCACTATAGTCATATCCACTATTTGCGAATCTCCGGAATTCACCAATGCAGAAACTGCATCCGATAAACCGCCGGCAAATCCCAATCTCTTAGTATTAATCAAAAACATATCGGCAGCTTTTCCTTCTTCAATGCTCCCTATTTCAGGTTGATTCAAAATATCCCGACCTCCGTTGGTTGCCATAGCCAAAACTTCTTCGGCCGACATAGCGGAAATACCTGAAATAAGCCTATGCATTAAAAAAGCAGCTCTCATCTCAGCAATCATGTTGGAAGAATCATTACTTGCACTGCCATCAACACCCAATCCCACCCTTACTTTCTTTTTTAACATATACGGTATGTTTGCTGGACCGGAAGCAAGTTTCTGGTTGGATACCGGGCAATGTGCCACACCCGTATTTGTTCTCGCCATTCGTTCAATTTCACTTTCGTTTAACCATACGCAATGGGCAAACCATACATCTTTACCCAGCCAGCCAACTTTTTCCATATACTTTAATGGTCGCAAGCCAAAAGTTTTCTGACAAAATTTATTTTCATCATTGGTTTCAGCCAGATGGGTATGACTCTCCACTTTATAATTTCGAGCCAATTTAATAGATTCTTTCATCAGCATTTCAGTAACTGAAAATGGTGAACAGGGTGACAGGACGACTCTTTGCATGGCATAAGGTTTGTCATCATGATATTTTTCAATTACCCTTTGGGAATCGGTCAGTATCTCTTCTTCTGTCTGAACTACTGAATCCGGCGGTAAACCTCCGTCCTTTTCACTCAAAGACATAGAACCCCGGCTGCCGTGAAACCTCATCCCTATCTCTCCTGCTGCTTCAAATTCTTGGTCAATTATATTTTTACTTCGACCCCTGGGAAAGACGTAGAATTGATCAGAAGAAGTCGTACAACCTGTCTTTAAGAGCTCACCCATAGCAACTTGAGCGCTGTAATAAACAGCTTCCGGGGTTAAGTGAGCCCAAATAGGATAAAGAAATTTTAACCAGTCAAATAACTCGATATCTTGTACCTGGGGAATATTTCGAGTTAAGGTTTGATAAAAATGATGATGGGTATTGATCAATCCGGGGAAAAGAAAGTAACTTGAACCATCGATAATTTCTTCTGCTTCATCTTCTATATTCGTCAGATCCGTAGTTATTTTATCGATAATGTTGTTTTTAATTAGAAGATTATATTTTTTTAATCTATTCCTCTCGTTATCCATGGTGACAATCTCTTTGATATTTTTAATTAGGATAGAAGACATTTAATTACTCCTCTCTTTAGACTCCTATTTAGCTACACTTTCGATTGCTTCGATAATTTGCTCATAACCGGTACAGCGACAAAGATTACCTTCCAAAGCAGTCTTAATCTCCTCTCGCGTAGGATGGGGATTATGCATAAGTAGCGCTTTGGCAGACATCAACATTCCGGGTGTGCAAAACCCGCATTGAACAGCATTGCAATCAATAAAAGCTTGTTGCAAAGGATCCGGCTTTCCCTTAATTTCCAATCCTTCTACAGTTAATACTTCACTACCCTCCAGCTGTCCGGTAAGAATAAGACAGGAATGAACCGCTTCACCGTTCAAGATAACTGTACATGCCCCGCATTCGCCTATTCCACAGCCTTCTTTTGTTCCCGTTAGTTTTAACTGATTTCTTAGAGTATCGATCAAGCGTTCCTTTGGTCCTACCTCCAAAAACACCTGTTTTCTATTTACTTTAAAAGTAACCTTTGTTTTATTCATTTTTGCTTTTCTCCTTGATCACTTCTTTTAGAGCGCGTTGAACTAATGTTGAAATGACCGGCTTCTTATAAGGAGTCGACCACCTTATTCCTGTAACAGAAACAACTTCTTCACTCATTATCCTGCCTATCTCTTCTATATTGATTTTATGAATAGATTGACCGTTGACAGCTCTTTCAACTCCGGGGAGAGATTGGGGATAGGGAGTGGCTGAACCGGGAACTATTCTTGCATCCCGAAAAATATTTTCCTCATCAATCTTTACTACCACAGCCAAATTTAACCTGGAAATTGACAGGGCTTTTCTTCTTCCTATTTTTTGAAAATCGGTATAATATCCATCACCAGGTAAGGGAATTCTTATTTTGGTTAATAATTCATTTATTTGAATTTTAGTTTTATAAGGACCTGCTAAAAATTCTTCCAAGGATAATACTCTTTTGCCTTTCCTATATGTTAATTCTACTTCAGCCCTTAAGGCTATTAAAGGAGGTAACAGGTCCGCGGCTGGTGAGGCATTACAAATATTGCCACCAATTGTTCCTCTGTTTCGTATTTGCGTTGAACCGATATAGTGTGCAGCACAACTCAGCAAGGGTAACTTTTCCTTAACCAACGGTTCATGCATTAACCCTGAATGAGTTACCAGGGGACCAATCTCCACATAATGGTCAACCTGCCGGATAAAATTTAAAGTACCGATATTGCTGATATCCAACAAATAAGATATTTCCGGTAATCGCTTACTCTTATTGTGAATGTTCACCAGAATATCGGTTCCTCCGGCTATTACTTTTACCTGATTCAATTTATACAAGTAATTGAGTGCTTCTTCTAATCCGGAAGCTGATAAAAAATCGTAATCAATCATTTTTTTCTTCCCCCTTTACTTAAAGAATATCCCAATAAAACTCTTTCTAAATTAAGGGGTAAATGTCTAATTCTTTTTCCTGTTGCCTGAGCTACCGCATTTGCAATGGCTGCCGCCCCTATTTCAAGGGTGGGTTCACCAATGGATTTTGCACCAAAAGGTCCGTTTGGATCCGGATTTTCTACGATAATGGGATTGATTTCCGGCATATCTTTAATTGTAGGAATCAAATATTCGTCAAAATTAGCATTTTTAATATAGCCTTTATCTGTTTCCAATTCCTCCATTAAACCATAACCCATCCCCATCATGACTCCTCCGTAAATCTGTCCCTTAAGGCAAGCAGGGTTAATGGCTCTGCCTACATCATGGGCTGCTGTCATCTTTAACAGATCTACCTTTCCGGTCCCTGTATCTACTTCCACTTCAGCGATTTGGCAGCCATAGACATAGGTAAAATACGGTCTTCCCTGTCCGGTTTCTTCATTCCAAGAGATATCAGGGGCCTTATACCACCCGAAAGCGGAAAGGCATAATCCCTCCTGGTAAGCCAATGATACGGTTTCTTCAAAAGAGAGTAATTTTTTTTCTGTTTTTCTGTCAATAAGATAATCATCTTGAATTATAATATAATCTTTTCTCATCTTGTATTTCTTTGCCATCATCTCAAGGAGCATACTTTTTAATTTGACCACAGCCTCTTTAATCGCATTACCGCCTAAGATAGTGCCGCGGGAAGCTACTGTAGAACCGCTGTCAGGCGATATCGAGGTATCCAGTTCCTGATAAATTACCCTTTTCATATCCACACCCAACTCCTCGGCAGCAATTTGCGATAAAACGGTTTTTAAGCCCTGACCATTTTCTGCTAATCCGGAGCTGATTAATATGCTTCCATCCTTTTGAATAGCCACGATGGCTCCGGCTGCATCGACCGCTTCTGCACCCAAACTACAACCGCGAAAACTGATCGCCATACCGATTCCTCTTTTTATATCTCCGGGTTTTGATTTATTATTTTTATATAATTCGTATTTTTTATAATAACCACTTTCTTTTGCCGCTTTTTCTATAACCTCTTCCAGGCTCACCTCGTGATTATCCAGTTTCTGGCCACTTGCCGTGATTGAATTATTATGATAAATATTTTTTAAACGAATCTCAGCAGGGTTCATATTTAATTCCCCAGCTAATTCATCCATTAAAGATTCCTGGGCAAAGATGGTCTGGGGAGTACCGTAACCCCTCATTGCCCCTGTATATACATTATTGGTGTAATAACCGTAGGTATCT
Organism: Candidatus Caldatribacteriota bacterium; assembly: GCA_034659055.1. Classification (GTDB taxonomy): domain Bacteria; phylum Atribacterota; class Phoenicimicrobiia; order Phoenicimicrobiales; family Phoenicimicrobiaceae; genus JAYEGH01. Next base: position 5,746 of record JAYEGH010000091.1, read on the forward strand.
GTTTTTACATTAGATAAACTATATGGACCTGTAGCCTGGACGACCGAACGCCAGGTAACAAAAGGTGTCTGACAGGCATAAGCTCCACTATCGGCGATACACTGAATTTCCATACCTAATAATTTACCCTCCCTTGAAGCTCCAATCTTATATTTCATCTTATAAGGATGACGCTTATAGCTTTCCAAAATGGATTCATAGCGTGAATTAACCATTTTTATCGGCCTCTTGGTTTTTAAGGCCAAAACAGAAGCCCGAGCGGCCATGGCAGACATTACCTCATCCTTGCCACCAAATGAACCACCAATATGATTCTGAATAATTCTTACTTTGTTTAAACTTACCATTAGTACACTTGCAACTGCGTTTTGACAGGAAAAAGGATTTTGTATCGAACCATAAATAGTAATCAAATGATTGTCATCATAAGGTACTGCTACGATAGCTTCAGGTTCAATATAGCTGTGCTCTATAAATTGAGTGGAATATTCTCTTTCCAGGATAATATCTGATTTGGTAAATCCATCATTCACATTACCTTTTCTTAATAAATGATGAATGACTTGATTATCTTTTAATTCAGGATGAACTCGAAGCGCTTTTTCTTTCGAGGCCTCTTCCGGGTCATAAATTCCGGGCAGTTCTTTATAGTCAACTTCAATCAGCTCCAATGCTCTTTCTGCAGCCTCTTCTGTCTCTGCAGCTACCACAGCAATTCCATCCCCGATATAATATACATATTCCTTAGCCAATACTTGTTGATTTTGAATAATTACTCCAAATTCATTATTGGGAATATCAGTAGCAGTTAAAAGAGCTTTAACCTCCGGAAAAGTTAAAGCTCTTTTTATTTCTATTTTATTAATTTTTGCATGAGGGTATCTACTGCGCAAAACTTTTGCATAAAGCATATCGGGGAAAGATAAATCAGCTGCAAATTTGGCTTTACCGGTTACCTTTTCATAAGCATCCACCCGATTAACTGATTTATTTACTTGATGATATTTCATTTTCTTTGTCTCCCTCATTATTATAAATCATTTTAGAATGTAAGGAAAAACTTTTTTTCTTAATATAGATATTTTAACTTATTTTAACAATCTGGTTTTCTCGTTGAATTTTTTAATCAATTCATCTATCTTGCCGACTTGCCGATGAATACCATTCCAATAATTATTATAATCATACCATTGGGCATTCAATTCTTCCAAATTTTTATTTTGCTGTTCAATCCAGGTAAAGTATTTAAGATTATGAATTCTCTTTCTGTCATTATAGGTTAATTCCTGCATATAATCGGTGGACAGTGCTTTAAGATTGCGATGATAATCAATGGCTGCATCGGTTTCATCATATGAACCGAATTTTTCTTCCAATTCTTTTAACCGGGAACCATACAGCTCCATGGAATCCGTAAAAACGGTTAAAACAATATCATCTTCGGTTAATTCATAAAATTTGGCAAATTTGATAGCCATAATCATATTGGCCACGCTGGAAATTCCCAAGAGGGGCAATTGTTTGATAATATCACGGGAAACACCTTTTTTATTTAGATATTTCTGTCCTATCGGTTCATTAAATAGTCGAATTAGTCCCATGGTATTGTTATCATCGACTGCGATGACCATATCGGTATTTCTCACATTATGAATCCAGGGAACATGCTTATCTCCTATACCTTCTATTCTATGTGCACCAAAACCATTAGCCGTTAAAGTCGGACATTGCAAGGCTTCTCCGGCAACAATTTTGCTGGTGGGAAATTGTTCTTTCATGTAATCTCCACAACCCAGGGTTCCAGCAGAACCGGTGGTTAAAACCACACCGGCATACTTATCTTTACCCTTCATCTCTTTGGCCAGGACCTCTGTCATAGCCTTACCGGTAACCTCATAATGCCATAGATGATTGCCAAATTCATCAAACTGATTAAATACAACGACATTACCCCTGGTCTTTTTTAATTCCCAGGATTTATCAAAAATTTCTTTTACATTGCTCTCCGTTCCGGGAGTGGCAATAACTTCTCCGGCTACATTGGATAACCAGTCAAAACGTTCCCTACTCATCCCTTCCGGTAAAATGGCAATGGATTCACAGGAAAGCAGATCGGCATCATAGGCACCACCCCGACAGTAATTGCCCGTAGAAGGCCAGACTGCCTTTTGAGAGGTAGGGTCAAACTGGCCGGTAACCAGACGGGGAACCAGACATCCGAAAGTCGCTCCGACTTTATGGGCACCGGTTGGAAACCATTTCCCGACCAAAGCGATTATTCTGGCATTTACGCCGGTAAGTTCCCGGGGTAATTCCACGTAATTAACTCCCCCAAATTGACCACCCATTTTGACCGGTTTATTTTTCCAGGTGATTCGAAAGAGATTATAAGAATTAATATCCCATAATCCAATATTTTTTAATTTATCTTTCACCTGTTGTGGTACAAGCTCAGGATTTTCCTGTTCAGCAAAAGTCGGGATAATTATATTTTTTTCCTTCGCCCTTCCCACTGTCATTTTCAGTTGTTCTTCATTGATAGTTAAATCAATCATTTTATTTTCTCCTTTGTTTTTAAAAATTCAATAAACGTATCTACTGATTGATAAAGGGATTTCAATTCGATATATTCATCATTTTGATGGGCCTGGGCGATATCCCCGGGACCATAAATAGTAAAAGGTATTTTTTTCTCGGGAATAATCGTTGCTCCGTCAGTACAATATCTGGTAATAACTGCTTCATCCACACCGGCTGTCTTTATAAATTTTTGAATATAAGGATTTTTCGGGTCGGTAAAAATAGGATGTTTGTAATTAAAAACCTCTTCTTCAAATCGCACGTTATACTTTTCTGCAATATCTTCGCCAGTCTTCTTAATCAACTCTATTGCTTTTTCTTTATCTTCTTCTGAAATCACTCTAAAATCAAATTGTATTTCTGAATAATTTGGCACAATATTTACCTGTACACCACCATGAAACTGTCCAATATTCATGGAAGTTTTACCCCAAAAATAATCGGTTTTAAATATTTTTTTATATTGCCCGGTTACCTCCATAATTAGTTCACTCCCGGGGATAACACTGCTTACACCAACTTCAGGAGTAGAACCATGAGCAGATTTACCGTAAAACTTTGCACTTATCCATAATTCTCCCTTTTCTCCGCAAGATACCTGTAGTGTTGAAGGTTCAGTGATAATTAAAAAATCTGTTTGGTTAAAATAACCTTTATTGGTTAAATCTTTTGCTCCTCTATATCCCCATTCTTCATCTGCGGTAAGCGCCAGCAAAATGGTTTTTTGAGGAATAATTCCTCTTCTTTTTAAAAGTATGGCAGCATATATCATGGCGGCTACTCCACCTTTCATATCAGATGTTCCCCTGCCATACATTCTGTCATTTTCAATCAATCCCTGAAATGGCGGTTTTTCCCAATATTCCTCTTTTACTCTAACGGTATCGAGATGACCGCAGAAAGCAATATTTCTTTCTTCTTTACCCGGTATTTTAGCAACCAGAGAGTCTCTTCCCTCTTCCAGTTGTACAATTTCAGAATCAATATCATTACTTGAAAGAAATTCTTTGATAAAATGTGCTATTTTACTTTCATTTCCCGGAGGATTTTCGCTATTTATTTGTATTAATTTTTGTAAAAATTCAACCAATTCTTCCTTTTCTTCTGCCTTCACTCTAAATTCTCCTTTACTGCTTCTAAATTTGGATCTATGGTAAGTGCTTTTCCGCCTGCCTTTTTTGCGCTTTCTACATCTTTTAATCCATTTCCGGTAACTAATACAGCTATTTTATCTCTTTTAGAAATTTTTCCTTCCTGTAAACATTTTAGCATACCGGCAAAGGCGGTAGAACCTGCAGGTTCTGCAAAGATACCCTGTGCGGTACCCAAATATTTAATTGCCTTGATTATTTCTTCATCACTAACCGTAACACCAAATCCATCTAGTCCTTTTACATCTCTAACTGCCATTAAACGATTCCGGGGTATGCCCACTGAAATGCTGTCAGCGATAGTATCGGGTTCAACAAATTTTACATTTCCGTCTCCGTTAATCGCATCTACAATCGGTTTGCATCCTTCCGCCTGAACCGCTATTACTTTGGGTAAGTGATCGATAAAACCCAGGGTTAACATTTCTCTGTAAGCTTTAACTACTCCGGATATGATGCAACCATCTCCCACGGAAACAAATACAAAATCAGGAACCTCAAAATTCATTTGCTCAATAATTTCCAAACCAACAGTTTTTTTCCCTTCCACCATGTAAGGATTAAAGGCTGTGTTCCGGTTATACCATCCAAATTCCCTGGTTGCTTCGATAGACAAATCGAAGGCTTCATCATAGCTTCCCTTCACCGCAAAAACAGTGGAACCGAAAACCAGCAATTGAGCTATTTTAGCAATCGGTGCAGTTTGAGGAACAAAAATGTAACTCTTTAAACCTACCGAAGCAGCAGCTCCGGCCAGCGAAGAAGCGGCATTGCCCGTAGAAGCACAGGTTATAGTTTTTTCCCCTAATTCCCGAGCTTTTACAATTGCAATGGCTGAAGGTCTGTCTTTTAGAGAAGCAGTTGGATTTCTACCGTCATCCTTGATCCACAAATTGGGTATTCCGAGATCTTCCCTAATTCTTTTTGCTTCATATAATGGTGTCCATCCTACCTTTAACGGACCTATCTTTTCCATATCATCTACAGGTAAAAGTGGCAAATATCTCCACATGGAGTACTCCCTGTTATCTTGCAAAGTTGTTTTAGTGAAATTTTTTCCGATACCGGAATAATCGTAAATAACTTCCAGGACGCCTTCATCTCCACATTTTGGACAGGTATATCTTACCTCATCGGGTGGATATTCCGCCCCGCAGATCAAACATTTTAATTTTTTTATATTATTCATATTTATATTTCCTCCCGGGCACAAATTATCTCCAATCCTTTTGGAGTACTAATACGTTTAGTTTATATTAGCAAAGTATCAATAACGATTAATATTAAAGCAATGGGTGGGGCTCTACAACTACCCCCACCACCCATTGACTTCCGGTGGCAATACTGTCCAACAGGAAAGGGATACAATTAATAGTGAGTTAATCTCCACCTTACAAATTTGTAGTTTTTATGACTATTGTAACTTAGGGAAATATATGTGTTCCGGTTTCTCCTTTTAGTGCTCTTTCCAGGGATTCAGGATTTGTGACAATAGCTTCTTTTCCTCCTGCTTCCAGAAATCTTACAATCGCCTGAATCTTGGGAAGCATGCTCCCTTTGGCAAAATGTCCTTCATTAATATATTTCTTTGCTTCTGCTACAGTTAGTTTATCCAAATCAATTTGATCCGATTTATTAAAGTTTAAACAAACTTTCTCTACTGCAGTAGAAATAACAAAAAGATCTGCTTTAATATTGATGGCCAGTAAACTTGAAGCATTATCTTTATCGATAACTGCAGCTACACCTTCGAGCATGCCATCATCATTGTAAGCTACCGGAATTCCTCCGCCTCCAACGCCGACCACGCTGAAACCATTTTTTACCAAGGTATTGATTGCATCTTCTTCTACAATCTCTACCGGCATCGGAGAAGGAACTACTCTTCTATAGCCTCTGCCTACATCATCGATGATAACCCAATCGGGATGTTCTTTCTGTAGTTCTTCTGCTCTTTCTTTGGAATAAAAAGTACCAATCGGTTTTGCAGGATTCTGAAATGCAGGGTCTTTTTTATCTACGACAACCTGGGTCACAACCGTAGCAATTTGTTTCTTAATCCCCCGTTTTTTAAACTCATTGTCCATTGCCTGCTGAATTTGATATCCGATAGAACCCTGGGTATCTGCTCCGCAACTCACCAAAGGAACATCATGCATCCCTCCGACTTCATGGGCAATTTCCGAACGTCTTAAAATAAATCCCACCTGCGGACCGTTGCCATGAGTTACTACTACACTATAATTCTGTTCTATTAGACTGGCAATGTGTTTGGCTGTTTCACATACTGCATTATACTGGTCTTCTACAGTCTCATGCTTTTTGTCCTTAATAAGGGAATTTCCCCCAATAGCCAATACTGCTAATTTACTCATTTTCTATCTCCATCCTTCCGCCATAGTTAAGGCCATTATAGCTTTTTGGGCATGTAATCTGTTTTCCGCGAGATCATAAACAATGGAACGGGAACCACTTGCCACTTCATCATCGACTTCATTTCCGCGATCAATAGGCATGGGATGAATATAATAAGCATCATCTGTAAGGGCAGCAAGTTCTTTTGTATATCTCCAATCCTTATATTTTAAGGCAATTTTCTTTTCTTCTTCCTTGCCTATAGTATATCTTAACGGACTCATCCAATTTCTGGCATATACGACTTGTGCACCTTTTACCGCTTCATGCCTATCATGGCTGATTTCAAATTTTGATCCGGAAATTTCGGCATTCTTTTTACCCTGGGCAATAACTTCGGGATCCAATTCGAAGCCTTCCGGATGAACCAGAGTAAAGTCCATCCCATAACGAGGAAGTAGAAAAATATCTTCCTGCACAGAACTCCAGGAACGCACCATTGAAGAATAACCCCACATCATGGTTATTTTTTTACCCTTTACGTCTCCCATATGTTCCTGAAGACCCATTAAGTCAGCAAGCCCCTGGCAGGGATGATATTTATCATGAGCCATGGATACAAGAGGGATGGATAAATATTTAGCATATTCTCTAAGCAATTCTTCTCCCTGTCCATATTCTCTTATGGCATCTTCCAATAGTCTGATCCCTAATCCTACAGCATATCTGCTCATAACATTTGCTGCATCCTCAACTGTCTCTCCTGCTTTCCCCTTCTCTTTTAATCTCATAGATTTGGGTTCAAGGAATTGAGCATGACCACCCAATTCTGTAGCTGCTGCTTCAAATGATTGCCTGGTTCTAACCGAAGGATTATAGAAAAACATTAAAAAAGTTTTATCTTTAAGAATTTCGGTATAAGGTTTTTCGTAACGGTGTTTTTTCATATCTTTTGCGAGGGCCAACACTTCATCAAGCCACTCTTTTTCCCAATCCTGGGTAGTAATCATATGTTTTTTATAAAGTTTTGTCATTTATTTCCTCCTATTTACTTAGTGAATGGTAATTCGTATCGCGTATTGCGTGAAAAAATTAGGATTAAAACTTTCTTGCGCCTGTCATTCCCATGAAACCTGTCCTCGACCTGATCGGGGAATGGGAATCTATCTTATCCTTTTTAATTCTTCTAACTTCGTTGGGCACGATGCGTCGTGCTCATACAAGGCATTACTATATTTTATTTTTTAAATCCCTGACTTATTCTTGACAAAATGTCCGTATCCCCTTTTGCCGACAACTCCCTCGTCTTCTCTATAAACCATCTCTCCACGGATAATAGTCATATAAATTTTTCCTTTTAGTATCTTACCGGAAAAGGGGGAATACTTTCCTTTACTTTCCAATCTTGATGATTCCACTAACCATTCTTTATTAAGGTTTATAACCGAAAAGTCTGCATCGCTGCCTACTCGAATTATTCCTTTTTGAGGATAAATTCCATATCTTTTCGCAGCATTTTCTGACATCAGTTTCTGAATCTCGCCCAAATTTAATCTTCCTTTATGATATCCGTAATTAAGTATGGCCGAAACAGCTAATTGTGTACCGGGAATACCAGCATAATTTTTCCAGATATTCGAAAAAGACTTCTCTTCGGGATATTTTCCGGCAGCATGATCAGTGCAAATAAAATTAATAGAACCGTCTTTCAATCCTTCCCAAAGTCCTTCATTATCCTCTTTTTTCCGTAAAGATGGTGCAACTTTTAATATTGCTCCCATTTTTTTAAAATCTTCAACTGTAAAAAGTAAATAGTGAGGACATGTTTCAGTGCTTATATCCATCCCATCAGCTTTTGCCCGACGAATAATATTTAATCCTTCTCTTGTAGAAAGATGTACGATATGCAGTTTATTACCCGCTTTTCTGGTAACGCCTACTACAGACCATATTGCTTTTGGTTCTGCTTCGTATGTCCGCCCTTCACACCAGCTTTCTACATCAGTTCTTCCTTGCATCTTTATAAGATTAGAATAATAATCAACTAAAAAGTAATCCTCTGCATGCACTGCACACACCAAGTTTAACTTTTTAAGGAATTTGAAAGCTTTATCCATTTCTGAAACCGGCATCCTGGGATAAAATTCCATTCCGGATACAGTATAAAACTTTACTCCAACAATCCCTCTTTCTTTTAGCTCTTCTAAAGTCTTTTTATACTCTCCTGATTTTACCTGTTCAGGGGTAACTCCTCCCCAAAAAGCAAAATCAACATATGCTTTTTCTTTTACTATATTTAATTTGCAATCAAAATTCTTACCACTGGTAACCATAGGAATAGAAGTGCAGGGCATATCAATAATTGTAGTAATACCACCAGCCGCTGCACTTCTGGTTCCGGTTTCAAAATCCTCTCTTTGAGTATATCCGGGGTCATCAAAATGAACATGAGGGTCAATAAAACCCGGAAAAACCACATTCTTCTTTATATCAATTTCTCTTTCTGCAGGAAGTAATATTTCATCTCCGGGTACAATTTTATTTATCTTACCCTTTTTAATGTCAATACTTACTTTTTTTAATTGATTATCTACTAAAATTAAAGCATTTTTAATCCTTATCATTTTTCTCCTTTTACTTCCTGTCAGATTTACAGGACCTTTATCTCATCAGAAGAGTCATTATTGCCTTTTGAGCATGCAGTCTGTTCTCAGCTTCATCAAAGACCACCGAATTCGGACCATCAATTACCGAATCGGTTACTTCATACCCTCTATCACAAGGCAGGCAATGCATATAAATTGCTTCCGGTTTAGCTAATTTTAATTTTCGGTCATCACATATCCAATCCTTATTTTTATCAAATAGGGCTTTCATCTTCTCTACATTTATTTCAGAAGTTTGCGGCGGAACACAGGTTAAGCTACCCCATGATTTAGGATATAACACATCTGCATCTTTAAAAGAATCTTCCATAGAATCGGTTTCTTCAAATGAGCCACCGTATTTTTTAGAATTTTCTTTGATGGCATCAATCATCATGGGATCCAGTTGGAAACCCTCCGGACGGGCTAAAGTAATATTCATACCAAACTTACTGGCTGTTGACATTAAACACTGTGGAACTGCCACTGGTTTTTCCACACTTGGTGAATAAGCCCAGCTTACTACCAATTTTTTATTACGTAAGTCACCCAATTTTTCTTTCATGGTGAGGACATCAGCCATCGACTGACAAGGGTGATATATATCGTCTTCCATATTAATTACTGGGATATCTGCCCATTTAGCAAATTCGCGCAGATATTTATTACCATTACCATATTTCCAACCGGTCGGTTTTCCATACATTCTTATAGCAATACCATCGCCCATTCTAGCCAATACGCGAGCAACATCAGATACTCTTTCTGTAGAGTAGGCTCTCTCTTCACCTTCAGTAGCAGGAGTATATATCTTTTCTGAATCCAGATAATTGGCATGTCCGCCTAACTGAGTCATTCCAGTTTCAAAGCTGTTACGGGTTCGTAAAGATTTATTGTAAAAGATAATAAATAAAGTTTTACGGAGAAGCAGTGAGTGCTCCCGACCAGATGCATTGTCAGCCTTTAAAACAGCAGCTAACTCCAGCATACTTTCTAATTCGTCCTTGGTAAATTCCAGTGTACTTATAAAGTCACGACCTTTTAATGATTTTGTTTTCATTTTGATTCCTCCTAATAAATAATTTTTATGTTTTAGAAACTCGTTCTACGAATACTTTTACTTTTCGATTTACCCTCCTTTTCTAGTAATATATTATACTATTTAATAACTGTTCTATTATTTATATTTATATAAAATCCTATTTTATTATAACAAAATTTAAAATAAAAATACTTTTATAAAACAATGTTAAATAGACTTTAAGGCATTATGATTATATTAATCCTATATTTTCATATTTTCAAATTTTAACAGTATTCAATTTTTTGTTGTTTTTTTTAAAATATTACATCTAAATTAAAAATTAATTAAGAACGCTCCTTGATATAAGGTTTGCCTAAAAAGGCCGGAACATTAAATTTCCTTCTAGCAATGGTTGCTACAATTGTCAGAATATAGGGAAGAGCAATTAAGAATTCATTCGGAATCAGCTTAAAATTAGAAGTCAGCAAAACAACGGACAATCCTTCGGCAAATCCAAAAATCAGAGAACCAATTAATATTCCCAGCGGATCCCAATTACCTAAAAAACAGATTGCAAAAGCAATCCATCCTCTTCCTCCAATAATATCATTAGTATAAAGTCCTAAAAATCCTATAGAGTAGAAGGCTCCTGCTAAGCCATCCAATGCACTCGACCCAAGCACGGCAAGGAAGCGAATGCGTTCCACATTAATCCCGGCTACATCCACTGCTTCTGGATTTTCACCTGTAGAACGAATAATTAATCCTAAAGGTGTTTTAAATAAAATCCAATATCCTACAGCAATCAGTACGACTGCCAGATAAGTCAAACTATTCTGACTAAAGAGAGCTCTTCCAATAATAGGAATATCAGATAAAAAAGGAATTGAAATATCCTTTAAAGGTTCTACGGTTAATGGTAAAAGAGGAATTCCAAATAACATTTGATAAAGAAACAATCCTAAACCCAAGGTAAGGATATTTATCGCTACTCCAGTTACAATTTGATGTTGTTTTAATTTAATTGTGAAATAACCATAGATTGCACCACAAAAGATCCCTACCAGTATGGCAAATAAAAAACCAACCCATAGTTTTCCGGTCAAATAAGCTCCAACAAAACCTCCCCATGCACCCATAAGAAAGATTCCTTCAATAGCTATATTCATCACGCCAGTCCGCTCAGCAAATACTTCCCCTAATGCACCAAGCATCAAAGGTGTACTCATACGAATGGTAGCAACAAATAATCCAGTAATAATATTCATAATCTATGTTCCTCTTGCTCCACAAGTTTTTTCTTGCTTCTTAAAACTATTAATTTATCTCTTATAAAATAAGATAAAATCACTGACAATATAACAAAACCCTCCATAATACCAATAATGCTAGCGGGAATTCTTGAGGTTTGAACAACTAGATTTCCGCCTACTTTTAAGGCTCCAAACAAAAGGGCAGAAATTACTATACCTAAAGGATGTGCATTTCCCAATATGGCAATTCCTATTCCTTCAGCCCCAATCATGGGGTTAAATCCTTCAATTAACATGTGCTGCATTCCATTTATTTCTGTAAAACCTGCAATTCCGGCAAATGCCCCACTTATAAAAAACACAATAATATAGATTTTTTCGACATTTACCCCTGCATAACGGGCTGCATCTCGATTAAATCCAACCATTCTAATTTTATATCCCAGCGATGTCTTCCATAAAATTAAATAAGCTACCAAAGCAACAAGCAAAGCAAATATAAAACCCCAATGAAGTCTCGTGTGCGGAATAAGGGATGGTAACCACCCGCTTTCCGGGATAACATCTGTCTGCGGATATTCCCCTTTGGCTTCTTTTAATAAACCTCCAAGTAGAAAATTCATCACAGCAATGGCAACATAAGTTAACATCATGCTAACTAAAAATTCACTGGCATTAAAACGTGCTTTTACATAACCAATAAAAGCTGCCCATATACTGCCTCCCAGCAAACTCATTGTAAAACATATGAATAGTGCAAGCACCATGGGAAACGAACCTAATTTTAATGCAAATCCAACCGCTAATACCGCACCAATATAAAACTGCCCCTGAGCGCCAATATTGAATAATGATGCTCGAAAAGCAAACCCAAAAGCCAATCCGGTAAGAATAAGGGGAGTCGCCTTGGCAAATATATCTGCAATATTGTATATATCGCGAAATGCGTAATTTAACATATTTGAATAAACAATTAATGGATTATGATCTAAAAGCATCATCATTATACTGCTCAACAACAGGCCAAGCAATACTGAAAATATAGGTAAAAGATTAAGTAGAATATTATTATCCTGCACTTTTACGGATAATTCGCTTTTTACAGTAATGTCTTTATTTCTATTATTTTTTTTCATTTCCCTGTCTCTCGGTAATTCCTGCCATTAAAAGTCCAATCTCATCGACATTTGCATCTTCTCTTAATATTATCTTGAGCAATTTTCCTCTATACATAACTCCTATCCGGTCTGATAAAATCATAATTTCCGATAATTCTGTTGAAATTAACAGAATGGCCTTACCTTCTTTTTTTTCTCTTAGTAAGGTTTTATGAACATAATCAATAGCACCCAGGTCAAGACCGCGGGTAGGTTGTACAGCGACCAGTACTTTGGAACCGATATTTACTTCCCTTGCAACCGCAACTTTTTGCTGGTTCCCCCCTGACAAAGTCATTGCCTTGCTAGTTGAGGAGGTTGCTTTGATTTCAAAATTTTTCATTAATGTTTTTGCATTTTGTTGAATTTTATTCTGATTCAAAAAGCCATATTTTATAAATGAGGAGTCAGAATGATTTTTAAGAAACAGATTTTCCTCAATGGACATATCCAAAACCAATCCCTCTTTATGGCGATCAGCCGGTATATAACCTACACCCTGTTGAATAATGGATAAAGCATTTTTATTAGTGATTTCCTTGTCGGATAAAAGAAGATGACCACTCTTTGATTTCCGTAAGCCACATATTGTCTGGGCAAGTTCTTCCTGGCCATTACCGCTTACTCCGGCAATACCAAATATTTCTCCTTCCTTGACATCAAATGATAAGTCATCAACCATCTTGCTTTTTTTATCTCCAATAATGGTTAGATTTTTTATTTTAAGCACTTCTTTATTATTACTATTAAAAGTCGTAGCATTTCTTTTAGCTATCATCAAATCCCGCCCGATCATCATTTTCGTCAACTGACTCTCTGTTGCTTCATGGCGGGAAACATTCCCTACAACTTTACCGTCTCTTAATACGGTAATCCTATCGGCAATTTCCATAACCTCATTTAACTTATGACTGATAAAGATAACCGAATGGCCTTTAGCTTTAAAATCATGTATGAAACGAAATAATTTCTCAGTCTCCTGAGAAGTAAGGACTGAAGTCGGCTCATCCATGATAAGAATTTCTGCATTTCGGTAAAGAGCCTTGATTATTTCCACCCGCTGTTGCATGCCAACCGGAAGTTGCCTGATAAAGGCAAAAGGGTCAACCTCAAGTCCATACTTTTTGCCAATTTCTTCGATTTTTTTCACTCTTTTTCCAATATTTATATTATTCAAATAAGCAGATTCTGTTCCCAGAATAATGTTTTCTACTACTGTATGAACGGGAACCAGGGTAAAATGTTGATGAATCATACCTACACCGTACTTCATAGCATCATGAGGGGAGCGAATTCTCACCCGTTTTCCCTTGATGTATATTTCACCTTCATCCGGTTGATATAATCCGTAAAGTATACTCATTAAGGTTGTTTTACCAGCACCGTTTTCTCCAAAAAGAGCTAATACTTCTCCTCTTGCCAAAGTAAAATTAATGTGATCATTGGCAATTGTTCCCGGAAAATATTTAGTAATATTTTTTAAAGTAATAAAATCAGAATTATCTTTCATGTTTTCTTCTTCCAAAAAAAAGAGGGGGGATTGAAGAGTTTTTAAAAACCCTTCAATCCCTACTATCAATATTGTTTTATTCCAAAGATTCGGGAAATTGAGATATAAATTTCAATAATTTCCCTTCTGCAATTAATTCTGAAGCTTGTTCAACCATTTCACGAACTTCCGGGGAAACCTCATCAGTAAAGGACATGCTAATAACCCCTTCTTTCATGCCTAATTCATTAACGACAGGTTTTAATTCACCGTTCATGTACTTTGTTGCAATCCATTTATAGATATCTTCTGTTCCAAACCATGCGCTTGCCACGACAGTACCCGGAGCAATATCATTCTGGTCACTTGCAAAACCTAAAAATTTAGCGCCTTGCTCTTTACAGGATTGAATAGCACCAAGACCAACCTGGTTCGCATAGAAGAAAAGCACATCTGCGCCCTTGTCAATCATGGAAGAGGCCATTTGCTTGCCTAAAGCCACATCGCTCCATGAATTTGCATAAGCCCTGATTACTTCAACATCTGGAGAGCCAATTCTTGCACCATATTCATAGGTATTTAGAAGTCTGATCATCAGTTTGTTGGGAAAGCCACCAGAAATACCGATTTTGCCTGTTTTGGTGGTATACCCAGCAATTATACCGGCTAAAAAGCTTGCTTCATATTCCTTGGGTAATACCGGGCAAACATTTGGAGGATTAGCAATCATTCCATTGAATACACAATAAGTAGTCTTCGGATATTTTGGCCCAACTCTATTGGCAGCTTCATCAAACTGCGTTCCCGCAGAAATAACTAAATCATATCCTCGTTCACCGTAATTTCGAAAAGTAGATTCATAATCACTTGCCTGGACATTTTCCACATATTCCATATTAGTTCCAAGTGTATTATTACACGCCAATAAGCCGGCATAGTTAGCTGCGTTCCAGCTTTGGTCATTAATAGGACCAGGGAGAATTAATACCATTTTATAACTTCCCGCATCTTTTGCGATTCCGGAAGTTATACATAAACTTAATACCAATAAAACTAATAATACTTTAATCAGTAAATTCGAATTTTTCATTTTAGTTTTTATACCTCTCTTTTATTTTTTATTTTTTATAAAGAAAACTTACTTTAAAAGCAAAAACTATTTTACACCTCCTTCTTTTTTAATTATTCGCCAGTGAGTTACCTAGTTATCTTGATTCTTATGTTATTTTGGATTTTTATAACTTCCTTACACCTCTACTTACAAAACTACTATTAAATAGTAGATCTTAAAAATTAGCCGGGGTTATCGCGGAAATAATAATGAGATCATTATCCCCTATACTGGTTATTTTATGAGGAATACTAGCAATGTAATATATCGTATCTCCAGCTCTCAATTCATGCTCGTTGTCACCGATCTGGATTTTCATTATGCCTTCAACCACCAGGGTACATTCTTCGCCCTTATGGGGAAGAGGTGTGCTGCAGGTGCTGGCTCCCGGCTCAATGCGTGTTCTAATCATTTCAATCTGTTTGCTTAAATCAGGAGAGAGTAATTCATAGGTTAAATGAGATTCGGGAAATTTTAAAACTCTTCGCTCATCTTTTCTTACTATTGCGCTTTGTTTTTTATCATCTACCAAAAAATAGAATATTGGAACATCTAAAACCTTGGATATTTCTCTTAATGCCATAATGGACGGTGAAGCGATACCTCGTTCTATCTGACTTAAATAACTGGATGTTTTTCCAATTTTTTCCGCCAGTCTAGCCATGTTCATATCCTTGGAAATACGCAATGTACGAATTTTATTGCCTAATCTTTCTTTTTCGACCATTATTAATATTTCACTCTTTTTTTTAAAGATTATTTTTTGGGGAAATAATATTTATTAAAATATATTTAATAAATTCAATTTTATTAAACCATATTTATATATATATTACAAGAAGATTTTTAAAATTTTTTAAAATATTTAGAAAAAATAATCGCCGAAAAAAAATAAATTACAAACTTTCTATAAAAGTGAAATATATATTTAAATCTTTATATCAGTTAATTGATATTGAAAAAAATGGGGAAATAAAAAATACTGCCATTTTAAATATATTTATTCTATTAAATGTCTGATAGATCTGCATTATTTTAGTTGTTTTGTAAAATTTTCAATTTGCGCTTTTAAAGTGTTGGGGTTTTTAAAAAGGATGGATTTGATGCCAATGTTTTGAGCGGTGATAATATTTTCTTCCCTATCATCCACAAAAATAGCTTCTTCCGGTTTGATACCCTCTTCTTTTAAAATATACCTGTAAAAATCAGGGTCAGGTTTAGATATACCCATTAAGTTAGAGGCATAAACCTCATCAAAAATATCATAATCACCACGATTTAAAAGATAGTAATAATGCGAATCAATAGTGTTAGTACCGCAAATAACCCTTGAACTACTTTTAAGCTGTTTTATTATATCCTTTGTTTCCTGGATTATTCCCGGATTAAAATATTTGCCGAATAATTCTTCTTTCACTTTCTTGCCATATCTCAAAGAAAATCTTAACCAAAATTCATTACTATTAATTTTTCCTTCAAGAAGTTTTCTAAAATCTTTATCGGCATAAACAAAAAAATTTTCTTCAGTAATTCCAAGATAATTGCTTATAATAGGAATGTTATTAAAATCACAACATAGAACACCACCCATATCGAAAATATAGAGCTTTTTCATATTTTTTTATCCTTTCCTGGAGGAATATATTGCTGCACCACCCAGAAAATATTTTGAAAGTTTAAAAAATACCAGCAGTATGGGAATGCTCGCAATAGCGGCTACAGCCATCATCGCACCTTCATCAGTATGTTTTTCTGCCATAAATTTAACTATATAAAGGGGAATGGTTTTCATTTCTTCACTCTGTACAACCAGTAATGGCCATAAAAGATTATCCCATTGCGCTTTAAAGATGAGAATGGCCAGGGTTGCCACAGCAGGAATACTATTGGGGAGAATAATACTTCTAAAAATCATCAATTCGCTTGCACCATCAATTCTTGCCGCATCCAATATTTCATCCGGGAAAGTGATGAAGTATTGCCTCATAAGGAAAATACCGAATGCATTAACCAAAAAAGGTGCAATTAATCCGGCGTATGAATCCTGAAGCCCTAACTTGGTCGTTACAAGATAAAGGGGAATCATGATTGCTTCAAAGGGTATCATCATGGTCGCCATAATAATCATGAAAACCAGATTCCTGCCTTTAAAGTAATATTTGGCTAAACCGAAACCGGCTAATGCGGAAAAAAATACAGTAGTTGCAGATACTACAGCAGCTACTATAAATGAATTAAAAATATTTCTGATATAAATAAAACTTCCATCATTTCCTCTAATCCCCTGCCAAAAATTTTGCCAGTAGAAACTTTTAGGTATCCAGCGATAAGGCATTTTTAAAATATCGTTAGCCGGCATAAATGAGGCAGTAAACATAAATATGGTGGGAGCAAGAACAAATAGAGCAGTTATAATAAGAAATGCCCAGATCAATAAATCAATAATAATGGATTGCTGAAAGATGCCCCTCTTTTTTAATTGATTCAGTTGAAGTTTTTGAGACATGGAACATTTCCTCCTTAATAAGTGATTTCGTCTGCCCGGGAAGACCTAAATTGCATCCAGGTAAAAACCAGCATCATGATAAAAAGAATAATACTCATGGCACTTGCCCGGCCAATTCTATGATCTCTTATAGCTGTATGGTACACATTTAGAGTGATTACATTAATGGGAGCCAGCGGGGCTCCTCCCTGGGTAAACAGGTATTGCGTACTGAACGTCTTCAGACATTGCAGCATGGACATAATGGAAACCAGGATGGTAGTCGGCTTCAAAAGTGGTAGGGTAATATACCAAAAATTTTTCCAATTATTTCCCCCATCTATTTTTGCAGCTTCGTAAATACTTTTAGGAATTGATGCCAATCCTACAATAAAAATTATAGTAAAATAACCCACATATTTCCAGCCATATACCAGTATGGTGGATAATTGAACCATGATTGAATTTGCCAGCCAATTATGGTCAATTCCGGGGGAGTTCATGATAATATTGAGCCACTGGTTAGCCAGGCCTCTCGGGTCAAAGATAATCAGCCAAATGGCTGCTGCCACAACAGATGAAAGCACTGCCGGAGAATAATAGGCCATTTGAAAGAATTTTTGAAATCTTTTCCTGGACATAATAAATACTGCGAATAGAAGGCTGAAAATTAAAAGCGGCACAAAAGTTCCAATAGTAAATACAACGGTTGCTCTTATGGAATTCCAAAAATCCGGAGAATCCAAAAGGTAAGCATAGTTATGCAAACCAATGAATGTCGGCGGTTTTAAAGATAGTAATTTTTTCTTAAATAAACTGGTGTAAAGCGCATTAAGAATGGGATAAAAGTTGAATAGCGAAAAAATAATCAGTGAAGGTGTAATAAATATCCATCCCCATTGCGCTTTTTTTCTTTCAATGCTGTATTTTGTATTTCGTTTACTCATAGATGATTTTCCTCAACAATAAAATAGGGTTAAGCAAACCGGGCTTAACCCTATTTTACCGCTTTAATAAAAATTAATCTCCTTATTCTTCGTCAAGAATTTCCTGAACTTTTCTTCTTAAAGTGTTTAATGAGTCTTCCGGTGAACTTCCTGCCAGCATTACCGATTCAACTGCTTCCCTGATAAATGATTGAATCTCTGCGCTGTTTTCGCCATAATAAACAACATGACCTTTGGACATATCATCTGTAAATACCTTGGAATAAGGCATGGATTTAAAGGTTTTAGATTCCATTAATTGGTTCGTAGGCTGAACAATATTAACTTTGGTCAAATATTCTTCACCATGGCTGAGCATATAGGCAATGAATTTCCAGGCCATTTTCTTGTTTTCCTCCGGTTTCTGACCATTGACCATATAGTAATGTCCGTAATAGGCTGCGGGAACATCTTTTACTGCATTTTCAAATATTGGGAAAGGTATAACCATCCAATCTCCACTGTTGTAGAAATCGGGGTTATCACTTCTGATTCTTCCCTGTTGGTACAATCCGGTTAGGCACATGCCAATATCATTATTGTCTTTATTAAAGAGTTTTCGAGCATTAGCATAAGTAGGTGAACCGAGAATTTTTCCATTAGGACCCCATTCCTGCATAAATTTCAAGAATTTGAGCCAGGCTTCATCATTTACAATGGCAGTTTTTCCGTCATCACTGATTAATTTTCCGCCAAGCTGCTCAACCATGGGAACCGTGGAAACAAGATAATAAGGGTATCTGAAATCAAATCCTCTTCTGCTCAATATCTCTCCATCGCGAATAGCAATTTTATCTGATACTTCTACCATTTCCTCCCAGGTTTTGGGATAATCTTTTTCCGGATCAAGCCCGACATCCCTAAATACTTTTTTATTGAGATAGATACACCAGTTGGTCAATTCCAGAGGAAGCCCGTATAGTTTTCCTTTGTAGGTAGCCGGTTTTAATACCCCGGGAATATAAGCATCATAAATTGCCTGAAGGCTGGGATAACCTGCCGCTTCAAAATCAACCGGAGCAAGACGTTCATTAACAATATAAGCATATTCATCTTCAATGGACATATTAAAAATGTCAGGACCCTGTTTGGCTGCAAAGGCGGTAAGGATCAATTCCTGAATTTTACCTGAGCCACTAGTCACTCTTTTGATAGTGACTCCCGGATTTGCCTTTTCAAATTCTGCAATATACCTGTTTTCGATTTCCGTTCTATTTGGGTCTTCATGAGTCCAAAAAGTAATTTCCATAGCATTGACAGTATTGACTGTCATAATAAGAAGAAACACGAAGAGAAAGAGTACAAATAATTTTTTCATTAGTTTAAATCTCCTTTATATTTAATACATCAATAAGATTGTCTCAAAACTTATTAGTAATTAAATAGTTACTTCACCTCCTTTGTTATATTATTTTCCAGTTAAAAAAAGTTGGGTAAATTTAAATATCAGGTTAAAAACGTTTCTATAGTAGGTTTAATTCTCTTTTTTAAATTCATTTTTGTATCTTTATACTATATTCAATAAAATTTAAAAAATTCCTGCCTAATAAAAATTATTTTTTTAATTTTTTATAATCTCATATCTGGAACCTACTTCAGGTAGTTTAGTTACTTCAATCCTTACCGGGAAAGAATTTTTTAATGATTCCAGATGGGTAATAACTAATATTTTATCAAAATCATCCCTAATGGATTGGATAGCCTGCACTAAATTATCTATGCCTTCTTCATCCTGAGTACCGAATCCCTCATCCATAACCAAAGTTCTCAATTTTGTCCCCGCTCTTCTGGTTAGTAGTTTGGACAAGGCGATTCTTATTGCAAAATCTATACGAAAAGATTCTCCCCCGCTGTACATTTCGTAATCACGAATTCCTAACTCATCGCTTATCTTTATATCTAAAGTTTCCTTTATTCCACCACTCTTTAAATCACGCAGAGACTCAATAGATATTTGAGTACCGTTATTAGTCAATTTTGCCAGCAAATTATTGGCCTCTTCTTCTATTTCCGGTAAAACATTTTCAATAATCAAAGCCTGAATTCCATTCTTCCCAAAAGCCACAATCAGTTTCTCATAAATATTCTGTTCTTTTCTGCCTTTTTCCAATTCTTTGCCTATCACTTTCTTCTCTTTCTCTAATTTTAAGCACTGGTCAAGTTTGCTCTGATATCCTCCTCTTTCTCCTAAAATTTTTTCCTTTAAAATCTGGTCATTATCCAATAATCGTGTTATCTCTATTAATTTTTCTTTCAATAAAGGGAGCCCTTTTGATTCTACCTTCATCTTATCTTTCTTTTTTTCTAAATCTTTTATATTTAATTCTCTTCGTTGATAATTTTCTTTTAATTCGGATAGTTCTTCTCTTAAAGAATTAATCTTCTTCTCTGCCTCTTCTAATTTTACTTTTTCCAGAGGAGCATTACCCAACTTTTCAATCTCGCTATTTATTTGATGGTGTCTTGCTTCATCATAACCAATATTTTTAATTTGCTCTTCAAATTCTTTTAATCTTTTCTGTTCCTCTAAAGCATATCCCTTCTCTTGAATAGTCTTTTCTAATTTTTTAATCTCCTCCTGTAAATCAACTACCAATTTCTCTGCTTGTGTAGATTCTTTACATTCAAAATAAGCCTTACTTAAATTTTGCTGCAAGATATCTTTATCTCTCAATCCTTGTTTAGCCTCTTTCCATTTTTCTGCTAATTTATCTTTTTGTTTACTCGATTTTTCCGCCTCTTTTTTTAATTTCTTTATATCTTTGCGATATGAACTTATTTCCTTATTTATGCTATCCTCAATCTTTCTTTTTCTCTCTGCGTTTAATTTTGCTTCACATAAAGGGCATTCTCCTTCCGGATTCTCCCTTAATAGATATAGTTTTTCCTGATTATCTTTATTGCCTTTTTCTAGTCTTTCTATCTGACTTTTAATGTTGTTTATTTCTACACCAAGCTCACTACCTTTTTTACGAATTTCTTCACTCTGCTTTTCGAGTAACCTTATTCCCTTCATCTTTTTTTCAAATTCTGAAACCTTGGCACTGTTTTTTATACCCTGCTCGGCTTTCATCTTTAAATCTTTATATCTATCTTGCTTATTTCTAACTTTTACTTCTAAATCTACTCGTTCACTTTCTATTTTCCTTCCGGTAAGAATTTTTTTCTCTTCTATTTTCCTGATTTTTTGGAGCTTTTGGCTAAATTTATTGTTTTCTGTGTTAAATTTCTGATAATTTTTAAAATTAGCTA
This sequence comes from Candidatus Caldatribacteriota bacterium, assembly GCA_034659055.1. GTDB lineage: Bacteria > Atribacterota > Phoenicimicrobiia > Phoenicimicrobiales > Phoenicimicrobiaceae > JAYEGH01. The sequence continues at coordinate 27,234 of JAYEGH010000091.1, forward strand.
AAACTTTCTCCTTTTGGAGAATTATCTTTTCGTAATTGGTAATTTCTTTTTTTCTTAATGTAATTTGCTTTTGCTCTCGTACAATTTCTTGCCTTTGCTGTTCCATTCGGCTTTCCAATTCTGCGCATTGTTCGCCTTTATTTTTTAAGATACTTATATCTTCTTTTAATTTACTTGTTTTTATTTCTTCTGTCTTTATCTTCCGGGAAATTCCCTTATAACTTTCAGACAATTCTTTTATCTTTTCTTTATAAAAATCAAGATTGGTCATCTCCTGATAAATATATTCCAATCTGCTTTCTTTGGTCATTATAGAATTATTAATCTCCTTAAGATGAAATTTAGCTAAATCAGCCAATTCATCATAACGGGAAAGGACCAAAATCTCAGATAATATTTCCTTTCTTTCCCGGGCACTCTTCTGGCTGAATTCATCTATCCGCCCTTGAAGAATAAAAGCAGAATTGATAAAGGTTTGATAATCTATCCTTAAGGTCTTAATTATCTCTTCCTGTGTTTTTCGGATTGAAGAACAACTGAGTGAGACGTATTTGTCAGTTTTCCGGTTAAATACCTGAAATTCCAAACCGGAACGTGAATTTTTTTTTGCCAGAGAAAAGGTTCTTATGATTCGATACCTGTCTCCCTCCAGGTCAAATATAAATTCTACCTGCATATCTTTTTGCCCAATTCGAAGAAGACTGCTATCGGCTTTCTTTTCCCGACTTGATTTTCTCCCTTCTCCCCAGACTGCCCAGGTCAAGGCATCCAGGAGAGCAGATTTGCCCTGCCCGTTATTTCCCGAAAGACAGGCTACATCAAATTGTTCGAAATCGAGAGGAGGGACATCCTCTCCATAACTTAAAAAATTTTTTAAAGTCAGCTTTATCGGTATCAACTGTCAATCCTTTCCCTTTCTTCTTTTTTGCTCCAATTCCTATAATTATCAGAAATACAAACGATTAAGCAATTCCTCTGTCATTTGCAAATCCTGATTTATCAGGATAGGGAAATCTCATAACTTATGAGATTACTTTGTATCGCAATGACAAATTATTAGTGCAGTATAAAAAATTCTAATTCATGAAAAATATAATCTCATTTATGCATCTACGTATATTTTTTATCCTCTAATTCCTGTTCTAAATTTTGGGCATAGGTCCTTAATTTATCAGCTATCGGAATTAAGTCACGCTTATTCTGAATATATTTATCCATGGCATCCAACATACCTAAATCCTCTGAAATCTCTGCTCTTTGTGATTTCTCTATTTTTTTTGTTTTTCTGCTAATAGCAGCTACTAAAAAGGCATCATCTAAAGCATTATTTATTTTTTTAAAATCTATCAATTCTTCTCTTTCCGCTAATATAGTATAAAATACCCTCACTATCGCCCCGGATAAATCATATTTTTCAATTTCTTTTAAAATTGTTTTTGTCGGATTATGTTCTTCTTCAATAATGATATCGATGGTGATAAATCTTTTGGCAGGAACAGGGATGAACTCATAATTCGTTTTACTTTTTTCTATGGTTGCCATACAAAATCCTTTATCTTCCTTCTCTTCCCCAAAATTTATCCTTTCGATGCTTCCCGGATAAATTACCGGAGGATGATTTTGCGGATTTAAATCCTGAAATCTATGAATATGTCCCAAAGCTACATAGTCAAACTCTTCCCGAGCTAATATCTCAGTGGAAAATACCGGATCTCTCCCTATTATGGCTGATCTTTCCGAACCGGAATAAACGGCATCTTTAGCAGCTAAATGGGCAGTGAAAATTGAAGGAATGTTGGGTTTCATCATTTTAGCATATTTAATGATTTTTTCACTTACTCGCTCCTGAATCTCTCCGGTAATTTCCTTATCGGTAAAATTCTTATATTCTTCTTTAGCAAGATACTGGCTCTTGGTCGGCCAGGGCAAAGCAAAGATTTGAACTGCTCCTGATTTCGTCTCTATATTAAATAATTCCGGATCTGTTACTACTTTTACTCCGGGAATATTCAAGGTATTAAAGATTTCCAGTGAAGTTGCTTTTCCAAAAGATACAGGGTTATCGTGATTTCCACTGACTAACACAATGGGGATTCGGGCATTGCTTAATCTATAAATTTGACGGGCAAATTCCCGCTGATGGGTAGGATTGGGAAAACTGTTTTTATAGGCATCACCGGCAAATATTACTAAATCTACTTTTTCTTCTAAAGCAACATCAATAGCAAAACTAAAACACTTTATAAAATCCTGCAATCGGGTATGCAGTCCGGTGGAAGGATCTATCCGCCCGTAATTTTCCATACCTAAATGAATATCGGCTATATGAAGAAATTTCATCCGGTTTTTACCTTTCACATTTATTTTGAATAGTCTCCTTAGCATTAAATGCAGATACAAAATCTAATGATTGAACGATTACCGATTGAATCAGTTAACCGGTTCTGGAATGTAAAAATCCCACGGACAAATCCGGGAAACCTTTTCCATTTCTTTAATTATAACATAAAATTTAAGGTAATTTTGCTGCACTTTCTCCGGCGAGATATCCGGTACTCCAGCACTCCTGCAAGTTGTATCCTCCTGAAGGTCCGTCAAGGTCTAAAATTTCTCCGGCAAAATAAAGATTCTCAATCTTTCTTGAACCCATGGTATTTGGATTCACCTCTTTAAGGGAAACTCCTCCACCGGTTACTATCGACCATTTAAAACCCAACAATCCGGTGGGCGTTAATTCCAATTCTTTTAGCAGGTGCACTAATTTATTTCTTTCTTCCCAGGTCAGATGATCCACTTGTTTGTCCGGCTTTATTCCGGAAAGTTCAATAATTACTGGTATCATCGATAAGGGCAATAGTCCTATCAATGAATTCTTAAACATTCTTCCTTTAAATTTTTGGAAATCCCGTTGAATTCTCTTGTCTAACTTTTTAAAATCCAGAGCTGGTTTTAAATCTAAAATTAATTTAATCGGACCATCCTTCAACAATCCTCCGATATGTTTGCTCATATCCATTACAATCGGCCCACTTACCCCGAAGTGAGTAAAAAGCATCTCCCCAAAACGTTCATCGCGTTTTTTGCCATGCTGAAACAATTGTAAAGATACATTTTTGAGCGATAATCCTTGTAATTCTTTTACCCATTTTTCAGTAATTTTCACCGGATTAAGGGCGGGTTCAGGCTCAATGATGGTATGTCCGAAAATTCTTCCCCATACATATCCATCACCGGTCGAACCGGTTTGGGGATAGGATTTTCCTCCGGTACATAGAATAATTTTATGGGCACTTATTTTATTATTGCAAAGCATGATTTCAAATATTTTTTCATTATCATTATCCTGTTTAAGGTCAATTACTTTGGCGTTGCATAAAATATTAACTTTTCCCTCAGATAAATATTTTATAAGTATATCTAATATATCTTGTGCATTCCCCTTCTCGGGAAAAACTCTGTTACCGCGTTCGACTTTCCCTTTCAGGCCACGGGATTCAAAAAAATCAATCACCCCGGGAACACCAAATTTCCCTAAGGCTCCATAGAGAAAACGTCCATTTCTTCCAAATCTTTCTGCAAATTTCCTTATATCAAATTCGTTATGGGTAAAATTACAGCGTCCCTTGCCGGTAATTAGCAATTTTTTTCCTAAAGTTTCGTTCTTTTCGATTAAAACAACCTTTGCTCCCGACTCTGCTGCCCGACCGGCAGCCATCATGCCTGCCGGTCCGCCCCCAATTACTGCTATATCAAATAAATTTTTATCCTTCACCTATATCATCTCACTTTTAAAAACATTACGGAAAATATTTTTTATCGATCTCTTCTTTATTCTAAAACATTTTTATCTCAATCCCAAGTATTTTTTTATCATTTCATGTATAATATGTTTAATCATTTGGAATGACAATGACCAGGATAAAAGTACAGGAGCATGAACCCTTTATGATTAACGTAAATAATGTCAGTATTGCATTTCCCGAAAAAACTCTATTTGAAAACTTGAATTGGCGGATTCCTCGGGGGAGTCGTGTTGGATTAGTAGGTAATAACGGCACCGGAAAAACCACTCTATTCAGGATAATTGCCGGATTAATTCATCCGGATAAAGGAGAAGTAACCACACCTAAAAAGCAAAAGATCGGCTATCTGCCACAAGACATCATTGAACTTGGCAGCCATAAAAGCCTCCTTTTCTTTTTAAAAGAAAAATCGGGGATAGCAGAATTGGAAGATATATTAATCAAACAAGAAGAATATTTATCTTCAATTCCTTCTGATTCCTCTAAATATCAAGCTGCCTTTAAAAAGTATGAACAAGCAAGCCATCTTTTCGAAGTGAAATGCGGTTATACTTTTTCCGTTCAAGCTAAAAAAGTGCTCAAGGGATTGGGATTTCAGGAAAAGGATTTTTCGCGTAGTTGCAGCGAATTTTCCGGAGGATGGAAGATGCGGATAATTTTAGCATCATTACTCCTCTCTTCTCCGGATATTCTTTTACTCGATGAACCGACTAATCATCTGGATACAGAAAGTCTGGAATGGCTGGAAAATTGGCTTATGAAATATAGCGGAACTATCATTACCGTCTCTCATGACCGATATTTTTTAGACAAATTGGTAACTCAGATTGCAGAGCTTGACCATCAAAAATTAACCATCTATAAAGGAAATTTCTCCTGGTATCTGAAAGACATGGTCAAAAGGCAGGAATTATTACAAAAACAGCTAAAAGATCAAAAATCAAAAATAGCAAAAACGGAACATTTTATTGAAAGATTCCGTTATAAAAACACCAAAGCTGTTCAGGTGCAGAGCCGAATAAAAATGCTGGAAAAAATGGCTACTGTCAAAATCGAAAAAGCAGCGAAAAATATCCACATTCGTTTTCCCCAATGTCCACGAAGTGGTAACAGTGTTATCACAGCGGAAGACTTAGGCAAAGTCTACTTCGATAACCAGGTATTCAATCATTTAAATTTTACTTTACATCGTGGGGAAAAAGTTGCCCTGGTAGGGGTTAATGGTGCAGGAAAATCCACCCTTTCCCGATTAATCAATCAAAGAGAAGCTCCTTCAACCGGTAAAGTTTCTTTAGGATATAAAGTCAATATGGCCTTTTTCTCCCAGGAAAGTGCGCAAAACCTGAATTATAAGTATTCCATCTGGCAGGAAATATCTTCTGTCTCCAGTCCTATGACAGGAGAAGAAAGAAGAACTTTATTAGGGGCTTTTCTCTTCTCAGGAGATAGTATTTATAAACCGATTAATGTACTCTCGGGTGGAGAAAAATCCAGAGTGACCCTGGCTAAAATTCTAATGCAGGAATCTAATTTCTTGATACTGGATGAACCTACCAATCATCTGGATATAGCGACAAAAGATCTATTTCAAAAGGCTCTATTAAAATACAAGGGAACCATTCTGATTGTTTCCCATGACCGTTACTTTCTGGACAATCTAATCAACCGGGTAATCGAGATACGCGATGGACAAATGTATGACTATCCCGGAAATTATTCTTATTTTATAGAAAAACGAGCCCGGTTGTTAGCTGAAACCAATGACGGATTATCTACGAAAAAAGCAGGGCAATCAAAACCAAAGGCAAAAATTTTAGATAAACAAAAAAAACGGAAAGAAGCAGAAAAAAGAAATCTTATCTACCGACAAAACAAAGATATTCTGGATAAATTGAAATTAATCGAAGAAAAGATTAAAATCTTAGAAAAAAACAAAACTGATACAGAAAATAAACTATGCGACCCTGTTATCCTTAAGGATTCTAAAATGATAAAAAGTTTGATGATTGATTTAAAAAAATATAATCAGGAACTTAAAACCCTAACCAAAATCCGTGAGGAAATTAATCTAAAAATTTCAACAATTTAACAACTTTTAATCCAAATCTATTTCTTTTCCCTGGACTGTTAATTTCTTTTTGCTGATCCAGGAAAAACCTTTATTGAGAGTGATAATAGCCACATCCACCGGGCCGCCTACACCGGGCATATCTCCCGGATTAGCTATAATCCCATCAGAAAAACGCTGTATTGCCGAAGTAGTCTGTATCATTAAAGTACAAAAATCTATTGCATCCTGGAGGGTCATTGTCCCCCATTGAATAGCATACTGTAAACCCCTAAGTTGTTTTCTGATTTCTTCTTGCCCAAGATCCTTGGCTGCTTCATTAACAAACTTTAGATTGCTAATCCTCCCGTCAAATCCTAAAACAATTCTGGAAACTACATCAGTCTGACCTACCCAGCTTGCTCCATACTCTTTGCCTTTTTCTTTACTGTCTCGTTTTTTTTGAACCTCACCGGGAATACGGCAAGTATAAACTTCATAGGAACCATTCTTATTAAAACCTGCCACTAGAAGAGTTATTGTATCAATCCCGCCAATTCCATTTTTTAAATTTCCCTGCAAGTCTTTATATTGGAATTTAATCATATAATTTTCTTGTTTAACTTCTAAAACCTCAAAGCCCTGTCGCCTGAGATCTCTATCAATCTTTTCTACTGTATCATCTAATCGCTTCTGCCAATCATATTTTTTATCAAAAAGACTATGCAATCTGTCTGCAGCATCTCTTACATTTAATCTTTCTATATCGTTCTCTCTTTTAAACTGTTCGATAAATTTACTGACATTTTTCATCACTCCATCTTCCGGTAAAAAAGCCAGGCCGGTTACAATCACTCCAATTCTTTCGTTTAACTGAAAAAGTTTGGAAGCATTATCACTTCCGATTCGAGCCATCCCTTTTCGGTTACGATATGATTGCCGGCTGTCAGCAGCTAAAACAATTCCTTCCGGAGTTGTTGTATTTATTCCTAATGACATATAATCCCCCTTGTTTTAAATTGTCTTTATTTTTTCCTTTAATAACTTTAATAATTTTTAATAATATTTCTTCTGTTTGCGGCCAGGCATCCATTTGTTTGTATATTTTAATGCTTTATCAATTTTTTTAATCTCCCGGAAAAATTCTGAATACTCTACTCAGTTTTTATGACTATGATTTAATATTCAATAAAATCCTAAAAAATCCTCTTCTTTAATAAATATTATTAATTAATTTTTTTATCTGACTTAATAAATTGGTACAGAGAACCATCCCCTGTACCAGCAGTTAGACGATACACCACCCACTCATCCATAGATTTTGCACCCATATGTTCATAAAACTCTCGAGCTGGATTCCATTTTAAAACAGACCATTCCATTCTGACACATTTATCTTTTTTTGCAATACGAGCACAATATTTAAATAAGGCTGTACCAACTCCTTGTCCCCGATATTTCTCAGAAACAAACACATCTTCTATATAAAGACCGGGCCTCCCCACAAAAGTTGAAAAATTATAAAAGTATAAGGCATAACCGACAGGTTCTTTGTCAATTTCTGCAATGAGGACACGGGCATATGGTTTATCTCCAAAGAGTGTTTCCCGGAGAATATCTTCAGTAGCAACTACTTCCTTAGACATTTTTTCATATATTGAAAGTTCCTTTATAAATTTAAGAATTAAAGGAATATCATCATAGGAAGCCTTTCGGATTTTTAGATTATTTTCTTTGTCTTCAAATTTTTTCATAATTATTTTTCCTGCAGGTACATACCTGCCTGCGAGTTTCTGCACTTAGACAGGCATCGTGCCCGTACAATACGATTTTACTTACTTTTTTTGGTACAGAGAACCGTCCCCTGTACCACTTCCTCCTTTTAATCCAATCTCCTCAGCTACTTCCTGCATTCCGGCAATGGTATCAGCAATTATTTCGGAAATATCTATTCCCAGCATTTCGGCTCCTTTTAAAATAATCGTTCTGTCTACTTTTGCGGCAAATCTTTTATCTTTCCATTTTTTCTTTACTGACTTTACTTTTACATCCATAATGCTCTTTGAAGGACGTACCAGAGCAGTTGTTGCGACAAGCCCGGTCAGTTCGTCGATAGTAAAAAGTACTTTTTCCAAATCTGTTTCCGGTTTTATATTTGAAACGAGTCCCCAGCCATGACTGGCGACTGCACGAACATACTCTTCCGGCCAATTTCTTTCTCTCATTATTTCTTGGCTTTTGTGGCAGTGTTCTTCGGGATATTTTTCATAATCAAAATCATGGATTAATCCAACAATTCCCCATTTTTCTTCATCTTCTCCACGTTCCCGGGCAAAATACCGCATGACTCCTTCCACGGCCAAGGCATGTTTAATTAGACCGTCAGTTTTGTTAAATTCGGTTAATAATTGATATGCTTCTTCTCTAGTAGGTACTTTTGAAACCATTACAATTCCTCCTGTTACTTTAATTTATTTTGTTTTATTGAACATTTAATTTTAAATTGATTTTAGCAATTTTTTATAATACTGTCAAAAGGATTTATTTTTTTCCACTCTTAAAAATCTGTTTAGAATTAATATTGATGATCCTATTATAAAGAATAATATAGCAATTCCAAATCTATCGGCAATATAACCAAACAAAGGAGCCAAAATTATCATAAAAAAAGAGCGAGTTTGGCTTTCAACCGACATTACAGTAGCTCGTTCTTTTTTTCTCATATAATTACCGAAAACATCAACTGCCAACGGCCGTCTCCCGTCTTTTAACAGGTATAAAATAAAGTAAAGTAAAATTACTATTAAAGTAATTTTACTTTTAATGGCGAAAAACATTATAAAAAAGACTACTCCCAAAACATCGAAACTAATATCCATTAATTTATCTGAGTCATATTTTAAATTCAATCTATAAACATTTCGGGAAACCATTGAACTAAAGATGTACATCACTCCATAAATAAGTCCTAAAATAATTTTTAACTGAGTATCTGCATTCATCGAGCTTATCATGTAAATTCCGGAAATTAAAATAAGATTTTTCAAAATCGGCTGTATGTAATCCTTTAAGATTTTGAAAATTCCATCAAAGAGGGATGAACTTAAAATCACTTTCCCTAAAGCTTTATTAGAGAAAATTTCTTTTAGTTGATTGATGCTATAAACCCAAAATTTTTTCATACTAAGCTTGGTTTCTACTTGTTCGTTCAAACTATTCGGATAAGACCAAATTAATAAAAAATCAAGAATGTAAGGGATAATACTAAATAAGAATATAGTTTGCATCTTAGGTAATTTAATAACTAAAAAAATTGCAGCAAAGGCAGATAATGATGAACCGATTAAAGAAAAAGAACGGGTACGGCCATAGACAAAAGTTTTATGCTTAAACCACCCTTTCTGTTCCAAATAGGCATAGATCATCGCTTTATGCGTTCCGGACCTGAAGGCTTCTCCCAATCCGTAAAATAACATGGCTATCAAAATTATGGAATAATGGCCACCAACATAAAAGAAGAAAAAAGATATGATGTAAAATATAAAACAAATAACCAGTTCAGTTTTTTTTCCATACTGGTCGGCAAGTATCCCGGAAGGTACTTCAAATATATAGGTAATGGCTTCCCTAATAGAAAATAAAGTTCCAATTTGAAAAAGATTAAGACCTACAACCTGTATTAGATAAATATACAAGTAGGGCTCAAAAAAGCGCAAATTTTTTAAAAATCCGTACAGACAAAATTTTTTTATCTGATTATTCTGTTTGATGACTTGATAGATATCTTTCATTATATATCCTGATCAAACTTTATCTTAAAGCTTTACTCTTATATTAAGAATAAACCATCCATCTCTTCTTGTGACGAAAAAATTACCTTAAAGAGGTGAACCTGATGGATTATTAAAGATTTATATGAAATTTGATTTTTTTATTTTTTATTGGTTCTTTTACGTTCGATTATTGGACTGACAAAGTCTGAGTTTGTTTCGGTGTCCCAAGGAAAAAGTACCCAGGTATCCTGACTGACTTCAGTAACAAAAGTATCCACCATCGACCGTCCATCTGGCTTTGCATAAACAGTTGCAAAATAAGCACCCGGAATCATATCCCGAACAGCCTTCCCTGTTTTGCCGGTATCCACTAAATCATCAATAATTAGGTATTTCTCCCGGTTGTCCTTAAGTTTACTGATACTCTTTAAAATAGATATTTTTCCCTGATGTCTTAAAGTATAACTGGAAATACATACTGTATCGATATAGCGTATACCTAATTCCCGTGCAATAATTGCTGCCGGAATCAATCCTCCCCGGGCAACTGCGATAATCCTTTCCCACTTTTTTTTGGTCTCCAATAATCTCCAGGCCAAAACCCGGCTATCGCGGTGAAATTGTTCCCAATTTACTGAAAAGTATTTTTGTGATTTACTTTTCTTGTTTTCCATTCATCCTCTCCCTAAAAAAAAGTATTTTTATTTTTTTACTCATATCTCAGTGCTTCGACCGGGTCCATTTTGGCAGCTTTCATAGCAGGGTAGAGACCAAAGAAAAGACCGATAATTACAGCAAAACCAAAAGCCAGCAGAACAGAGATAGGAGTAATTACCAAAGGCCACTTTCCGGCTTGGGCAATAGCATAGGCACCTAACCAACCGAAGGCAATACCAACCAGTCCTCCCATTCCACTCAAACTCAAAGCTTCAATAAGAAACTGGCTCATTATATTTTTATTTTTTGCTCCTAATGCTTTGCGAATTCCTATCTCTCTAGTCCTCTCAGTTACCGATACCAGCATAATATTCATAATTCCAATTCCCCCTACCAGCAGGGATATAGCAGCAATTCCTCCTAACATTAAGCTTAGAGAGGCAGTAACTGAACTGATAGTATCTAAAATTTGGTCTTGACTTAGCAGGTTAAATTTTTCTTTTTCCTCATCATCCAGATATTTAATTAAAAAATATTCTATCTCTCCTACTGCAGCTGAGGCTTCATCGCCGGAATTCGCCTGAGCCATATAATAGGAAACAAATCGGGAATTAGAAAGTTTTTTCATAAAAGTAGTAATAGGTATATAAGCCTGTTCATTAAGATCGCCGGCTAATCCTTTTCCTTTTTCTTCCATTACCCCAATTACCGTAAAAAGATAATCTCTTTCCTGATAGGATAATTTCATTTTCTCTCCCAGAGGATTATTACTGCCAAATAGTTCTTCAGCTAATCCCGAGCCTAATACTATAATATTTCGGCTGGTGTCAAGGTCACCTTCATTTACAAATTGTCCCATAGCCAGATTATAATTATTTAACACCTGGTAATCAGTATTTGTACCGATAATGGTAGTTTGAATATTGAAATTCCCTTTTATCAATAAACCTGAGCCCTGGGAAATAGGTACTACTCTCTTTACCGAAGGACTTGCTTTCTCAATATAATCAGCTAATTCCAGAGTAAAAACTTCCACCGAACTTGCACTAATACTGCCCCCCCATCCCTTACTGGTCCCGGGCAAAATATTTATAACATTAGAACCCAAATCAGATATTTGTGCAGTAATCTGCTCTCGAGCTCCGGAACCAATAGAAACAATAGCAATTACCGCTCCAACTCCGATAATTATTCCCAGCATAGAAAGAAGGGTACGCAGTTTATTTGCTCTTAAACTATCTATTGCCAATTTTATAATTTCAAAAATCATGTCTTTACCTCATCCTTTTCAATTAAACCATCACGTAAATGAATAATCCTTTGGGCATGTTCAGCAATTTCTGCTTCATGAGTTACCATAATAACAGTATGTCCTTGTTGGTGTAATTTATCAAAGATTTTCATAATCTCTTCTCCGGTTTTAGTATCCAAATTTCCGGTCGGTTCATCGGCTAAAATAATTAAGGGATCATTAACTAAAGCCCGGGCAATAGCAGCTCTTTGTTTTTCTCCGCCCGATATCTCACTAGGCTTATGTTTTACTCTATCACCTAAACCTACACTCTCTAATACCTGTGTAGCTAACTTTCTTCTCTGTTTACTCTTTTGTCCTGCGTAAATAAGAGGGATTTCCACATTATGCAAAATACTGGTTCGAGACAGGAGGTTAAATTGCTGAAAAACAAAACCAATACTTTTATTACGAATCTCGGCCAGTCTGTCATCATTCAGCTTACTTACGTCTTTTCCTCCGATTATGAAATTACCCTCTGTAGGTTGATCGAGACAACCGATAATATGCATTAAAGTAGATTTACCCGAACCGGAAGGACCCATAATAGCTACAAATTCTCCTTTATCAATATAAAAAGAGACTCCCTTTAAGGCCTCTACTTTCACTTTTCCCATCTGGTATATTTTTTTTATTTTTTTTATCTCTAACATTTAGATATTACCTTTATATTATTTTCCTACTCTTTAGTTATTTTTGCGGCCTCATAAATCCACCACCCATTCTAGGAGTACCACCCTGCGTACTATTATCCTTAGAACCGGTTTTAGCAAATTCATAAACATTTATCACTATCTCTTCACCCTCAATTAATCCATCTTCGATTGCAGTATAAACTCCATCGCTAAATCCGACTTTTACCGGGGTAAACACTGGCTTACTATCTACCACTTTCACTACCGTTTGCTGCCCTTTTCGATCAAGGAGTGCGCTAATGGGAACTAATAATTCGCCTTCCGCTCTACCGATAATAATTTCCACTAAAGCGGAAAAACCGGGCTTAAACTGCTTATCTGCCTTATCTAACTGCACTATAACCGGAAGAGTGACTACTCCGTTTACATTTTGAGTGTAATTATGAATTTCCTTTACTCTTCCTGAAAATTCTCTCCCCGGAAAGGCATCCAGGATAATAATTACCTCCTGTCCTACTTCTACTTCCAGGCTATCAATCTCATTGACTGCAACTTCAATCTCGTAACTGCTGTCATCAATTATATAAGCTATTTCCCTTCCTGAATTAATGTAATCATCCACTTTAACGGAAATATTAGTAATCAAACCGGAAAATGGGGCTTTAAGAGTGGTATTTTCTAAATTTTTCTTAGCAATTTGAAAATTTAGCTCTTGTTCGTTTATTTCACTTTCTGAGCCACTCGTCTTAATTAATTCATAAGTATTTTTTGCTTTTAAATAATTATATTCTTGCTGACTTTTCTCTAATCGCACCAATACTTCTCCCTCTGTAACTCTATTACCCTCACTGATTAGCACTTCTTCAATTTCTCCGTTCAGACTAAAAATGAGGGCTTTTTCATCAGCTGCCTGTAGGTAACCACTAGTAGAAACCGTCTTTTTAAGATCTCCCCGTTCTACAGATGTAACCATCTGAGGAGTAATCTTGATATTTTGTTCAGTCGATCCCTCTTCACTTGTTTTATTTAAAAACCTGCCTCTGGCAAAAAAAGCAATAATTACTACAATAATAATTATTCCGATAATCAACCACTTCTTCTTCATCTTTTTTTCACTCCTTAACTTTAACTGCTATTTTCTGATTCCCAAAAAATGAGTTATGCGTAATTTATTTATTAAAATCTCATCTTTAGCAGATTTAAGATTTATTTCTGCTTCCTGCCACCCAAGCATCTTGTACTGAAATTCACTATCACCAATCAAGCCCTGTTTAAGCTGAATCTGATAAGATTCCTCTTCTAATTTAGCTTTTTCCCAGGACATCAATTTTTCTTCCAGGTTCAAACTATTTATTTCCTGCTGATTAATTAGGTTAGATAGTTCTAATTTTAATTCAGAGACTATCTGCAAATAATCATCCTTTAAATTTTCTAATTTCGCTTGATATCCTTCGTCTTCTATTTTCTGTTTTCCTCCGTCAAAGATATCGTAACTTAATTCAACTTCTACTCCCCAAGCATTATCCTTGCTGCTATATGCGCCATATAAATCCACTTGTGGTTTATTATTAGTTAAATTCCATTCTGCTTCTTTTTGAGCACTGTCTTGATCCAGAAGATTATTTTTAATTTTGTAATAGTTACCCACTGCTAATTCCATTAATTCTTCTTCTTTCAAATTTAATTCTAAAGATTCAGTCCATTTTATAATTTCTTCTAAAAAAGGCGAGTCTTTCACCAAAAACACTTCGGTTTCTTCCGGTAAACCTAAATTCAAATACCACCCGTTTTTTTGTTGAAGAAAAGTATTCTGAGCTTGCAAAAAATCTATCTCTGCTTTTTTCAGAGCGATCTCTGCTTCTATTCCCTGTCTTCCTCCTGCTTCTCCAATCTCAATTTTTTTTAATATCTTACTTAAATCCTCTTGAGCATACTGAAAATTAGTTTCAGCTAAAGATAATCTTTCCTGCAGGCGTAAAAGATTAAAATAAGATTCTAAAAATTCTATTTTTTTATATTCTTGCTGCCAGGTTAGATTTTCTTTGGCCTTAAGTAGGTCATTAGAAGTTAAATATTTTTCCTGTTCTGATTCGATGGGAAGCACAGGATAAAGGCTTTTGGTTGCACTAAAAGTGCTATTCGGTCCTTCCGAAAGCTTCTCCAGATCAAACAAGTCTTCCTCTTTTATAGAAATTTCCGATTGAAGGAATATTCCGTTTGAAAATAACTTTGTAGTTTTCATACTGATTTCAGGACCATTACTGCTTTCTGAGCTGGTATCTCCCTCATCAATACCATTTGAGTTATCGTCAGTCTGTTTTTCAAAACCACCGGCAATAATCGGATTGGCGCTTATTTCTGATTTAAAGCCGTATTCAGTATCAATTATATTTAAACTTCTTTCTATGGTTTCAACGCCGTCTTTTATTTCTTTAATTGAAGAATTATTTTCAATTCCCCAATTAAGGGCTTCTTCCAAAGAAATCTCTTTGGCCTGGACGCTTGTCCAGGCAAAAATAAAACTTATGACTATCATTAAAATTAATATAGAAAATGAATTATTTTTTTTAATTTGATTCATTCAATATCTCCCTCTTCGATCATCTCTCCTATTAATTTCTGTATGGTTAATTTAGCCGTATAATAATTGAGGATGGCTGAATTTAAACTATATTCTGCCTGCGCTAAACTTATTTCTGCTGATAAAAGACTATTTTTAGTTTTAAGACCGGCTTTTACCTGCTCGGCTATTATGTCGCTGTTTTCTTGTGCCTGTTTCAAATTCTGTTGACTTAAGTCCAAATTATTAATAGCTTGTTTATATAAATAATATTGTGTTTTGATTGAATTGTTTAATTCCTTTTGGGTTTTATTAAAATTCAAATTAGCTAATTCTATATTATTCCTAAGTTTTTGTAAATCTAATTCAGGACTTGCGGCCACTTCAGCTCTTTCTAAATCAACCTTAGCCAATTCTATCTGCCTTCTCCTTAGTTCTAAAGTAAAACTATTTTCAATCACTTTTTTTAGTGCTTGTTTTTCGTCTATCTTCCATATTTCGGGATAATTTACCTCGGTTAAATTAAGTTCTTCTTCCTCTTTATTATTCAATCCTAATTCTAATTGAAATTCTCTAAAAGTTTGTTGATAATCATCATTTGCTTTTTCCAAATCAAAGGCAGTATTATTGTAGCTGTTTTCCTGTTGAAGAAGATCTAAATTTCCTTTGTGCCCGGCTCTAACCTGTGCTTTAACTTCTTCCAATAAATTTTTCTCTAATTCTGCTTCTTTACTCTTAGCGGTAATATTTTTTTTAGCCTGATTTAATTGAAGATATTTTTGTACCACATCAATAATTACCTCATTCCTGGTCTGATTATAATTTTCCTTCGCTTGGAGTAATCCTAAATCTCCCTGTAATTGTATGTAGCGCGATTCAGTGAGCAAGTTATTTGCCTTGGTCTTTTCATAATCTATCTGAGCATTTTCCAAATCTAAATTTGCAATCTTCAAATCAAGGTTGTTTTCTAAAGCCAATTTAATTGATCGGTTAAAATCCATTTCTCCGGTTTTTTCGGCGAATAATGTACCGGAAAAAACAAAAAATACCACCAGAATCGATATTATGCTTTTTACTATATTTTTAATCATAAAACAACACACCTTCTTATTTAATATTTTAAATTAGTAAATACTTTATCTTTTATTTTACCACAATCTCTTCCTATCTTCCTTCTTTTTTCAATCAGAAATTAGAAGATAATTTTTATCCTGATAAATTCTCATCTTCCCCATAAATTTACAACTATTACTCCAAGTAAGGTAAGGGCCCCTCCAACCAATGCTAAAAAAGCAGGCATTTCACCCAACCATACCCAGGCAATTATTATAGCTAATACAGGGGATAAATAAAGATAACTTGCTGCTAAAGAAGCCGGAATTCGGGAAAGGACATATGTCCAGGTAATATATGCTAAAGCAGCTGGGAAAATACCCAGATAAATAATAGCCAGTGTTGCCTCTATCGGTGCATCTTTTATATTTTGGAACAAACCTCGTGAAAAAAATATTTGAAAAAAAGTGCCGCTCCAGATGGCATAAGTAACAAATTTTAAAGGAGAATACTTCTTTAAATAAGGTTTTTGCAAAACGAAATAAAAACTCGTACTAATGGCAGCTAATAAAATCAAAAAAGCCGCCGGTTCAAATACAATTCCTTTACCTTCTCCACTGGCAACTAAACTTATTCCCAAAAAACTAATTATAATTCCTATCCAGCCCCAGCTTTTAATTTTTTCTTTCAAGATAAACATAGCCAGGATAGCAGTAAAAATAGGGGCAGAAGCAATTAAAAGACTGGCAGAACCAGCAGTTACTTTTAATTCTCCAAATGTGAGGGCAAGGTGATAAACGGTTATTCCTACAAAGCCAAGAAAAAATATTGCGGGTAAGTCTTTCTTGTCAGGCAAAGGCATGCGAGTAACCATAGCATAAACTAATAAAACTAATGAAGCTGTTAAAAAACGAAAAAGGACTAAATTTCCCGGACTGTAAGCCTTTAATCCCGCCCTTATACCGGCAAAAGCAGAAGCCCAAAAAATTAGAGTTACGGTTATTGCCATTATAATGCGAAAATCAATAGATACCTTTTCTTGCCCGCTATTTTTGCTCATGCTTTGTTTCCTTTATTAAAAATATTTGATTACTATTATTATTTTCAATTTGTTATCTTTATAAAAAAAATATGCCACTGGATTAGCACATTTAAAGGTTAAATTATTAATAAAAGTATATCACACTTTTATTAATATGGTGATTTAAATAAAATTTCTATCGGATTTTACTCTTCTTTTCTACCACAATCTCTTTCTGTTTTTTTTTCTTCTTTAAATTCTTCTCCACAAAAATTGCTTTTCCGGTAAATGGATCTATTTCAGTATAATACATCAGGGTAGAATAGGTTGAAGGAGTAGGGGTAAATATCTGAACTTGTTCCGGATTTATTTTTAATTCTTTAGAAACAAACCCATGCAATTTACGCATATCCTCCTCCCTGCAACCAGGGTGTGCAGCTATCAGATAATAGGTTAAAAATTGCTTTTTTCTCTGTTCTTTATTTATTTGGAAAAACTTATCTTTAAATAATTTCAGATAACTATTATCAGGCTTACCCATTTTTTGCAAAATTTTGTTTTCAGTATGCTCGGGGGCGATTTTAAGCTGTCCTGAAATATGATATTTAATTAATTCTCTTAAATATTTATCTCCATATTTCTGGTCATTTAATAACATATCATAGCGTATCCCTGAGGCAACAAAAACCTTTTTTACCCCCTCAATCCGTCTTATCTTATTTAAAATTTCCATCTGCTTTTTATGATTTATCTTTAGACTCGAGCAAAACTGCGGATACAGGCATTTCTTATCGAAACAGCTTCCTGACTTTAATTTCTTTCGGCATTCTATTCCGTACATATTAGCAGTAGGTCCGCCTACATCTAATATGTATCCCTTAAAATCCCTTAATTTGGTTAATAATCTTGCCTCTCTTAAAATTGATTTTTCACTTCTTCCCTGGATAACCCTGCCCTGATGAACCGCAATGGAACAAAAATTACACTCTCCATAACATCCGCGATGAGTAGTTATAGAAAATTTTATTGTATCCATCGCTTTTACTTTTCCATCTTTTCGATAATAAGGGTGAACATCTCTTTCATAGGGTAGATCATAAATTTTATCTATTTCTTTTTTCTTGAGTGGATGAGTCGGTAAATTCTGAATTAAATAGCGGGTATCCTGCTGCTGGGATAATCCTTTCGCGGTGAGAGCATCATTGTTCTGATAAAAGATGTGGAACATAGAGATAAATTTCTCATTATCCTGTTTTACTTCTTGATAAGAAGGCAGTAACAGATATCCTTTTCCAGGATGAGGAGAAAGATAGCATATTCCCTTAACTCGTTTAAAATCTTCACCCCTATTTATTTTTTCTGCCAATGCCAGAACTGATTTTTCTCCCATACCATAGACCAGAATATCTGCTTTAGCGTCTACCAGTATCGACCTTCTGATTTTGTTATCCCAATAATCGTAATGGGCAATTCGACGAAGACTGACTTCAATGCCTCCAAGCACAATAGGGACGGTTTTCTTGTAATATTTTTTAATCAAATTGCAATAAACGATGGTTGCCCGATCAGGCCGCTTGGTATTTTTACCTCCGGGAGTAAAATCATCATTCTTTCTCTTTTTCTTTAAGGCAGTATAATTAGCAACCATGGAATCGACCGAACCGGCAGTTACTCCCCAAAAAAGTTTCGGTTCACCCAGTCTGGTAATATCCTTCTCACTGTAGATGTCAGGCTGGGCAATAATACCTACTTTATAACCGGCAGCAGCTAAAACCCTACCTATCACTGCTGCTCCGATATAGGAACTGTCTATATAGGTGTCACCGGTTACCAGGATAATATCCAATTTATCCCAATTCATTTTTTTTAATTCAGCTTTAGTAACAGGCAAAAACATAAATTACCCTCTTTTTAAATTGAATCAGCAAGCCCTTCTCCGACACCACTGCCGTGAAACCATAAATTCATCTTTTTTAACTCACTCCTTAGATAAAAGACAGTAAGAATGACTGCTAAAACATCAGCAATCGGATAGGAAATCCAAATTCCCATAATACCCAATCCTAAGATTCTTGGTAAAATAATGACAAGTGGTATAAAAATTAATATCTGTCTAAGTAGGGATAATATCAAGGTAGGTATTGCTTTTCCTAATGATTGAAAAACAGTAGCGCCAACAATTTGAATACCGATTAGCGGAATCATGGAAATAATGATTCTCATTACGGGAATACCTTTTTCAATGACTTCGCCTTCTGATGTGAAGACGTGAAAAATAAGAGAAGGGAACAGCTCGATAAAACACCATCCAAGGGTTGCCAATCCCGTAGTGACTAAAATAGATATTTTTATCGTCTCTTTGACCCGCTCATATTTTTTGGCACCATAATTAAATCCGATAATAGGCTGCATTCCTTGAACAACTCCAAACATCGGCATAAATATAAACATTGTTACTCTATGAAGGATACCTATAATAATTAAAGCAACATCTCCTCCTAAAATACTTAAAGAACTATTGATAATAATACCGGCTATTCCCCCGGAGATATGCCTGAAAAAGGAAGCCATGCCTACAGTAATTATTTCCTTAATAATATCTAACCTCGGTTTTAGATGATGAAACCTGACCTTTAATGAACTTTTACCACTATATAAATATCTTAGGATATAGAGAAAAGCAAAAAACTGAGCAATGATGGTTGCCAGTGCCGCACCTTTTACTCCTAATTTAAATACAAAGATAAATATCGGATCTAAAATAATGTTTGACCCTGCACCAATTATCATGGAAGTCATGGCTACTTTGGCGTTTCCCTCTGCCCTGATCAAATTATTGGTCGACATGGCAAAAGAGCGGAATACGCTTCCGTAAAATATAATGGTGATATAATCCCTGGCATAAGGCAATATCGTATCGGTTGCGCCGACCAATCTAAGTAGAGGTTCGGTAAAAATTAAACCCAATATCGCAATAATCGCACTAAAAAACACGATAGATATAAACGAGTTTCCGGTTACATTGTCTGCCCTTTCAACATTTTTGGCTCCCAGACTTCTTGAAATAGCGGAAGCTGAACCCATCCCTATCATAATGGCAAAAGCCATGATAATCATTTGAATGGGGAAAGATACAGTTAAAGCACCAATGGCTATTGCACCTACTCCCCTTCCCACAAAAATAGTATCTACTAAATTATATAATGCATTTACGGTCATTCCCATGGTTGCGGGTACAGATAGGCTGATTAAAAGTTTGCTGATCTTCTCTTTTCCCAATCTAGTACTAATCTCTTTCATAAATTTTCTCCTATTATAATTTCTTCATTATTTTATTAATATCAAATTAATATCTCATTTGTCACAAAAAACACGATTTAGAATCTTTAATCCCTTAATAATGTCATTTATTTCCTGTTTAGAAAGTTTTTTAAGCAAATGAGCAAAATATTCTTCCCTTTTCCGATGAAATTCACGGTATATTTGTTGGCTCCCCTTGCTCAAGTAAATCTTAACCACTCTTCTATCATCTCGGTCGCGTTGACGCTCTACTATTTTCTTCTGTTCAAGGCGATCCAAAATACCTGACACAGTACTATCAGATAATCCCATTTTTTCACTAATCTCACTAACCTTCTGTTTTCCGTTTTTGGCCAATATAGAGATAACAGAAAGTTGAGGAAGTGTAAAACCAGAATCCTGCATTAAATCATGAAAATCGTGTCTTAAGGTTCTATTAAAATTTCTACTCAGATTTATAATTTGGGAAATGTTTTCGAATTTTGACATTTAAAAATTTCCTCCCGGTCTCTCTTATATTTTGTATCATAATATTTCGTATGCGAATTATTATAATGCAAAAATTCGTCTCTGTCAAACTGGTACAGGGGACGGTTCTCTGTACCAGTAGTCTTATCCAATGCAAGATGAGCCTGAAAGTAAGAGTCATGCTGCTAGTATTTTATCAAATAATTTATCCCTTTCCAACTGTACTTTTTTAGCCATCTCATTATCTGTGTATCTTCTTGCTATTT
>JAYEGH010000092.1:0-3721 GCA_034659055.1 Candidatus Caldatribacteriota bacterium
TATCAAGGCGAAAAAATAAGAAAATTAATTGGGAATAATATAGAATATGCCGAACAAGTTAAACAATTGGGAACCGCCCATGCAGTCTTACAAAGCAAAAAATTGTTAGCTAATTTTAAAGGAGACGTATTAATTCTATCGGGTGATGTACCTTTTTTAACTGTTAATACTTTAAAAAATTTTCTAAAGTATCATCAAAACAATAATCTATCTTGCAGTTTGATTTCTGCGATTTTAGAAAATCCCCGGGGTTACGGAAGAATTGTTAGAGATAAAAAAAATGAGATAAAAGAAATTATTGAAGAAGCAGATCTGCCGAGAGATAAAAAGGAAATAAAGGAAGTAAATGCTGGCATTTATTGTTTTGATAAAGAGAAACTGTTTCAGATTTTAGAAAAAATAACTCCTAATAATAAACAAAAGGAATATTACCTGACTGATGCAGTGAAGATTTTATTGGGAGAAGGGTTAAAAGTAGGGAATATAACCTTGGAAGACAGTACAGAGATGTTAGGTATAAACACCCGTGTAGATTTAGCCCGGGCTTCTAAAAAAATTAATCAGAGAACCTTGCAAAAGTTAATGCTTAAAGGGGTTACCGTAATTGACCCGATTAGTACTTTTATTGAAGCAGGAGTTAAAATAGATAGAGATACAATAATTTATCCTTTTACTATAATTGAGAAAAATTCTAAAATTGGAAAAAATTGTATTATAGGACCGAATTCTCATTTGATTAATGTCCGGGTAGGGGATAAAGTTAAAATTTGGTCTTCGATTATAGAGGAAAGTATTATTAAAGATGGAGTAAAAATAGGTCCCTATGCTCATCTTCGTCCCGGAACTGTTATAGAAAGAGAAGCAAAGATTGGGAATTTTGTAGAAGTGAAAAAGAGTATTGTAGGACAGGGGAGCAAAGCTTCTCATCTAACTTATTTGGGAGATGCTATAATCGGGGAAAAGGCAAATATCGGAGCAGGAACCATTACTTGCAATTATGATGGTGAAAAGAAAAATACTACCATCATTGAAGAAGGTGTTTTTATTGGAAGTAATAATTCCCTGGTAGCCCCGGTGAAAGTAGGGAAAGGGTCTTATACGGGAGCTGGCTCAACCATTACCGAGAATGTACCGGAAAACAGCCTTGCCATAGGACGTTCCCGACAAAAAAATATTTTAAATTGGAAAAAAAGAAACAAGAAAAATAAAAAATAGAACTACTTTTTAATATGGGAATTTAAAAAAAGGGGGGATGATGAAACTTTGATACCTGATGAAAAAAGAAAACTAAAAATATTTTCAGGAAATTCCAATAGAAAATTAGCAGAAGAGATTTGTAATTACTTGGATATGCCCTTAGGTCAGGCAGATGTCTCAAGATTTGCTGATAATGAGACCAAAGTTAAAATTAAAGAAAGTGTTAGGGGACAAGATGTATTCATTATTCAATCTACTTGCCCTCCCACCAATGAAAATATAATGGAATTATTAATCATTGTTGATGCCTTAAGAAGGGCATCTGCCGGGAGAATTACTGTGGTGATACCATATTATGGATATGCTCGACAGGAAAGAAAAACTCAACCCCGTGAACCTATTACCGCTAAATTAATTGCAAATCTATTGGTTTCTGCCGGAACAAATAGGGTACTGACCATGGATCTGCATGCTGATCAGATTCAAGGGTTTTTCGATATCCCTGTTGACCAATTGGAAGCCGTAGGTATTTTATCTGATTATTTCAAAAAGAAAGATTTAGATAATATTGTAGTAGTGTCTCCTGATGTCGGAGGTACTGCGAGAGCCAGGGAATTTTCCGGATATTTTGACAAACCCATAGCTATCATTGATAAATACAGACCATCATCTGATGATGTAGAAATAATGCATATAGTTGGAAAAGTAAAAAACAAAACAGTTATTCTAATTGATGACCTTATTAGTACTGCAAGTTCAATAATTAAAGGCGGCCAGGCATTATTAAATGCCGGAGCAAGAGAAATATACGTCTGTGTTACTCATCCGGTATTTGCCGGTCCGGCTAAAAAAAGAATGGAAGAATCTTTTAAAGAAGGTTTGTTTAAAGAGGTAGTAGTAACCAATACCATTCCTATTAATAGTGATAAAAAATTGCAGGGAATTACGGTTTTATCAGTTGCAGAAATATTTGCCAAAGCTGTTAATAGAATTCATAACAATAAATCAATAAGTACTTTGTTTAGATAGCATATAGTTGTTAAAATAAAAAGGGGAAACATAAAAGCAGAATTTAAAATTCAAAATTTATACACAATAATATTTAGTTTTAAATAGGATACCAATCTTAAGTAATTAAATAAATTATTAGCGTATGGTTATAATTGACTAATTAAATACGCTATGCTCAACACAAGAATGGAGGTTAATGTAATGGAGAAAAGAAAATTGAAAGTTGAATTAAGAAATGAAACTGGTAAGGGAGCTAACAGAAGATTTAGAAAAGAAGGAATTGTCACGGGAGTGCTATATTCTCCTCATGATAAAGATAACCTGTTATTAAAAATGAAGAGAGACGATTTAAGAAGATCTTTAACTGATAAAAGGCATGGTCTTGTAAATTTGGAAATAGATGACGGAAAGAAAAAAAATAAACGATTAGTCATGATTAAAGATTTCCAATATAATTCCTTAAAAAAGCAATTTTTACACGTTGATTTCTATGGTGTAACCTTAAAAGAAAAAATAACAATGAAGATAAATGTGGAATTAACAGGTGAATCTATAGGGGTAGAAGAAGGAGGAATTTTAGAATTTGAATTGCGTGAAATAGAAATAGAATGTCTCCCTTCCAACATACCCGATACTTTTAAAGTTGATATCACTAACCTGGAAGTTGGCGATCACTACAGTGTAGGAGATATTGATGTTTCTGAAGAGGTTAAAATATTAACTGATTTAGATAGGACAATTGCTTCAGTAGTACCTCCGATGAAAGAGGAAGAAGTTGTAGAAGAGGAAGAAGAGGAAGGCGTTGAAGGAGCTGAAGGCGTTGAAGGCGTTGAAGGCGTTGAAGGAGAAACAGGTGAAGGGAAAAAAGAAGAGAAAACTGGAGCAGAAAAACCTTCTTCTGAAACACGAAAAGAAAAATAGAAATAAAAAAGGTAGTGAATTGTTTGAAAATAGTAGTTGGCTTAGGTAATCCAGGCTTAAAATATCGATTCACCCGACATAATATTGGATTCATGGTAATAGATAATTTTGCTGAGGATTTGAGAACAGAATTTAAAAAAGTCAAATCTTATGATTCATTTATTGCTCGTGAAATGTTCAAAAATCAAAAGGTAATTATACTAAAGCCCCAGACCTATATGAACCTGAGCGGAATAGCTGTGAAAAAGCTAATTTCCTATTATAAAGTTCCTTTACAGGATTTACTAATAGTGTATGATGATTTAAACTTGGAATTAGGTCAGATAAGAATTCGGGAAAGAGGAAGTTCAGGCGGCCATAATGGGATGGAATCAATTATTCAGTGTTTAAAAAGCGAAGATATCCCCCGCTTAAGAATAGGAATTGGTGGGCAGTCTTTAAATCCGGAGTTAGATTATGTTCCTCATGTTCTTTCCTGTTTCAATGAAAAGGAAAAGGACAAATTAAAGAGAATAATATCACTTTCTAAAGATGCGGTAAAATCTGTAATTACCGATGGTTTTGAAAAAGCAATGAGAGAGTACAATAAAAA
>JAYEGH010000093.1:0-3630 GCA_034659055.1 Candidatus Caldatribacteriota bacterium
CACTTCCAATACACTTACTGCTTATGTTATGAAAACAGGTAAACCTTTACTTAGTGATAGCAATCAATATGAAGAGATGATAGCTTGTG
Source organism: Candidatus Caldatribacteriota bacterium (assembly GCA_034659055.1). Taxonomy (GTDB): domain Bacteria; phylum Atribacterota; class Phoenicimicrobiia; order Phoenicimicrobiales; family Phoenicimicrobiaceae; genus JAYEGH01. Next base: position 90 of record JAYEGH010000093.1, read on the forward strand.
GAAAATTGAGTCGTTTTGGCAGTAATACTCCTCAGAGTGTTTGGCTCGGAGTCCCGTTAAAGATAGAAGATAAGGTAATAGGTGCAATGGTTGTCCAGAACTACATTAACCCCAATCTATATTTAAAAAAAGATGTTCAGCTTATGGAATTCGTCTCTTCCCAGGTGGCAACTGCCATTGATAAGAAAAGAACTGAAGAGATTTTACGACAAAGCCAACAGGAATTTTCTGATCTTTTTGATAATAGCCCTGAAGCCTTAGTCTATCTGGACGAAAATAGCAATATTGTAAATATAAATCCCCGCTTTGCTGAACTCTTTGGCTATACCCTGGAGGAAGTAAAAGGAAGAAATCTTAATGATGGCATGATTCATCCTCCTGACAATTTAGAAGAAGGAAATAAATTAGATAAAGTAGCCGCATCAAAAGGTTATTTTAATTATGAAAGCATTAGAAAGAAAAAAGATGGTACTTTATTCCCTGTTTTAATATCAGGTTCTAATATTATAATTGATGCGCAAAGGAAAGGAATAATTGGAAGTTATCTGGATATTACCGAACGTAAAAAAACAGAGAAAGCATTGAAAGAATCTCACAAAATGTTTTCAAGCCTCTTTAACAGTGGTCCTGAGGCCTTAGTTTATACAGACGAAAATAGCAATATTGTAAATATAAATCCCCGCTTTACCAAGCTCTTCGGCTATGCCCTGGAGGAAATAAAAGGAAGAAATATAGATGACGGCATGATTCATGCTTCCGATTTGTTGGAAGAAGGGAAAAAATTGACTGAAGGATCATTAAAGAAAGATTTTTATTGTGAAACTATCAGAAAAAAGAAAAACGGAACCCTTTTCCCGGTAGCTATTTCCGGTTCTCAGGTTTTAATTGAGGGTCAGTTTAAAGGGCTTATAGCCTCATATCAAGATATAAGTGAACGTAAAAAATTAGAAGATAAATTAAAAAGGCTTGCCCATTATGATAATCTTACAACTGCCTGTAACAGGGGATACGGATTAGCTCTTCTTGATCAGCAAATAAAATTAGCCAAAAGAAATAAATCTTCTTTATTATTAGTTTATATAGATTTAGATGATTTTAAAAAGATTAATGATAATTTTGGACACAAAGAAGGAGATAAAGTTCTTAGGAATATATGCCAGCTATTTAAATATACCTTAAGAGAGATAGATATTGTAACTCGAATGGGTGGTGATGAATTTTTATTAATTCTCCCGGATAGCAGTATAAAAGATATTCCGAACATTGAAGGAAAATTAACCAGGGCATTAAATAAAATGAATAAGAAATCAGCCAAAAATTATCGAATCAGTTTTACTCTCGGTTTTTCCTGTTATGACCCAAAAGAACCTCGAAACATAGATGAATTAATCCATTTGGCAGACAAAAGAATGTATAAAGAAAAGAAAATTAAAAAAACATTGGAAGAGTAATTATAATATGAGAACAAGGAATGTCTGCAAATGGTATAATGTCTGTCCTATGAAAAGATATTTTGAAGAAGGGAAATTAGATGTAAAGTGGATTGATGGTTATTGTAAAGGAAATTACCATCGCTGTATAAGAAGAAAAATGGAAACAGAGGGTCGATATCATCCTGATAATATGCTTCCTGACGGGACAATTAATAAAGAATTAAAGATATAAAACAAGGAGAATTATTATGGTCGTAACCTATTCAATAACCGGCTTAATTCTGTTCATATCTTTTATTGTAAATAAGCAAAAAACCTATAAGGCAATGAAACTTGCTTTGGTAAAATTTAAGAAAATTGCACCTACCTTTATTACCATGCTTATCTTTGTCTCAGTTATTCTTTTTCTATTTCCTGATAAAGTCATCTCTAATTACTTGAGCAATAGCAGTAAGTTTATCAGTGTTTTATTAGCCTCCTTTATCGGTTCAATAACTTTAATGCCGGGTTTTGTTGCATTTCCCTTATCCGGGATTTTACTAACCAAAGGAGTTCCTTATATGGTCTTATCAGCATTTACTACAACCTTAATGATGGTAGGTATAATAACTTTTCCTATTGAAAAAGAATATTTTGGGGTAAAAGTAACTATAATGAGAAATACAATCTCCTTTTTTATTGCTCTTACTGTGGCTGCAATAACCGGTATTTTCTTTGGGGAGATTTTTTAATGAAACGAAATGTTATAATAAGAATAACTTTCATATCAATTTATTCCCTTTTCTTAGCTGTATCCTTTGTGCTGGGGTATAATCCAGGAAAAGAAATTGCTTTTAATTTTATTTCTTTTTTAATATATATGCTTAAGATATTGCCTTGTGCCTTTATACTGATAGGTCTGTTTGAGGTATGGGTAAAAAAAGAAGTAATTGAAAAACATTTAGGTGAAGAATCTGGGATTAAGGGATATATGTGGATTATACTGCTTGCTGGAACTATTGCCGGAGGGTTGTTGGTAGCTTTTCCCATCGCGTATTCTTTATATAATAAAGGAGCAAAGCTCAGTATTGTCTTTACTTATATGGGAGCTGTAGCAATTTGTAGAGTCCCCATGACTTTGTATGAAGCATCATTTATGGGAGTAAAATTTACTATGATAAGATTATTAATTTCTTTGCCTTTAGTAATTATAACTTCAATATTATTAGGAAATTATTTAATTAAGAGAAATTATAAGATAGTAGAAGGTAAGTAAATTAATATTTTATAGCAACAGTTTTGTCTATGATAAAATTATTACTAAATAACAAATAGAATACCAAAAAAAATAAAGGAGAGGTTTGAAAAAATGAATAAAATGGAAATCCCCTTAAAGGATTCACCAGTTGCCTCACCAGGTGTTCCGGTCTATTTAATTTCCACCATAAGCAAGGATGGTACAAAAAATATTGCGCCTTATGGAATGGTTATGCCTGTTTCCTATAATCCACCGACATATGTTGTTGGTTCAGATAAAGACAGAGATACCTATCGAAATGTTATGGATACTGAAGAATTTGTTTTAAACGTTCCTTCAGCTTCCATGTTAGAAAAAGTAAACCTTACTGCAGTAAAATTTCCCGCCAAAATAGATGAATTTGAGAAAGCAAAATTTACCCCAATGCCGGCTTTTCAGGTAAAGGTACCTTTAATTGCTGAATGCAGATGCCATTTTGAATGCAAACTATTAAATATTTACGAAATAAATAAAACGAGACTTGTAATAATAGGAGAGGTAATATCCGTATCTATAGACCGAGAGCTTTATTTAAAAGATTTTGCCAAGCAAAAAGGACAATTAGATCCTTTATTTTATGCACATGGTGCATACTTTGGATTAGGAAGGTATGTGGGTAAAAGATAATAAATAATAAATTAATTAGGAGTTAATATAAATTAGATGAAAACTTATTTAGAGTGCATTCCCTGTTTTTTTAAACAAGCCCTGGAAACAGCCGTACTTAGCGGTGCTGATGAAGTTAAACAAAAAGAAATTATAGATGAATTGTCTAAATTAATTCCGGATTTTCCCTTAACTGCCAGTCCACCTGAAATGGGAAGAAAAATAT
>JAYEGH010000094.1:0-3490 GCA_034659055.1 Candidatus Caldatribacteriota bacterium
TTACTGTGACCGAGCATCGGTACAAATCTTACTCCGATAATCCCTTTGGATTTTACCTCACTATTCTTTTTTTCTATTTTCATTAAAGTTTGAACCATCCATATTCCTCCAACAGGTATTACTATTCGCCCTCCATTATCTTTAATCTGTTGAATAAGAGATGGAGGGATATGATCAGGAGCACAGGTTACGATGATAGCATCATAGGGGGCATACTCTTCCCAGCCATAATAACCATCTCAAACCTTAAATTTGATATTTTGGTAACCTAAATCAGTTAGTAATTTTTCTGATTTTTTAGATAGACTTTCGTATATTTCTATTGTATAAACTTCTTCTACAATTTCAGCTAAAACTGCTGCCTGGTACCCTGAACCGGTTCCTATTTCCAAGACCTTTTCATTCCCCTTCAATTCTAAAAGTTGAGTCATTAAGGCTACGATATAAGGTTGGGAAATAGTTTGGCCTTCACCGATAGCAAGAGGATAATCATTATAGGCAGATTCTCTAATATATTCATCAACAAATTGGTGACGGGGAACAGTGAGCATAGCCTGTAAGACTTTTGAATCGGATATGTCCCGATTTTTTAATTGATAGGTAACCATATTCTGTCTTTTTTTTATATAATTATCTGCACCTTCACCTTTATGCTCATATATAACTAATAATAAAAAAAACTAAAAATATTATCAAGATAAAAATAAGAGACTTTTTCATAAAAAAACATCTCCTTTTTGTTCGATCCTGTTAGTTGTTAATTATTTTTTTAGTTAATGTAATGTTTTTAACTAATTAAAAAAGGTCTACATAAAACTTTATTTTTGTTATGTAAACTTATTGTATCAAGAATGCAAGATATAGTAAAGATGCGGGTAGAACTGTGGGAAAGAAGGAAGCCAGGAGACAGGAGCCAGAATCAAGGTCTGCCCCTACTAAAAACTTGTATTTTTTTACTTACGCTTGTAGCCCGAGCTAAACACTATACGCTATTACTAACCGGTAAATTGGTAAATTATTGAATTATAGGGAAATTTGTCTCTTTCAATAATTAATTTTGCATAATTAATAAAAGGACTATTTGCTGCTGATATCGAAATATAATTATGTAAGATTATTTATGCCAAAATTCACTTAAAGAAAAAAGTGGATAAACAAATTAACCTATAATGGGAAAAATATTATGAAAGTTAAAATAAATAGTGATTTTCCTTTATATATGGGAATATTCTTTTTTTCCGTTTCTGCCTTGCTTTTCGAACTTTCTCTTACCAGACTATTTTCTATTCTCCAGTGGAATTATCTGGCTTTTATGATAATCAGCATTGCCTTTTTGGGATATGGGGCAAGCGGAACTTTCTTGTCAGTTTTTTCCGGTATATTGAATAAAGCTAATGGTAGAAATTTGTACAGATATCTTTTATTTTTTTCATTGATTTTTTCTTTTGGTTCTTTATTGTCTTTATTTATTATATCTAAAATCCCTTTTGACCTTTATCGGATAACCATAGACAGATATCAGTTGATATACCTGGTGGCTTATTATCTGGTAATAGCCCTGCCTTTCTTCTTTGCGGGAATTTGCATATCTTTAGCCATATCTAAATTTCCTAAAAAAGTAAACAAAATATATTTCTGTGATTTGACAGGTGCTTCCCTGGGCTGTATCTCTTTTTTGGTTTTAGCCAATTATGTAAGTTTAAGTCAATTATTAATCATCCCCTCCCTGCTTTCCTTTTTAGCTTCTTTTCTATTTTCCTTGAAATTAAAAGATAAAAGAACAGTAATTTATGCTGTGGGAATATTTGTTTTTATTATTTTATTTAGCGGGGCAGAAAATTTTTATTCTTTTCCGGTAAATCCTTATAAAAGTCTATTTACTCTGCTGCGTTACCCTCAATCGAAAATAATTGAAAAATACGATAATAGTTTCTCCCGATTGGAAATAGTAAAAAGTAAAGGAGTAAGATACGCTCCGGGGTTAAGTTTGAACTTTTCAGGAGAAATTCCCGAACAATTAGGAATGGTCACCGATGGAAACGGATTGAGTGCAATTAGCAAATTAAAGGGGGAAAGTAATTTAGAAGAATTAAAAAAAATAGAATTCTCTGATTATCTTTCTTCTTCCCTGGGATTTCATCTTATTGGAAACGCAGAGAACCGGGGAAAAATATTAATAATTGGACCGGGTGGAGGATTGGATATCCTGGGAGGAATTTATAATAAGGCAGAAGAAATATGGGGAATTGAAATGAATCCTGATGTAAAAATTCTATTAGAGGATAAACTCGCCGATTATTCCGGTAATATTTATAACCGCAAAGAAGTAACAATTTTAACCGGTGAAGGGAGAAGTGTATTAAAAGGATTAGATCAAAAGTTTGATTTGATTCAAATTTCTTTAATTGGCTCATCCAACACTGCTTCCGGAGGATTTTACAGCATATCTGAAAATTATCTTTATACCGTAGAGGCATTTATGGATTTTTGGCAGCATCTATCTGATGGAGGAAAATTGGGTATTACTCGTTGGTTAAAATTCCCTCCTCGAGAGATTGTGCGCCTTTGCAGTATCAGTTTAGAGGCTCTATATCGAATGGGGATAGAAAGACCGGAAAATCATCTGGCGGTAATCCGTAGTTGGGGTACTTCTACCCTTATCTTAAGTAAAAAAGAAATAAGGGAGGAAGAAATAAGAATAATTAAAGATTTTTGCGATGAAAGAAATTTTGATGTGGTCTATTTTCCGGGGATAAAGGGGGAAGAGGTTAATATAAATCACGTCCTGGAGGAGAGTTATTATTATCAAGAGATAACACAATTAGTGAATAGTTTCAGGGAAGGCAAACAGAAGGATTTTTATGATAGCTGTTTCTTTAATGTTTCAGCGGTTACTGATAATCAACCCTATTTTTTTTATACTCTGAAATGGCAAAACATCCCTAAGATTATAAAAAGTACTGCTAACTGGCAACCCCTGATAGAGTGGGGCAATCTAATTTTATTTGCTACTTTCATTCAGGGAATAATATTTAGTATCATTTTTATATTTTTACCTCTTTTCTTAAAGAGGTCTCCGTTAACTAAAAGAAAGGTAAATTTTCCTTTTTTACTCTACTTTGCCTCTTTGGGGTTAGGATATATGCTTTTAGAGATATCTTTTATCCAGAAATTTATCCTCTATCTGACTAATCCCAGCTATTCTACTTCGATTATTATCTTTTCTTTTTTATTCTTCTCAGGTTTAGGAAGTTTTTATTCTAAAAGGATAGAGAGAAATTATGTTGGAAGCCTTAAAATCATTATTTTTGTTCTTTGCGGCCTCTTGATAATTTATCAATTTATTTTACCTTGTATATTCAATACTACTTTGAAATATAATTTAATTGTAAAAATATTTATTACTGTGGGATTAATCTTGCCTCTGGGATTTTTAATGGGAATGCCCTTCCCTATAGGGATAAGGCTGGTCAATTCGATTTACCGGGAG
>JAYEGH010000095.1:0-3482 GCA_034659055.1 Candidatus Caldatribacteriota bacterium
CTACTGCGGGCTGAATCGGGGAATTTTACAGAATCCATTCCCACAATAAAATTATAAGGACGGTTAAGCCAGATTCCTTTTTTATAGCTGGCAGCATGTAGAAAACCTCCCCGTGGTTCAGAACAATTAACCCTTTCATTTTTAATTAAATCAATCATTAAAGCAAGAGTTTCATTTACAGGCATATCGGGGAGAGGATGCTTGTTTTCAGATAAAATAGTTAACTTTTCTTTTATCTTTTTTATTGCTTCTTCACCTGAATTATTTTCTTCATCTGTTTTACTGTACTCGGTGACAATATTTATAAGACCCCAGGCAACCTGACTTGGTGAAATAGTGTAACCAAAATTCTCTTGAGGCAATTCACGAAAAATCTGAGTTATAAATCCTTTTATCCAAATAAGGTCTTTTATCTTCCTGCGATATCTCTCCTGTCTATTTTTGGAAACCTGTTTAATTTCCCGCTTCAACTGTTTTATATATAAATCTATGCCCTTAATATATCTATTCCTTTTGCGTCTAATCGGAGAATTGCGCAGCAATGAAGCCACTCGTTGGGGAGTGGGTGTATCCGGGATTAACTGATGACTTTTAAATTCAAAATAACCACCGGTTAGTAAAAAATATAATTTTTTCATACTGTAATCATCTCTTATCCAGTCAATTAGAGCAAAAAACAGTTTTCCCGGAGTGGTATTTTTAATGCTTATCCCATTGTCAAAAGTAATATTAAGAGAATATTGTCTGGATAGCTGATAAAGATATTGGGAATATGGTTCCTGCGTAGTATAAAAAATACTAACTTTATCGAGAGGAATATTCCGGGATTTTATTTCTCGGATAATCTTTTTTACTTCATTATATTCTCCGTGTGATTGAACTAATTCAATATTGATTACCTCAGCTAAATTGGATGGCAGTTTATCTATACGGTATAAGTAATCGAGGGGGAAGATTTTTTGGTGATAACTCCTTTCTTCATTACAGAACCCAGAAAAATAAAAAGAGTCAGGCTTTTTTAAATCTCCCGGTGAGGGCAAATAAATGACTTTTGATTCCGCTAATATCATTTTCCGAAAAAAGACTTTCTCTAAATAATTTAATTCTATATTAGAAGGAATGATGAATAGCTCTTTTTTGTATTTATTCTTTTTCACATATTTAGCTGCCTGAATATAGATATCCGCTTCATCAATATAGTTTCGCTCTTTTAATATTTTTTCATATTCCTGTATTATTTTTAGCAGATCTTCTCTCTTTTTGGAATTGGTTATTGCAGAGTGAGGAAAATTACGAGAAGAAAACCCTGCTATCCTCATCTCTTTTATAGTTGAATAAATCGAGCGGATTATTCCCGGAGAAAATTGAGAAGACTGAAAATAATTTAAAGATGGCATTTTCTTCCGTGAAGACAATAGAGCTTTTAATATCTGAAAAATAAATATTTGACCTGTTGAATTATCTAAAATTTTTAATTTATTTTCTAAAACATAATTATCGCAATAATCCCTTGCCAGGTCAAAAAGGGTAATGATATTCAGGTTTATAGCAGAAAAGCCCTCTCTGGATAAGGTTTTTTTAAAAGTATTGCCATCCAGATAAGAAGGCATGATTAAACTTTTGCTAACAGTTAAATTTTCTTTACATATTTTTTTTAATGGCGCAAAAAGTGAATGCATAAATTAATGTTATCAACTTTCTTTTTATATGGCAAGAAAAAATCTTTTAACGTTTTTATTACTATTTATTCTATCCTTTTCCCCAGATATTTACCTAAATTTTTACCGGAAGAAATGATAATTATTTCACGGTTAATTTACCGGCAGTTAACTTGATTGCTTTAAACAAATCATCGAGATTAAGTTTTAACTGCAAACCTCTAAGACCGGCACTAATTAAAATTGAAGGAAAACGAAAGGCACTTTCATCTATATATGTAGGATAATATTTTTTCATACCCAGAGGAGAAACCCCGGAAATTTTTAATTTATCTAAAATTCTGGAAGCATTGGACTTTTTCATTTCAGCAACTCATAACTATTATAACTTTTGATTTGATCTATTGGCTTTCGTTTTTTAGGTTGTATTTGATTAGATTCCGGGTAGCCCATAGTTATGATAAGTTCAACTCTTATTTGTTGGGGAATATTAAGCAGGTTTTTTACCCCTTTTTCATTAAACCATGCCAACATGCAGGTACCCAATCCTTCATCTACTGCCTGAAGACAAAGATGTTCGGCAGTAATTCCGATATCGATTAAGCTGAATTGTTTGCCTTTAACTACACTGCCAATTCTACTAAAAAAGCTTGGTCTTTCTGAAAGTAGTAAAATTAAAACAGGTGCTTGTAAAGAAAATCGATTAAAAGACATAATTCTATCAAAGGTATTTCTTGCCACCGCTTCTTTTAATTTTGGTTCATCTATAACAATAAAACTCCAGGGTTGAGAATTATTTGCCGATGGAGCAAGCCTGGCAGCTTCCAGGCATCTTTCGATTTTTTCTTTTTCTACCGATTTATTCAGGTATTTTCTCACACTCTGCCGGGTTTTTACCAAATCTAAAAATTTCATTGATATTCTCCTAAAAATACATATGGATTATTTTTTAATTTATTGAATTTTTTTCATTTCTACCAGACAGTTATGAAAAGCTGTTCCATTACCGATATCACTTTCATACTCCCCTGTAAGCATATTTACATTTACTTTATGTACTATATTCCACCAGCCGAAATTCACCCGTACAATCCCTTCCGGCATTTCGAAATTGACCCTGGCTGTTAAAACAATGTTTCCCCTGTCATTATAAACTTTTACTTTGTCTTCCATGGCTATTTTTCTTTTTTTTGCATCCTCGGAATTTATTTGAATAAACGGTTCTTCTTTGTAGGCAGCCATATCAGAAAATTGAGAATTCATTTTATTTCGGGCATGAATACTGATAAGTGTAAGCGGATACTTTTGATAAAGATCCGGAGCAGAATATTTATTCTCAAATGGTTCACAATATATCGGCAGAGGGTCTTTTTCCCAATCATCTGCCGCTTTTTGACTAAAAAATTCTATTTTTCCGCTAGGAGTATCAAATCTCATATCATCAAAAGCAATTTCCTGATAACTTGAATGCAAGTAAGGTTTTTCTTTTAATTCATTTACACTGGTGTTAAAATTTGCTTTTTCAATAATTTTCTCTATGGTCGCCAAATTATTTTCCGGTAGATATTTCAGGTTAAAATTGAATTTCTTTCCTAAAAGCCGATAAATTTCGCTTTCATGTTTACACTCTCCCGGGGGTTCAATTGCTTTCTGCTGTAACTGAATGTATGAATGTCCGTATCCTATAATCAAGTCATTATATTCCAATATTGAAGCTGCCGGTAAAATAATATCTGCCATATTTGCCGTATCAGTCATAAAAAGTTCGCTGACAACGATAAAATCTAATTTATTCAACGCTTTTGCCAGTAAATTTACATCCGG
>JAYEGH010000096.1:0-3466 GCA_034659055.1 Candidatus Caldatribacteriota bacterium
TTTATGTAATTGTTTAGACATAATTTAGAACCTCTTTTCTTAAAATTTAGTTCTATATTACATCTTTTTTAGCATTTCAGGTTAGTCCACTTTTATCTTTTAAATCATTAAAAAACAGTCCGGTTTTGATTTTTAAATGACAAGAAATAATAAAAAAGTTGACACAGTAAATAAAAATATATTATAATGTTAATAATATAAAAATAAATGTTATTTAAATAACATTAAGGAGGTTTTAAAATGGACATTTATAGTGACGCATTGGGAATGATTGAAACAAGAGGATTTGCTTCTATGGTAGAGTCCTCAGACGCAATGGTTAAGGCTGCAAGGGTAGAATTAGTAGGCTATGAAAAAACCGGTGGAGGATACAATACAGCAATTATACGTGGTGATGTAGCAGCAGTCAGAGCTGCGCTGGATGCCGGCAATTCTGCAGCTCAAAAGGTGGGAGAAGTAATTTCTGTACATATTATTCCGCGCCCGCATAGTAATGTAGATAAAGTGCTTCCATTAGGAAGAGGTTCGGTTAAAAACAAAAGAAATAAAATGGAAACCGATTAATTAATAAGAATTTGATTTAGGAGGGTGCAATATGATACTGGCAAAAGTAGTAGGTACTGTTGTATCAACTAGAAAAGAACCTAAAATTGAAGGAATAAAATTTCTACTTTTGGAAAAAATTGATCCTTCAAACATGCAGGGGGAAAAAGATTATTTGGTAGCCATGGATAGTGTAGGAGCAGGAGTAGGGGAAGTAGTGTTTTATGTAGCCGGAAGCAGTTCGAGGATGACAGCTGCTACAGAAGGAAGGCCGAGTGATGCAACCATTATTTCTATCGTTGATTCTATAGATATTAAAGGAGAATATGTTTATCAAAAAGACAAAGATAGATATTAAATTTTTTAAACATCAATAAAACAAAAAGAGGCTAAAATGATTTTCGGTAAAATTGCGGGTACTGTGGTTAGTGCCCAAATAGATGATGGAATGAAAGGCAGAAAATGTCTTTTGGTTCAAATCTGCAATTATAAAGCAGAAGAAGAAAATAATTATTTGGTAGCCCTAGATTTGGTTGGCGCAGGAATCGGAGAGATAGCAATCATTTCCCAGGGGAGTTCATCGAGACAGACAGAAACTACCTATAAAAAAGCGGTTGATGCTGTAATTGTGGGAATTGTTGATATGGTAGAAAAGGGCAATAAGATGACTTATAAAAAATAAAAGTAGCAGTTTCTAAAAAGGGGAGCGGCTAATGAAACTGGAAAGTGTATTGAAAGATATGGGAGTTGTAGGTGCCGGTGGTGCGGGTTTTCCTACACATATTAAAGTGAGCAATAAATGTGATACAGTAATTGCTAATGGAGTAGAATGTGAGCCTCTTCTTTCCAATGATAAATACATTATAGAAACAGAAGGGGAAAAGATAGTTGAGGGTTTAAAAGCAGTGATGCAAGCAGTTGGGGCTAAAAAAGGAATCATTGCTTTGAAGGAAAAGTACTATTCTATTGCCGGAGAGATAAAAAAAACCATTTCCTCCAATAAGAATATATCACTACACTTTTTAGGAGACTATTATCCTGCTGGTGATGAATTTCTCTTAACCTATGAGGTTACCCGTAAAATTATTCCTGAGGGAGGAATTCCTCCCGATGTAGGTTGTATAGTAAATAATGTGGAAACTTTAAAAAATATTCATGCTGCCACAGAAGGCAAACCAGTTACCAGAAGAATGCTTACCTGTACCGGAGAAGTAAAAACACCGGGAATTATTAATGCCCATATCGGTACTCCTTTTCGGGAAATTATAGATCTTTGTGAACCTACTTTAGAAGATTTTGTAGTTATTGTAGGAGGCCCCATGATGGGTAAGGTTGAATCTAATCTTGATACTCCTGTAACCAAAACTACTACCGGAATTATAGTTTTACCCCGGGATCATCCTTTGATTTACAAAAAAACTTTAAGAATTGAACATATTATAAAACAGAGCAAATCTGCCTGTTGCCAGTGTAGCTATTGTACCGATCTTTGCCCTCGGTATCTATTGGGTCACGAATTGTATCCTCACAAAATTATGAGACAAATTAATCTGGGAATTGATATTCCTTCCGAAATAATTCAAAATGCCTTTCTATGTAGTGAGTGTGGGCTTTGTGAGGTATTTGCCTGTCCAATGGGATTATCACCTCGAATTATAAATCAAAAAATAAAAGAGAATCTTTTGGCAGCTGGTTATAAGCCTAAATTTTCAAACAAAGAAAATAAAGAAATAAAACCCAGGGAAATGAGAGAATTTAGAAAAGTACCCGGGTCCCGGATTAAAAATCGTTTAATGCTAAGTAAATATGATGAAAATAGTGGTCATTTCAAACGGGGAATAAAAACTAACCCTAAGCTTGTAGAAATTTTACTCAAACAGCATGCAGGTGTTTTTTCGGAACCAATTGTTAAAATTGGAGAACAAGTAGACGAGGGTACTCTTATTGCCGAAATACCAAAAGGCAAATTGGGGGCAAGAATACATTCCAGTATTAAAGGTAAAGTAACTTATATTGATAGCGAGAAAATAATTATTACTAAAAAATAATGAAAGTTCAGGTGCTAAAAAAATATGAAAATAACAGTACTCGGAGTATTGGAATTTAATAGTATAGCAATAGGAATAAAAGCCTTGGACGAAATAGTTAAAGCTGCACCTGTAAAAATAATAGATGCGAAAACATTATGCCCGGGGAAATTTATAGTTATTTTTAGTGGTGATGTGGCATCTGTTGATACATCTCTTACTGCAGGGAAAAATATTGGAGAGGGATATATTGTAGATGAATTATTTATTCCCAACCTACACCCTCAGGTTATTCCGGCAATTATAGGGGCAGTTGATTGCAAGGTTTGGGGTGCTGTAGCAGTAATAGAAACTTTCTCAATAGTTACCAGTATCGAAGCAGCTGATATAGCTGCTAAAGAAGCAAATATTTTAGTTAATGAAATAAGATTAGCGGTGGGAATGGGTGGTAAATCCTACACTAAAATGATAGGTGATATTTACCAGATAGAAGCTGCCGTTAAAGCAGCAGTAAATTTAGTAGGAAATAAAGGTTTGCTTTGCAAAGATATTATTATTCCTAATCCAAATCCTGCAATTAAACCTTATTTTATCTATTAGAAAGAAGTTTAACAATTTAAAAAATATAAACTGATTTATATTTAGGTGGTTGTTTATGAAAATTAATGAAAATGATTTAAAATTAATAATCCAAAATGTAATTAACAAATTAGAAAAACCTGAGAGTAAAATTGAAATGCAAGAAAGTTTACCAGATGAAAGAGCTGAACAGGATGGAATTTTTAAGGAAATGAATAACGCTATAGAAGCAGCTGAATCCGCTCAAATCCGGTTGGGCAAATTATCTCTCGAACAGCGTAAAGAGATAATTCAAAATATTCGTGAAACAATCGTAA
>JAYEGH010000097.1:0-3414 GCA_034659055.1 Candidatus Caldatribacteriota bacterium
TTTTCGGTAATAACTAGAAGGTGGGCTGCCAGCAGCATCCCGCAACCGGGGATACTATCCAGGTTACTAGCCCTCTGGAAGATTTGGGGATCTTGCTTGATCAATTTTTCCAGTTCCTTATCGATCCCCTCAAAGTCAAGCAAAATTCCAGAGTAAAAGCCGGACTTTTTTCCATAGTCGAAAAACAAAAAAATTAAAGCCTATTTCCCCCTTTCTTTTAGATTTTTAGCCCGGAAACTGGGTCCATTGATTTTGATGATTGCAGAATAATGTACCACGCGATCCAGTATGGCAGAAGCCAGAATATTATCGGTAAAGATATCTCCCCATTGTTCAAAAGTTTTGTTGGTAGTAATAATAACCGATCCCTTTTCATACCTTTTAGAGATGATTTCAAAGAAATCATCGGCACTATATCCGGGCAGCCTTTTAAACCCCAATTCATCCAGGATCAAAAGATCGGGTTTTAGGTAATAGTCTATCTTCTGGTAATAGGTGTTATCTGCCTTGGCAGCATTCAGATTATGTAACAACTCTGATACCGGGGTAAACAATACCTTGTATCCTTTCATCAAAGCCTTAATAGCAATCGAGACGGATAAATGGGACTTCCCGGTACCTGGGTTTCCGATAAAGACGATGTTTCTCTTTTCGGTAATAAAGTTGCAGGTAAGGCAATCATTGATAGTACGTTTATCGATAGAAGGCTGAAAGGAAAAATCAAAGTCTTCGATGTTTTTATGGGCCGGCAATTTGGCTCTAGAATACCTTTTTCTGTAGCTATTAGCCCTCCGGTTGTTCTCTTCATCCTCCAAGAGAAGTCCTAAGAATTCTCCGTAGGATAAAGACTTTTCCTGGGCGTAACTTATTCTTTCCTCCAGATTATGGTAGATTCCGGAGAGCTTGAAATTTCTTAATCTTTTCCTAAGTAGTTGCACAGGTGGCCTCCTTTTCAAATTCTACCGGCATCAGGTAACTTCCATTATGGCAGATGTTCTTGATCACCGAATACCGGGTTACCCCGAAGGAGAGTGCTCTCCTGCAGGCGGCTTCAATCACTTTATCCGGATAAGTCTTTCTTAATGAAAGAATCCCTTGTATGGTTCTGTTCCAATCCCGGGGATGTTCTTTTAAAACCGGGAAGAATAGCTGCTCGGCATAGGCTCCAATGTCCGCCATTTTCTTCTGATATTTCTCCTGGTATTCGGTATCAGAATATCTCTTGTAGGTAGGATAATGACTGTTATTGGTGCTGAAGTTACCTCTGCCAGAAAGACGGGGATGAACGGTAATCTCCTTCCCCTTGCAATATACCTTTAATAACTTTTTGCTTAATTCTATCTCTACCTGCCTACCTACATATTTGAAGGGTACTGAATAATAATTGTAGTCTACATAAATATGACAGTCATGATAGACTTTACGGATACCTACTTTTACTAATTTAAATTCTTCCTGGGGTAGGGGAATAAGTTTTGCCTTCTCTTCTTTTTTGAATACCTCCTGGGGTACCTTTCTGGTGGTACCGTGTATCCGCTGGTTAGCCCGGCTATACCATTTAAATAATCTTTCTTTCAGGTCTTTTTCCCCGGTAAATTTACGCCCGGAGAAGAAATTAATCTTTACGTACTTTATCCCTGATTCTACCTTTCCTTTATCATTAGGTCTTCTTACCCGGCAGGGCAGAGGATGAAAGCCATAGTGAGAGGCAAAGTTTTTATACAGTTCCTGATAGATGGGTTCATAGAAGTTGGCCTGTAGAATAGCTGATTTTAGATTATCTATCTTTATATACTGGGGTATTCCCCCGAAATAGCGAAAGGCATTGATATGGCATCTGATAAAGGTCTCTACCCTCTGGTCATAGACTACCTCGTAATAGTCCAGGCGAGAGTAGGATAATCTCATATTAAAGACCCAGGTCTTCCTCTTTTTGCCTTTATAGAGGGTATATCCTACATAGCCGAAATCAACCTGGGCTTCCTCTCCGGGGAGAGTATGCATCCGGATAAAGATATTATCTCTCCTTTTGATTTTACAGATATAATCCTTTACCGTAGAGTATCCCACCTTTATCCCATTTTCTTGCATCTTTTCGTGTATCCTTACCCCCGAGAGATTGTCTTCTAACCATTTCACGATCTGTTCCTGGTAAGAATCCAGTATCCGCGGATGCAGTTTCTTCTTAGGATATTCTTTTCCCGTTTCAATTTCTTTTATCTTTTGGGATACTGTTTTCCAATCATGGCCGGTAAGCCTGGCAATCAGTGATTTATTCTTATGTTTTTCCCAAAGTGATTTTATAGTTATATACATTGCTACTCCTATCATTTTTTCTACCTCCCTTAAGTTTAAATTATAACCTAAGAGAGGTATTATTTTATAGATATAACTATGGAATTTTCTCTGGCGTTACCTATGGAATTTATTATAGCTTTGAGGGTCAGAACCGGATTCGGGAAAACCGACTGTCCGGGATCGTAGGGGGGCTTATGGAAACGTGGGTTATGATGGAGCTAGGAACCCGTCACACAATCGAAAGAGTGTGAATCGGAAACTCTTCATCTAAGGCAGGGCGCGCCATATTTCTATCCCGACCATCATTCCAATTTTATCATTCCCTCTACCTTTATGTCATTCCCGCGCAGGCGGGAATCCATCTTTTTCTTTATTTTCCTAATGTAGGGGCTTGATTCATCGAGCCCGTCTTTTATTTTCTGTTATTGCGAACTTTCGAAGAAAGTGTGACAATCTCGTATAATATCATTGCGAGCCCGGATTTATCAGGGCGCGGCAATCTCATCTTTCAATATACTCCAATATTTCACCACTTTTTCCTACTCAAAAACTATAAAAAAACTATAATTATTATAAACATTACTATATTTCCTATATAGCAATAATTCACACAAAACACCGTAACCCTTATAAACAAAGGCTTTGAAAGTTTTTCAAAACCGCTCATATACTGCCGTATATGAAGAAATTTTGACTTGCCCCTTACGAATGTACCTTTTTTGCAAAAGACCCCCCTTAAAATCAAAATATGAAGGCCTATTTTTTAATAAAAGGTTGAATTTTCCCTAATTCCTCATCATCCGGTTAAAAATTACTCAAGTCTTATCGACCCTCACATTTTTCCGCTCCTTTAAAATAATATTATTGTAATTCTAGCAAAATATTAAATTTATGAATACAATATTATTTAACTTCAACAATTATGATTTCCCAATCTGCGATTGCATTGATAGTTAAATAATATGTTCCTTTTTTGGGACTGTAAAAACTCCCCTTGCCTGGTTTTGTTTGATTGGCCGCCACACCAACTAAATTTCCGTCTCCATCATATAGATACACCTGGAATAACATAAAATCTTCAGCTTTTGTATTCCATTGCATTTCCCAGGGAGTTTT
>JAYEGH010000098.1:0-3408 GCA_034659055.1 Candidatus Caldatribacteriota bacterium
AAATTGGTAAAAAGGGCAAAGAAACCGTAAGAGAAAAATTTTTAATTACCCGATTGCTTGCTGATTATATTGATTTACTAAATGAAATAATTTAACAATAATAAATTATTTCTAAAAACATTTATTTAAAATAACAAGAGTTTCTTATTTGTAAAAGCGAAGACATTGATTTTAAAAAAATATTTAAAAAAAAGAAGGATTTTTTAGAAGTAGTGCCGAATAATGTAAATAGATGCTTATTTCAATTGAGAACATATCTTGAAAAAGAGGAGGTGCGGAAACTGGAACAAAGAAAAGAAAATATTTTTAAAAAATAAAGGAGGAATAAGAATGTTAAAGAAAATTAGTTTTATAGTATTTGTAGTTTTAATAACCGGAATGTTTACAGTAGGAGGATTTGCCGCAACTAAAGTTTTAAATGTTTATGGTTTATGGGCAGGAGCAGAATTGGAAGCATTTAATAAAATGGTAAAACCTTTTGAGGATGCAAATGATATTGATGTAGTATTAGCCGGTTCTAGAGATCCGGCAGTGCTAATTACTCGAGTGGAAGGTGGAAATCCTCCGGATATTTCTGCTATGCCTAATCCGGGAACGATGGTAGAATTCGCCCGAAGTGGTAAATTAGTTGATTTAAGTACTTTCATGGATATGGATACTTTAAAGAGCGATTACTCCTCGACCTGGATAGATTTAGGGAGTTATAAAGGTAAGCTTCATGGTGTATTTCTTTCTGCTGATCTAAAGAGTTTAGTCTGGTATAACCCTAAAGCCTTTGCTGCTGCCGGATATACGGTACCTACCACCTGGGAAGAGATGATTGCTCTTTCTGATAAGATGGTAGCAGATGGTAATACCCCCTGGGCTATTGGACTCGAAAGTGGTGGTGCCAGTGGCTGGGCCGGAACAGACTGGATTGAAGATATTATGCTCCGTACCGTAGAGCCAGAAGTATATGACTTATGGGTTTCCCATGGAATTTCCTGGGTAGATGATCGGGTACAAAGAGCCTTTGAGTTATTTGGTCAGATTGCCTTAAACGAAAAATATGTCTATGGTGGACCAAATGCAGAATTGACTATCAACTTTGGTGATTCACCGGATGCCTTGTTTACTACTCCACCGGATGCCTACATGCATAAACAAGCCACTTTTATTAGGGGCTTTATTCTTGATCATTTCCCTGATTTAGTACCTGGAGAAGATTTTGATTTCTTCCCCTTCCCACCCATTGATCCACAATACGGGACACCTGCTTTAGGAGCAGCAGATATGTTTGCAATGTTTAATGATACTCCTGACGCAAGAGCCTTTATGAAATACGTTGTTTCTTCGGAAGCTCAAGAAATATGGGTTCATGAGTTAGGAAAACTCTCTGCTAACAAAAGCGTAGATCCTACTGTCTATCCGGATGATTTAACCAGAAAAGCTGCTACGATATTAGTAAATGCTTCAACCTTCCGCTTTGACGGTTCTGACTTAATGCCTGGAGCAGTAGGTGCTGGTTCTTTCTGGACTGAGATTTTGAATTATGTAAGCGGAGTATCTTTAAAAAATGTTCTCATGACTATTGAAACCACTGCTTTGGATGCTTATCGGAAATAATGTAAGAATAAACTGATAAGTTTTAATTAGCATAGGCTATGTTTTTAAATAGACATAGCCTATGCTAAAAATATTTATATTTTGATTAGCGGAAAGGAAAGGCCTTTTTAATGCGTACTAAAAAAATTACTCCCTGGCTATATATAGGACCTGCAGTATCCATCTTATTCTTTTTTCTAGTATACCCTTCAATTAATACCATTTATATATCCTTTCTTAATTATAATTCGGAAAAATTTGTAGGCATTAAGAATTATATCTATTGTTTTACCAATGAAATTATGCTTACTGCCTTTCGGAATAACACCTTATGGGTAATAATTTTTGTTCCTTTAACAGTTTTTTTAGGATTGATTATTGCAGTATTAATAGATAGAGTTAAATACGAATCAATTATAAAATCAGTAATATTTATGCCTATGGCTATTTCCTTTGTAGGTGCAGGAGTAATTTGGAAGTTTGTCTATTCCTATAGACCGGTTTCAGCAGTTCAAACCGGTATTCTTAATGCAATTCGGCTATTTTTTAATTTAGAGCCTTTGCCCTGGCTGATTATAAGGCCCTGGCTTAATAATTTTTGTTTAATTATGGTAGGGGTATGGATATGGACCGGATTTTGTATGGTAATATTATCAGCGAGCTATAAAGGCATACCCCGCGAACTATTAGAGGCAGCCCGGGTAGATGGTGCAACTGAATTCAGAATATTTTGGAAAATTGTTTTGCCTTTATTGAAACCCACTATTGCAGTGGTATCTACCACTATGGTAGTTATGGTGCTTAAAGTATTTGATATTGTATATGTAATGACTAATGGAAATTTCGATACAGAAGTTATTGCTAATCGAATGTATAAAGAGATGTTTATTTTTAGAGATTTTGGCAGAGCAAGTGCTATTGCAGTTGTTTTATTGTTGGTTATTGTCCCGATGATAGTAATTAATGTTCAACGGTTTAAGGAACAGGAGACTATAAGGTAATGAAAAAAATATCAAATCCATTTTCCGGAAGTATACTTCACCTGATAATAGTTATTATTGCATTTATATGGATACTTCCAACTGTTGGATTATTAATAACTTCATTTAGACCACCTCCTGATGTGGCAGCATCCGGTTGGTGGACTGTATTTGAACACCCTTTTAATTTTACCTGTTACAGTATGGAAAATTATCAAAGAGTTATTACAAAGATTGGACTGGGAAGAGCTTTTATGAATACTCTTTTTATTGCTATTCCCTCTACTGTAATTCCTATATTAATTGCTTCCTTTGCTGCTTATGCCTTTGCCTGGATGGAATTTCCGGGGCGCAGAGTAATATTTGTCTTTTTAGTTGGTTTATTGGTGATTCCACTACAAATGACTATGATACCAATTCTTCGGATTTTTAGCAGTTTAAAGATAGTTGGTACTTTCCCGGGGGTATGGCTGGCTCATACCGGTTATGGCCTCCCTCTTATGACTTATTTATTATATACTTTTATTTCTAGTCTCCCCAGTGAATTGTTTGATTCTTCGTCAATAGATGGTGCCACCCCTTTTCAGACATTTACTAAAATAGTAATGCCACTTTCTGTTCCGGCATTGGCTTCCGTAACTATATTTCAATTCTTATGGGTCTGGAATGATCTTTTAGTATCTTTGGTTTATTTAGGAGGAACGCCCGATGTTGCACCTTTAACTGTTCGTATAAGTGCTTTAGTCGGTTCTTATGGTCAAGATTGGGAACTACTTACTGCGGCTGCTTTTGTTTCCATGGCCCTTCCTTTAGTTCTCTTTTTAGGGTTACAACGCTATTTTGT
>JAYEGH010000099.1:0-3363 GCA_034659055.1 Candidatus Caldatribacteriota bacterium
AGTCTACTATTCCCCTGGTATTGGATGCTGACGCTCTACATATTTTAGGGAAAAATTCCAAAATATTGAGTAAGACGAAAGTTCCGGCAATTATAACTCCTCATCCTGGAGAAATGGCAAAAATAATTAAGAAAGATGTGGGTTTTGTATTAGATAATAGATTAGAAGTTGTTAAAGAGGTGGCGCAGAAATTAGGGGTTATCGTAGTGTTAAAAGGAGCAAAAACAAGTATTGCAGATAAAAAAGGTAATATCTTCATAAATAATGGAGATAATTCCGGTATGGCTACAGGTGGTTCAGGAGATGTGTTAACCGGAGTAATCTCTGGTTTAATAGCCCAGGGATTAAACGGTATTTCAGCAGCGGTAACAGGAGTGTACGTCCATAGTTTAGCCGGTAATTTAGCTCGTGACCTTAAAGGAGAGAGAGGGATGATTGCTGGTGATATTTTATCTCAAATACCTCAGGCTTTTTTGAATATAGAAGATAGTATATAGTTACCCGGTTAATTAGTTGATAAATTCATATTAATCCAAACACTAATAAATATTATTTATGTATAACTCATTTATATAATGTTCGCTATCTAATATTTAAAGGGAAGATTTAAAATGCAAAAGTTATTAGGCCCTACCTGGGTGGAAATAAATCTCGATTCAATTGCACAAAATACTAAAAATATTAAAAAATTAATAGGTAAAAAAATAGAGTTAATGGCTATAACAAAAGGGAATGCATATGGACATGATATTTCAGAGGTTGCTCAAATATTTCTAGAGAATGGAGCAAGCAAGTTAGCAGTTGCAAGAGCAGAAGAAGGGATATTTTTACGTAAAACAGGCATTAATGTTCCGATTTTGGTTCTCGGTTTAACTTTAGAAGCTCAAGCAGAATTGTTGCTATTATATGATATTACTCCTTCTGTATGTGAAATAAAATTTATTAAAAAAATTTCAAAATTGGCAATTAAAATGAATAAACTTGCCAAAGTTCATTTAAAAGTAGATACCGGAATGGGTAGAATAGGAGTTTTGCCACAAGACGTTTTAAATTTTATTAAAAGAGTTATTTCTATTGGCAATATTGAAATAGAAGGTATATTTACCCATTTTTCAGTTGCTGATGAAGAGGATAAAGCTTTTACGGAAAACCAGTTTAATAAATTTATAGAAATTATAAATATTTTAAAAAAAGAGAAAATAAAAATACCTTTGAAACACACAAGCAATAGTGCTGCATTGCTTGATCTACCTAATATGTGGATGGATATGGTAAGACCGGGAATTTGCTTGTATGGATTATACCCTTCTGAAGAAGTAAAAAAAACAATAAGATTGATACCCGCACAGGAATTTAAAACACGGATAGTATTCATAAAAGAATTGCCTGCAGAAAAATCTATAAGTTATGGACGGACCTATACTACTTTTAAAGAAAAAACAGTTATTGCAACCCTACCGGTAGGTTACGCTGATGGATATTCCCGATTACTTTCTAATAAAGGTGAAGTATTACTAAGGGGAAAACGGGTACCAATAATTGGCCGTATCTGTATGGATCAATGTATGATAGATGTTACTAATATTCCGCAGGTTAAGATTGGAGATGAAGTAGTATTGTGGGGAAAACAAGGGGATGAAAAAATAACCGTAGAAGAAATTGCAAAAAAAATCGGAACAATTAACTATGAAGTTGTTCATATGCCGGATAAGGCACGAGTTCCTAAATTATTTATAAAAAATGGAAAACCGTATAAAATAAAAAATATGTTTGGAGAAAGATTACTATAGCGTAATATCGTTTAGCGTAGAGCGTACAGCGATAGGTGCGGGTAATAATTGTGGGAAAAGACAGTATCGAGTATTGAGTCTATAGTATCGAGTAAAGAAAGAGAAGAAAGTAGTCAGAATAAAGAATAAGGAAAACTATAAAAGTCAAAAGCCAGTAGTTAATCGGTGAATTGATCAGTTGGCAAATTATATTATCTTAATCTTAACTGGATAACTGGTAAACTGGCTAACCGGTTAACTATAATATCATCTTGTATTTCTTAATTTGTAACTCGAAACTTTTTGTATCTTGTGTTTAATACTAACGACTAAATTAATTGGTAAATCGGAGAGTCGGTAAATAATTCAAATGAATTTAAATATAATTACTAAAAGTCCTGAAGAGACAAAAAAAATTGGGGAAAAGATAGCAAAATTAATTAAAAGTGGAGATATTTTACTTTTTTTTGGAGAATTGGGAGCTGGTAAAACCTGTTTTATTCAGGGAATAGCTGAAGAATTAAAAGTAAAGGATTATGTCACCAGCCCTTCTTTCACCATTATAAACGAATATCAAGGCAAAATTCCCATTTATCATTTCGACCTGTTTCGACTTAATAATTTCGAAGAAATTGTTGATTTGGGGTATGAGGAATATTTTTATGGGAATGGTCTTACGCTTGTTGAGTGGGCTGAAAAATTAGAAAAAAATCTTCCTGTTGAATATTTAAAAATAATAATTACTTTTTTAGATTTTCAAAGAAGAAAGTTAACTTTTACCTCAAAAGGGGATAGGTTTGTTAAGCTTTTTAAGGAGTTAAAGAAGAATGAAAATATTAGGGATTGATACTTCTTCTAAATGGTCTAATTTAAGTGTAATAGAAGATGAAGAAATTTTAATTGAGTATGTCGTTAATGGTTTGCATAAAAAACATTCTTCCATTTTGGTCCAAACTATAAAGAAAATGTTAAAAAATGTCGATATGAAGATAGGAAATATAGATGGAATATCTGTTACCATAGGACCAGGTTCGTTTACCGGGCTTCGTATCGGATTGGGAACAGCTAAAGGTTTATCTTATGCTACATCAGCGCCCCTTTTTGGAATACCCACCCTTGATGTTTTAGCTTATCCATTAAGAAAAATGCCTTATTTGATATGTCCTATTTTGGATGCCAGGAAGGAAGAAGTGTACTATGCAGTATATCGAGGTGGAGACAATATAAGAAAAATTATAGATTACAAATGCGAATCTATTAATCAATTGTTAAGTAATTTTTTATCATCAAATGAGGATATAGTCTTTTTAGGAGAAGGACTAACTAAATACCAGGATGTTATTAAAAAGAAAATCGGAGAAAGAGCTATGATCATAGATTCTACAATTTCATTAATTCATGCATCAAATGTAGCCTTTATGGGCTTGGAAAAATTCAAAAAGGATAAAAGTGATGATATTTATTCTTTTTCTCCTTTATACTTAAGAAAATCTGAAGCTGAAATTGCTTGGGAAAAAAAGAATATTAGTATTTAAAAATTAGTAATTAGTGATGGGTAATCAGTCAAAGTTATAGGTACTTAATAGATTCTAAT
>JAYEGH010000100.1:0-3350 GCA_034659055.1 Candidatus Caldatribacteriota bacterium
GTTCCCGGATTGATTTATGCCTCTTCGGAGTTGTTGAAAAAGATTCGTAAAGACCAGGCACCTGAACAGGTGGTAAATGCCGCCTTTTTGCCAGGGATTGTAGGTCATTCATTGGCTATGCCTGATATCCACTGGGGGTACGGTTTATGTATAGGAGGAGTAGTGGCTACTTCTTTAGAAGATGGGAGTATCTCCCCTGGATCAATCGGATTTGATATAAATTGCGGAGTACGGTTAATGAGAACTGATTTGACCTTAAAAGAGGTAAAACCGAAGATTGACCCCTTGGTAAATGAGTTGTTTAGAACTATCCCTTCCGGGGTAGGTTCAAAAGGGAAAATAAGAGTAAGCTATAATGAGCTAAGAAAAGTTTTAACCAGAGGTTCTAAATGGGCGGTAGAGAGAGGATTTGGATGGGATGAAGATATTCTCTTTACCGAAGAAGAAGGGTGCATGAAAGATGCGAATCCTGATCTGATTAGCAAGCATGCCCTGGAAAGAGGGAAACCTCAATTGGGTACCCTTGGTTCGGGAAATCATTTTCTGGAAATTCAGCTAATAGATAAAATCTATGATTCTAAAATTGCCAGTGAATTAGGATTGGAAGAAGGACAGATTACAATAATGATTCATACCGGTTCACGAGGATTTGGACATCAAGTATGTACCGATTATTTGTCAACCATGCAAAAAGCAGTCCATAAATATGCAATTCAACTTCCGGATAGGCAGTTGGCCTGTGCTCCTTTAAATTCACCGGAAGGCAGAAATTATTATGCAGCGATGGCCTGTGCGGCAAATTACGCCTGGACTAATCGGCAGTGTATAATGCATTGGACCCGGGAAACCTTTGCAAAAATATTTCAAGCTTCTGCCAGGGATTTGGGAATGAGATTAATTTATGATGTAGCTCATAACATTGCCAAGATAGAGGAGCATGATTTAAATGGTAAAAAAATAAAATTGTGTGTGCATCGAAAAGGTGCTACCCGGGCTTTCCCTCCTTTTCATCCTGATGTACCGAAAAAATATAAGGAAATTGGTCAGCCGGTTTTGATCCCCGGGGATATGGGACGTTATTCCTATTGTCTTGTGGGTACGAATAAGGCAATGAAAGAAACTTTCGGGTCTACCTGCCATGGTGCCGGAAGGGTAATGAGTAGGACATCGGCAAAGAAACTGGCCAGAGGAAGGGATATTCAGGAAGAACTAAAAGAAAAAGGAATAATTGTAAAAGCAGAAAGCAGGGGAATATTAGCTGAGGAAATGTCCGATGCCTACAAAGATGTAAGTGAGGTAGTAGAAGTGATGCATAAAAGCGGCATTTCTAAAAAAGTAGCACGGATGAGACCCCTGGGGGTTGTAAAGGGATAAAATTAGTCGTTAGTCGTTAGTAGGGGCAGACCTTGTGTCTGCCCCGTAGGACAGGTTTCTCGCCTGTCACTATACGCTATAACATTACTCATTACTTATATTTAAAGAGGAGGAAGAAATGTTAGGTTTAAAATTTATTCGTTCTAATCCGGAAAAAGTAAAAGAGGCATTGGAAAAAAGAAAAGAGAAGATTAATCTTGATGAGATATTAGAAATTGATCAAAAAAGAAGAGAATTGTTATTAGAAGCAGATGCCTTAAAAGAAAAAAGAAATACGGTGAGTGAAGAGATTGGAAAATTAAAAAGAGAAAAGAAAGATGCCCAGGAAAAGATTTTAGCTATGAGAGAGGTATCGACAAAGATTAAAGAATTAGATGTCCAAATAAAAGAAATTGAAGGAGAGACAGCTAAAATATTATTGGAAATTCCCAATATTCCTCACGAAAGCGTACCGGTTGGGAAGGACGAAAAAGATAATCCGGAAATAAGGAAATGGGGTGAACCTCGAAAATTTGATTTTACCCCACTTCCTCACTGGGATATCGGAGAGGCCCTGGATATCCTCGATTTCAAGCAAGGGGCAAAATTAGCTTCAGCCCGTTTTACGGTTCTAAAAGGGATGGGGGCAAAATTAGAAAGAGCTTTAATTAATTTTATGCTTGATCTCCATACCGGTAAGCACGGATATGAAGAGATGTTTCCTCCTTTTTTAGTAAATAGAGAAACAATGACCGGTACCGGACAATTGCCAAAATTTGAAGATGATTTATTTAGAACTGTCAATGGTTTTTATCTGATTCCTACTGCGGAAGTGCCTTTAACCAATCTTCGCCGGGAAGAAATTTTAAAGGAAAATAATTTACCTTTATATTATACTGCCTATACGGCCTGTTTCCGAAAAGAAGCAGGTTCTTACGGAAAAGATGTAAGAGGTTTAATAAGACAACATCAATTTAATAAAGTGGAATTGGTAAAAATGTGTAAACCGGAAGATTCGTATAATGAATTAGAACTTTTAACTCAAAACGCCGAAGAAGTTTTAAAAAAACTAAAATTACCCTATAGGGTAGTCCTTCTTTGCACCGGTGATATGGGTTTTTCAGCTGCCAAGACTTATGATTTAGAAGTATGGCTTCCCGCACAGAAAAGATATCGGGAAATCTCTTCATGTAGTAATTGTGAAGATTTTCAAGCTCGCAGGGCTAATATCAGATATCGTTCGAAAGAAAATAAAAAAGTAAATTTTATTCATACTTTAAATGGTTCAGGTTTGGCAGTTGGAAGAACTCTCGTGGCAATATTAGAAAATTATCAGCAGAAAGATGGTAGTGTCATTATCCCTGATGTTCTCCGTCCTTATATGGGAGGGGTTGAAAAAATTAGCAGAAACCTATAAAATATCAAGGTAGCAATAATATTATAATAGGAAGTGAGTAAATATTAATGAAAAAAGAGGCAATTAAAAATATCAAAAGTGCAATAGAAGATATACACAATGGAGAGATGGTCGTAATTGTAGATGGTGAAGACAGAGAAAATGAAGGGGATTTAGCCATAGCGGCAGAAAAAGTAACTCCTGAGAAGATAAATTTTATGGCCAGATATGGACGAGGATTAATTTGCACTCCGGTTAGCGAAGGGGTAATTAGCAGATTGGATCTTTCTTCAATGGTACTCCATAATCCGGATCCGGATGCCGCCGCCTTTACCGTATCTGTTGATGCTAAAACGACAACAACGGGTATATCAGTTTATGATAGGGCAGACACTATTCTTAGCCTGATTGACCCTCAATCAAAGCCGGATGATTTTAAAAAGCCGGGACACGTCTTTCCTTTAAAAACAAGGAAGGGTGGAGTTTTGGAGAGAGCAGGTCACACTGAAGCAGTAGTCGATTTAGCAAAATTAGCCGGATTATGTCCTGCAGGAGTAATTTGCGAGATTTTAAATAAAGACGGCTCTACTGCAAAAGTACC
>JAYEGH010000101.1:0-3304 GCA_034659055.1 Candidatus Caldatribacteriota bacterium
TCCATTTTATGTTTATTTTAACTTTAACCTTTAGCCTTTTTGCCCGCACTAAAAAAGACCCCAGAGATAAAATACAATTTTATGATCTAATATTTATAGGTTTATCTATAATTTTATGCTATTACATACTTACTAATTATAAAGAGTTGGTTTGGCGAGCGGGCGCACCAAATTCCATGGATGTTTATTTAGGAGTCATTTTAACCTTACTTACTTTAGAAGCAACCAGAAGGACAGTAGGTCTTCCTTTAATGTTAGTGGCATCTTTTTTTTTACTTTATGCTTTAGTCATTGGACCTTATATGCCGGGAAGATTTTCTCATGGGACTTTTTCTATAAACAGAGTAGCATATTATCTTTATCTGACTGATGCAGGAATATTTGGAACCCCTTTGGGTGTTTCGGCAAGTTTTGTCTATCTATTTATTTTATTTGGAGCAATATTAAATAAAACCGGAGCAGGTAAATTTTTTATCGATTTTGCTACTGCTTTAACCGGATACACAAGAGGTGGTCCGGCAAAAGCTGCGGTAGTTTCCAGTGGAATGATGGGAACAATATCAGGAAGTTCTACTGCTAATACAGTAACTACCGGTAGTTTTACAATACCCTTAATGAAGAGTATAGGTTATAGCTCGGTTTTTGCAGGAGCAGTAGAACCCGTTGCTTCTACTGGTGGTCAGATAATGCCGCCAATTATGGGAGCGGCTGCCTTTATTATGGCTGAATTTTTAGGAGTTCCTTATATTCAAGTTGCTAAAGCAGCGATTTTTCCTGCCTTATTTTATTATTTTGCCTTATTTATGGCAGTAGATTTTAGAGCAGCAAAAATTGGTTTACGAGGTCTTTCCAGAGAACAGTTACCCAATTTACTAAACACTTTAAAAACGGGATGGATTCTATTAGCTCCCATATTTGCTTTGATATATTTATTGATTCAAGGATATTCTCCACAAAAATCAGTCGTGTTAAGTATAGTAGTATTGATTATAGTTAGTATGTTTAATAAAAAGACCAGACTAACTCCGAAAAAATTAATGGATGCTATAACTGAAGCGGGATTATCAGCAACAACAGTAGCAGTAGCTTGTGCAGCAGCAGGAATTATTGTAGGAATTACTACAATGTCGGGATTGGGTTTAAAATTTACCGGAATTGTATTTAGAGTATCTCAAGGTATTTTGCCTATTGCTCTATTTTTAGCTGCCATATCTTCTCTGATATTGGGAATGGGTATTCCTACAACTGCTAATTATATTATAATGGCTACTCTAATTGCTCCTGCTTTGATCAGATTAATGGCAGAGAACACTCATCTTGTTTTACCTCATATGTTTGTGTTCTATTACGGAATATTAGCTGATATTACTCCTCCGGTGATGTTGGCAGTATTTGCCGGAGCAGCAATAGCTAAAGCGCCAGCATTTAAAGTAGGGCTTGAATCTACAAAATTATCTGTACCTGGTTATTTGTTACCTTTCATGTTTGTATTTCACCCTGAATTAATTTCATGGTGTTTTACACCGGACCTAAATATACCTAAACTATTATTTTATTTATTATTAGCTGTTTCTGCCTCTATAGGTATAGCCGCAGGGATGCAGGGTTTCTTGTTTAGAAGTACAAAATATTATGAGAGAATCATGCTTTTACTAGGTGCATTTATGATAATACCATCAAGCAATATATTAAATATAGCAGGACTTGTTTTGATCGGAATTGCGGCCTTATCTCAAATCGTAATTAAAAGGCAGGAAGGAAAAGTTTTGGAAGAATAAAAAAGTATATAATAATATGTAGTATCAGGGTATATAGTCAAGAAAGAAAAAACCAGGATAATTAAGAGGACAAAAAACAGGACAAGAAACTAAAATAATAGATAATAAAAAATAACTGGTAAAAATAAGTAATTTGTAAAAGTTCGGTTTGTTGAAACTATTGGAAAATTACTTATACCATATTTTGATCTTTAATCTATCTTTACAGAATACCCGATACGAATTACTATACGCTAAACGCAACCCGCTGTACGCTATACGCTAATTAAATACTAACGACCATTCACTATTTTACATTCTAACTTCTACTTTCTGCATCCCGTCTTTTCTTTCCTAACTATTCAATTGATAAATCGGTTAATTGGTCAATTGGAGAATTAATATATTTTTTTAAAAAAAAAGAAAAATTACTATTGATTTTTTTTAAATTCATGTTATTATTTAAAAAGATTAGTCCATTAGTCCATTAGTCCAATATATAAGATAAGATTTAAACGACTTGAAGGGTAAATATTTTATGAAAATTGTGATTGATAAAGAAAGCGGAATTCCCTTATATCTTCAGATAAAATACCAGGTAAAAAAACTTCTCGAAAACGGAAGCCTAAAGAAAAATGAAAAACTACCTACAGAGAGAGAATTGTCGGAAAATTTAAGTGTGAGTAGAAATACAGTAAGCATGGCTTACAAGGAATTAGTTCTAGAGAATGTATTGCTATCTAATCCCGGGCGAGGGACATTTATTAATCCGAAAATATTTATTCCTTCTAAAATAAAGACAGATGACAATAAAGCAAAATTAACAGAAATTATAGATGCTGCTATCAATGAGGCATTGGAATTAAACTTTGAATTAAATGAATTTAAAAAGATAGTAAATAAAAGAATCGAAGAAAAAGAGAAATTGTTAAAAAATATCAATATTGCTTTTATTGAATGTAATCAGGAGCAACTGCATTTTTTTGCTAAAGGGATAGAGTTGGGAATGGGTGTTTCGATAATACCTATATTGATAGATGAGATGTATAATGAACCGGATGAGTTTAGAAAAAAACTTGAATCCATAGATTTAATAGTTACTACATTTTTTCATTTTGATGAAGTAAAAAAACAACTTGCCAATAAAAAACAAAGAGTTCTTGCCATCGCCTTAGATCCCCTCATGGAAACTATGGTAAATATTGCTCACTTATCTTCAAAAGAAAAGACCATTGGTTTAGTCTGTATTACTGACAAATTTGCTCAAAGAATTTTTCAATCTATTAGAAAAGCCGGTATAAAATATAAAAATTTTAAATTTTCCATTTCTCATGATAAAGAAAAGATAAGAAAATTTTTAGTTAGTACGGATATTGTAATTACTTCTCCTGGAAGGAAAAAAGAAGTTAGAGAAAATATTTCCCCCAAAATTCCTCTTATTGAGTTCGTATACGTTCCCGATAAAGGTTCTATATATATATTAAAATTAGCTATTTTAGATTTAAAAAGAGAAGGAGGTTTATTAGAGAAGGATGAAAGAAAAATTA
>JAYEGH010000102.1:0-15459 GCA_034659055.1 Candidatus Caldatribacteriota bacterium
AATTGGAAGATTTTGAAAGTTTTGAATTATGGTTTTACGCTTTTCGCTTTTAATTTTTAGTTTCTCACCGATTGCTATAGACCTAAAATAGCTAAGTGAATTATATGGTAATTAAAATTTAAATTGAAAGGAAATATATTTTTGGCAATTAAATTTGAAGTATTAAAAAAATCAAAAAAAACTAAGGCAAGAATAGGAAAATTATTTACTTCTCATGGAATAATTGATACCCCGGTGTTTATGCCTGTAGGAACCAGAGCTACAGTAAAGGCAATGACTCCTCGAGAATTAGAAAAGTTAAAAGTCAATATGATTTTAAGTAATTCTTACCATTTATATTTAAGACCTGGGCATTCTCTAATTGAAAAAATTGGAGGACTACACAAATATATGGGTTGGAAGGGTGCAATATTAACTGATAGCGGAGGTTTTCAAATATTTAGTTTGGGAAAATTAAATAAAATAAGTGATGAAGGCGTATTCTTTAATTCTCATATTGATGGAAGTAAACATTTTATTGATCCTGAAAAAGCCATGGAGATTCAAATGGCTTTAGGTTCAGATATTGCTATGGCATTTGATGAATGCTCACCTTATCCGGCCGGACGGTATCAAGTGGAAGCTGCCGCTCAAAGAACTCTACGATGGGCTGAAAGATGTAAGGAAGCGCATAAAGATGAATATCAAAGTTTGTTTGGGATAGTACAGGGCGGAGCTTTTAAAGATTTAAGAATCGAAAATGCCATCAAATTAGTAGAATTAGACTTTCCCGGATATGCAATAGGGGGATTGAGTGTAGGTGAACCAAAACCATTAATGTATGAAGTTTTAGATTATACAGTGCCCTGTTTGCCTCAAGAAAAACCTCGATATCTGATGGGAGTAGGGGCGCCTCAAAGCATATTAGAGGGAGTAATAAGAGGGATTGATATGTTCGATTGTGTTCTCCCTACCAGAAATGCAAGAAACGGTTCACTATTTACTTCCTCCGGTAAAATTTCAATAACTAATGCAAAATATAAAGAAGATTTTACTCCCTTAGATAGTAATTGTACTTGTTATACCTGTAAAAATTTTAGTAAAGCCTATTTGCGTCATCTATATATGTCCAAAGAAATATTATCTTCGGTTTTAGGAACGATTCATAATCTTTATTTTATGTCTTCCTTAATGAAGGATATTAGATTGGCCTTACAAGAAGATAGAATATTAGACTATAAAGAGAAATTCCTTTCCAAATTTCTTGTCTAATTAGCTAATTATTGAAACCGGAAGAACAAAAAGTAGAAAAAGATAGAAAAATAAAAAGTCATGTGGAAAATGTTCTAAAAATAATTTGCTAATTGAAACTAAATTATGTATAATTTATAAAGTATTTTTCAAAACAAAAAGATGAAAGGAATGATTAAAAAATGGAAGCTCTTCAACAATTTTTACCTTTGATTGTTATATTTGCTATATTTTACTTTATACTTATTCGTCCTCAACAACAAAAACAAAAAAAGCATAAAGCAATGTTAGGAAACTTACAAAAGGGCGATAAAGTTGTCACGATCGGAGGCTTTTACGCAATTATAAAAGAAATTAAGAATGATACTTTAACACTTGAAATCGCTAAAGATGTATTCGTAAATACTTCCCGTAGTGCAATTGGCCAAAAAAGAGAAAAATAATTTATTCAATAGAAAGAAAAAATTATAAAGGTTAAGTTGACAATAGATGATTTAAAGGCAGGTAGTCATTTTATACCTGCCTTTAAATTTTTTTCAAAGTTTTTCGTTGACAAAGAAAATGTTAAAATATTATAATTAAAAAGTTAATATTCAGAATTAGAGTCTATAATTTTAAAAAGTAAAAATATATAATAAAGGAAAAGGGAGGATATTATATGAATTTTACTAAAACTACAAAGATTTTAAGTATTTTAGTAGTTATAGTTGTTGCAATTATATTAGCATTTCCTCTGAGTGAAAAAATAAATTTAGGTTTAGATTTACAAGGAGGCTCACATGTTATTCTAGAATGTAAAGATACTCCAAATGCTCTTGTTGATGATGATGCCGTAAAAAGAGTTTTGGAAATCATAAGGAATCGTGTTGACCAATTAGGTGTGTCTGAACCGGTAATTCAGAGACAAGGCGAAAGGCGGGTTTTAGTGCAGTTACCGGGTATAGATAATCCTGAAACAGCAGTAAATTTGATTGGAAAGACTGCACTTTTAGAATTTAAAGATGAAGAAGGAGTAACCCAACTTACGGGAGCTCATTTGCTAAATGCAAAGGAAACTTTTGATCAATTTGGGCGCCCTATTGTTACTATTGAATTTGATAAAACTGGTGCAGTTGAATTTAAGAAAGCTACTACCAGTAATATAGGTAAGGTTTTAGCTATCACATTAGATGGTAAAGCGATATCCTCTCCGGTAGTACAAGAACCGATTTTGGATGGACAAGCCCGAATTACAGGTAGTTTTACTGTAGATAGTGCAAAACAACTGGCACTTCTTTTGCGTTCAGGTGCACTGCCCGTTAAAGTAGAAATTTTAGAAAATAGATCAGTAGGGCCGACCTTAGGAAAAGACTCTATTGATAAAGGTGTTAAAGCCGGGATAGTAGGGTTGATATTAATATTAATATTTATGTTAATTTATTATAAAAAATTTGGTTTGATTGCAGATTTTGCTTTAGCGGTATGTATGTTGATAATAGTAGGAACTTTAGCCGGATTTAAAGCTACGTTAACATTACCGGGTATAGCCGGAATGATTCTTACTATCGGTATGGCAGTAGATGCAAATATTTTAATATTTGAAAGGATAAAAGAAGAGTTGAAATTAGGGAAGACATTCCGTGCATCGATAGAGGCAGGCTTTAATAAAGCTTTTCGTACTATATTGGATGCCAATATCACAACTTTAATTGCAGCTGTTGCTCTGTTATATTTTGGTACAGGACCAATAAAAGGGTTTGCAGTTACTCTAAGTATAGGTATTTTAGCCAGTATGTTTACCGCAATAGTGGTAACAAAAATAGTTCTAGAGTTTGTATCTGCCAAATTTGACTCTAAAATCTTAGTATAGTTGTAGTTGAGGAGGATTTATTTGATGAATTTAATTGGAAAAAGAAATTTTGATTTTGTAAAAAATAGAAAAATAGTATATATTATCTCTACAGTTATTATCCTGGTTGGTTTAATTTCAATTATTTTTCAAGGATTTAATCTTGGAATTGATTTTGCCGGGGGTACTTTACTTCAAATAAGATTTAATGAGCCAGTTTCCATTACTGAAGTTCGCAATACTCTGGGTGAATTTGATTTAAGACAGAGCACTATTCAGGATTTAAGTGAAACTGAATTTGTAATAAGAATGGAAAAGATTAGTCCGGAAAAAAGAAAAGAAATTTTATCGGCATTTGAAGAAAATTTATCAGAATTAGAAATATTGCGTATAGAAACAGTTGGACCTGTTATCGGAGAAGGCTTAAAGAAAACAGCTTTATTTGCTTTACTTTTTGCTTTTATAGGAATTATTCTATATATTACTATAAGATTTGAGTTCAGATATTCTATTATATCAATATTAGCACTTTCGCATGATTGCCTGATTGTTTTGGGAATTTTTTCTTTATTGCAAAAGGAGATAACCGTCTCAATAATAGCAGCAGTTTTAACCATAGTAGGATATTCTTTGAATAATACTATAGTAATTTTAGATAGGTTAAGGGAAAATATTAAATTTAAAACAAGAGAAAGCTTTGTAAATATAGTAAATCTTAGCATTAATCAATCCCTATCCAGAACAATAAATACAGCCTTAACAACTCTTCTTCCCGTTTTGGCGATATATTTTTTCGGAGGAATCATACTTTCTGATTTTGCGTTTGCTCTATTATTAGGGATGATTGCCGGTACATATTCTTCAATATTTATAGCTGCTCCTCTATTGGTAAATTGGAATACAATTTTTAAAACAAAACATAGGGGAATAAAAAATTCTAAAAAAAGAGGGAATAATAAATAAAATATTATTATAATGTCCTCATTTTTGATGGAAGATAAAAAATGTCTGGTTTTTTTAATTATATAGGAAGAATGTTATTATTTTTTGGATTAATATTGGTAATTTTGGGAGGCATTTTTTTATTGATTGGGAAACTGCCTTTTTCTGGTAGATTACCCGGAGATATTATAATTCAACGAAAAAATATTGTGCTTTACATCCCATTAGGTTTCTGCATTTTAATAAGTATTATCCTAACTATTGTCTTTCGATTTTTCAGGCATTAAAAAAGTGAAATTTATGAAAAAAGAAAATAATTTGACTGTTTTTTGATTTAAGTTTTAAGTTTGTTATCTATATGCTATACGTTATATACTAATCACGATAGATAATGCAATATAGAGGAAAGGAGTATAGTGAAAATAGAGTGGCATGTATTTGAGGAAGATAAAGAATTACAATCAAAATTATCAAGAGAACTAAAGATTTCTCCAATTCTAGCTCAATTATTAATTAATAGGGAAATGAAGAGTGTTAGAAAAATTAGAAAATTTCTCGAAGCAGATCTTAAAAATTTAAGAGACCCTTACCTTTTTAGAGATATGGGGAAAACTGTAGATAGAATAATAAAAGCAATAAAAGGTGAAGAGAGAATATTAATCTATGGAGATTACGATGTTGACGGTTTAACCAGTACAGCACTATTATTTTTAGTCTTAAAAGAATTTACTCCCAATATATATTATTATATTCCAAACCGCTTTCAAGAAGGATATGGATTAAACGAGAAAGCAATTGATATAGCCAATAAAAATAAGATTAATTTAATTATTACTGTCGATTGTGGAATTAGCTCGGTTAGTGAAATAGAAAAAGCAAATAATTATGGTATCGATGTTATAATAGTTGATCACCATATACCACGAAATAGTATACCTTCTGCCAAAGCAGTAATAAATCCAAAATGTGACGAAAATTATCCTTTTAAAGAATTAGCCGGAGTAGGAGTAAGTTTTAAAGTAGCCCAGGCCTTATATTCGAAATTGGAGATAGAGCAAAAAAAATTAATAAAATTGCTCGATTATGTAGCTTTAGGTTCAATCGCTGATTCTGTTCCCTTCATTGATGAAAATCGTATTTTAATTAAGCATGGATTGAAATATCTTAATAAAACCGGGAAAGAAGGATTAAGAGCTTTAATAGATGAATGTGGATTAAATTGTAATGAACTTACCACTAAAGATGTGAATTACGCATTAGCTCCCAGATTAAATGCAGCAGGGAGGTTAGGTGATCCTAAGCTGGCTTTAGAGTTACTACTAACTAAATCTAAAGAAAAAGCAAATTATCTTGCTAAAAAACTGGATGAGATAAATAAAAAGCGGCGAAATATTGGAGATGATATTTTTAAGGAAGCGAAAATTCAAGCTCAAAAACAGGTAGACGAAGAAGATAATAATGTATTGGTTCTTTCTTCAGATAATTGGAATCAGGGAGTAATTGGGATTATAGCTTCCAGATTGGTAGAAGAATTTAATCGACCCGTGATTGTTATCTCAAAAAAAGATGAAATCGGAAAAGGCTCGGGAAGAAGCACTAAAGGTTTTCACTTATATAAAGCCATAGAGAAATGTAAGGATTTGCTGATAGATTTTGGGGGACACAAATATGCTGCCGGCATAACTATTGACTCCAACAAAATATCTGAATTCAAACTATTGATAAATCAAATATCTCAAAAATTTATTAAAAATGAAGATCTAAAGTTAGAGTTGGATATAGATGCTTCTATATTGTTAAATGAAATAGATTTTAATCTAATTAAAGATATTAATCTTTTAGAACCATTCGGATTAGGTAATCCTAAACCTGTATTTTGCAGTTATGAAAATAATGTATTTGACTGGAAATTGGTAGGCGGGAAAAAGAGTCATCTTAAATTAAAAGTTATTGAAAAGAGCAAATTGCTTGATGGAATCGGATTTAAATTGGCCAAAACAGGGAGCAAAATACTCTCAGAAAATAAGTTAGTAAATTTAGCTTTTAATGTGGAACTGAACAAATGGAATGGTGCAGAGAATGTTCAAATAAATATAAAGGATATAAAAAGTATTCACTCGGGAGGTAATTAAAATAATGGACTTAAAAGAAAAAATTAGAAATATTTCGGATTTTCCCGTGAAGGGTATACAATTTAAAGATATTACCACTTTATTAAAAGATAAAAAAGCTTTTAGATATGCTATTAATAAAATAGCCGATCACTGTAAACAATATCAGATTGATTATATTGCAGGAATTGAAGCAAGAGGTTTTATTGTGGGTGCACCGATTGCTTACAAATTAGGTCTCGGGTTTTTGCCAATTAGAAAACAAAATAAATTGCCGAGTGAAGTAGAAAAAGTTTCTTATCAATTGGAATATGGAAAAAATATATTAGAGATCCATAAAGACGCCATAAACAACGGAGATAAAGTTATGGTTATAGATGACCTTTTGGCTACGGGTGGCACTACAGCTGCTGTTTTTAAATTGATTGAGAAATTGGGAGGCAGAATCGTAGGCGCATCATTCATAATTGAACTTAGCTTTTTAAATCCACGTAAGAAAATAAAAAAATATGATATTTTTTCATTGGTAGAATATAATTAGTTAGCGGTTATGTGGTTAGTTGGTTAAAAAATTAAAGAATAATGCAAAGAAACAAAATAAAAATGTGACTTATTTATAAATTAAACATACTTGCATCTTCCATTTTACTTCTTGTATTTTAACAAACAACTAATTAGTTAATGGAATTATCTTTTTTTAATTATTTATATTTTTTTACTTGCAATTTGAAACTAGTATTTTACTTACACTTGTAGCCCGCACCTAAACGTTATACGTTAACTAAATATTATTCATAAACAATTATCAAAGAAGGTGTGAATCATTTCAAACCTAGCTTTAATAAGATATATTTTAAAAAAAATACCCCAATATGCCCCTCAAGCTGAAATAGGCTTAGTAAAAAAAGCCTATAGATTTTCTGAAAAAGCCCACAAAAACCAAAAAAGATATTCTGGTAAAAAATACATTTTGCATCTTTTAGAGGTTGCTAAAATATTATCAGATTTGGAACTTGATATAATTACTATCACTGCTGGAATATTGCATGATGCAATAGAAGATACTGATATAAAATCACCTGAAATCGAAAAAGAATTTGGGGAAGAAGTTGCTATGTTAGTTAATGGAGTTACTAAACTAAGCAAGATATCTTTTAAAACCCAGCAAGAGCAACAAGCCGAAAGTTTTCGTAAAATGTTTTTGGCTATGGCCGAAGATGTTAGAGTAATTCTAATAAAACTTGCTGATCGGTTAAATAACATGAGAACTTTACAATACCTTCCACCCTTTAAGCAAAAAAGAATATCTCGAGAAACCTTAGAGATATATGTGCCTATTGCCAATAGATTGGGAATTTCCAGGATTCAGTGGGAATTAGAGGATCTTTCTTTGCGTTACTTGAAGCCCGATAAATACAAAACTGTAGTTAAGAAAATTGCTAAAAATAGAATGGCAAGAGAAAAAATCGTTAAATCAATAAAGATGATTATAAAAAAAGAATTAGAAAAAGTAAAAATAAAAGCAGAAATTCAAGGACGCCCTAAAAATATATACAGTATTTATAAAAAAATGGAAGAAGGAAAGAAAGAATTTTTTCAAATATATGATTTGACTGCTATTAGAATAATCTGCAATTCAGTTAAGGATTGTTATGCTGTATTGGGTTTATTGCATTCAATTTGGAAACCTATGCCCGGTCGATTTAAAGATTACATTGCTATGCCAAAATCGAACATGTATCAGTCTTTGCATACAACAGTAATAACTATTAAAGGGGAACCTTTAGAAATACAAATTCGTACATGGGAAATGCATCAAACTGCTGAATATGGAATAGCTGCTCATTGGATGTATAAAGAAAAAAACGATTTAAAAAAGGATAAAAAATTAGAAGAAAGGCTTTCCTGGTTAAGACAGATTTTAGAATGGCAAAAGGACTTAAAAGACCCTAAAGAATTTATGGAAAGCTTAAAAATAGGTCTTTTTCAAGATGAAGTTTTTACTTTTACCCCAAAGGGAGATGT
The DNA here is from genome assembly GCA_034659055.1 of Candidatus Caldatribacteriota bacterium. Lineage (GTDB taxonomy): Bacteria > Atribacterota > Phoenicimicrobiia > Phoenicimicrobiales > Phoenicimicrobiaceae > JAYEGH01. Next base: position 8,137 of record JAYEGH010000102.1, read on the forward strand.
AAAAATGTTGCCCTTTGGCTCTACCCCTATTGATTTTGCTTATCTTATACATACAGATATAGGGCACAGTTGCATAGGGGCGAAAGTTAATAAAAAAATAGTACCTTTGGATTATAAATTAAAAAGTGGAGATATTATAGAAGTCCTAACTTCTAAAATAAGTAAAGGACCAAGTAAAGATTGGTTAAAACTGGTTAAAACATCAGGGGCGAGGAATAAGATAAGACTTTGGTTTAAAAGGGAGATGAAGGAAGAAAATATTCGGAAAGGTCGGGGAATTTTAGAAAAACAATTGGGAAAATACCAAATTCAACCATCTTTGGAAATTTCAAAAAAATTGAAAAATATAAGCATTGAATTAGGTTTTTCCGGATTAGATGCAATGTATGAGAATATTGGATACGGAAAATTGACTCCTTTTCAAGCATTATCCAAAATAGTTCCTCGGGAAAAAATTACCCCAATTATTCCTTCGGGAAAAAGCAAAAAAGTAACGGATAAAGGTGTTAGGGTTAATGGGATAGATGGTGTAATGATAAAATTTGCCCGATGCTGCAACCCTGTTTATGGAGATAAGATAATTGGATACATCACGAGAGGGAGTGGAATTTCTGTTCATAAAGTAGATTGTCCGAATATTAATTCCATTTCAAAAGAAAAGGATAGATTAGTAAAAGTTGAATGGATAAAAAATGAAGCACTTTTTTATCCGGTAAAAATAAAAATCAGTTCCTACGATCGGGTAAATCTGATTTCCGATATTATGCAAATATTTTCCAATAATAAAGTTTTAGTCAGTGCCTTAAATGCTACGACCAGTAAAAATGATGTTGCCGATATAGATATAAATTTTTCTATAAATAGTCTTAAACAGCTTACAGAAATAACAGAAAAAATCAAAAAAATAAAAAATGTGTTAACTGTAAAAAGGGTAAAAACGTTCTAAGAATAAATAATCTATGAGAAAAAATAATTTTTTGGAGGAAAACATATGAGAGCTGTAGTGCAAAGAGTAAAAGAAGGTTCTGTAGAGATTAAGGGTAAGAAAGTGGGAGAGATAGGAAAAGGTCTGGTGGTTTTATTGGGTGTCGGACAGAATGATACAGAGAAGGATGCTGAATATCTAGCGGAAAAAATAGTAAATTTAAGAATCTTTGAAGATGAAGAAGAAAAAATGAATCTTTCTACCATAAATATAAATGGTCATATTTTAGTTATATCTCAGTTTACTTTATATGGGGATTGTAAAAAGGGGAGGCGCCCGAGTTTTATTTCTGCTGCTCTTCCCGATAAAGCGATAAAATTGTACGAGTATTTTGTAAAATGCGTAAAAAAATATAGTCTTAAGGTAGAGACAGGGCAATTTCAGGCGATGATGCTAGTAAAAATATTTAATGACGGTCCGGTTACTATTCTCCTGGATAGTGAAAAAAAATGAAGTTACCTCTTATTATCGGACATAGAGGAGCCAAAGGAATTGCTCCCGAAAATAGTCTTTCCGGTTTTAAAAGAGCGGTAGAGCTGGGGATAGATGGAGTAGAATTAGATGTCCACCTTACCAGGGATGGAAAGTTAATCGTACTTCATGATATGGATTTGAAAAGATTAATCGGGCAAAATATTCCTATTAAACAGCTTACCTTTAAAGAATTAAAAAAATATGATATTTCTAAATTATTTAATAAAAATAGAAGAGAAAACATAAAAAAATTACCTGAAAAGAAGAGGTATTTTTTAGAATTAAAAAGAGCTCAAAACAATGTGTTTTATCTGAATATTTATGAACAATTAACAGGGAAGAAAATTAGCTTTTATCTACATTGGAATGATCAACAGTTTGATAAAGTAAAAAAATTGTTTTTCCCTAAAGCTGATGGGAAGAAAATTTGTTTTGAACAATTAATAATAAAAAAGAGGGATATGCTTGATTTAGAAGAAGATAAGCCAAGAGAATACCATAATGAGCAGATACCTTTGCTTGGAGATGTGCTTAGGATTCTGAAGAAAAAAATTTCCGTAAACATTGAAATAAAAGGAGGGGAAAACGTTTACCCTGGCATTGTAGATAAACTGGCAAAAGAGACAGAAAATTTTGGATATAACAATATTCTCTTTTCTTCTTTTAATAGAGATACAGCAATTTTACTAAAAGAGAGGTATCCTGAGCTAAAAGTGAATGGACTATTTGTTAAAAGGATAAATCATAAAAAATATATTAAGGGTTTGGATGGGTTAAATCCTTACACTTTTTGGTGCAAAGAAGGATTTGTCTCTTGTTTGCACCGACTGGATAAAACAGTATATGTATGGACAGTTGATAAAGATATAGATATGGTACGTTTTATTTTATACAAAGTGGATGGAATTATCACTAATTATCCTCAGGTTCTAAAAAAAATAAGTAAAGTGATGAAATCTCTTTTAAGCGATTTTTATTAAAAGGGATTACTTGCGGAAAGGATTTTAGAAAAATGTTTTTTAAGAAATTAGTTGTAGGAGAATTGGACGCTAATTGTTATTTATTGGGTTGTGAAAAGAGTAAGAAGGCAGTAGTTATTGACCCCGGAGGGGAAGAAGTAGAACCAATTTTAAGCATTTTGCAAAAAAATAATTTTGAATTGAAATATATTGTAAATACCCATGGGCACATAGATCACATAGCCGGAAACAGGGAACTTAAATCTAAAACTTCAGCAGAAATATTAATCCATAAATTGGATGCAAACATGTTAATTGACGCGAATAAAAATTTATCCGTTTTTATGGCTAAAGAAACATGTTCACCCCCTGCGGATAAATTTCTAAAAGAGGGAGATGAGGTATTTTTCGGTTTATTGAAGTTAAAAATAATTCATACTCCGGGTCATACTCCCGGGGGCATTTCTCTTATTTTAAATGATATTGTTTTTACCGGTGATGCCTTGTTTGCCAATGGAATCGGGAGGACTGATTTGCCGGGTGGTTCATATGAAGATTTACAAAAATCAATTAAAGAAAAATTATTATGTCTTAATGATAATAAAATAATATATCCCGGGCATGGTCCAAGTTCTACTATAGGTGAAGAGAGAAGAAGGAATTAAATTAGTCGTTAGTGAATAGTATTTAGTTAGGGTATAGCGTACAGCGGTTAGCGTGTAGATGCGGGCTACAAGTGTAAGTAAAATACTAGTTTCGAAGAGCAAGTAAATAAAATACAAATAATTAAAAAAGGGGGACAAAGAATGGATTATGAAATAAAAGATATTAAATTGGCAGAAAAAGGGAAAGAGAGGATTGAATGGGCTGAAAAGCAAATGGTGGTTCTTCTAAGTATTAGAAATGAATTTGCATCGAAAAAGCCACTAAGGGGAGTAAAAATTGCTGCTTGTTTGCATGTGACCACTGAAACAGCTAATTTAGTGAGGACACTAAAGACTGGAGGTGCAGAAGTATTTTTATGTGCTTCCAATCCATTAAGCACTCAGGATAGTGTAGCTGCTTCCCTGGTTAAAGATTATGGAATTTCTGTACATGCGGTGAAAGGGGAAGATAAAAATACCTATTATCAACATATCAGGAATGTCCTGGACTGTAAACCTAATTTAACCATGGATGATGGAGCCGATCTGGTTTCTACCATTCATTCCAAAAGAAATGAATTAATCGATGAAATTATTGGCGGAAGCGAAGAGACTACCACGGGAGTTATTCGTTTAAAGAGTATGGAGAATGATCAAGCTTTAAAATATCCGATTATTGCTGTTAATGATGCTCAGACAAAATATCTTTTTGATAATAGATACGGAACCGGTCAAAGTACCCTTGATGGTTTACTAAGAGCTACTAATATTTTAGTTGCCGGAAAGAAATTTGTTGTTTGTGGATATGGGTGGTGTGCCCGGGGTCTGGCAATGAGAGCAGGCGGTATGGGTGCTCAAGTGATTGTTACAGAAGTTGATCCTATGAAAGCTTTAGAGGCCGTGATGGATGGTTATCAAGTTATGCCCATAAGAGAAGCAGCCAAAATAGGAGATATTTTTATAACTCTTACCGGGAATATAAATGTAGTTTCATTCGAAGATTTTCCTTTAATGAAAGACGGAGCAATTATAGCCAATTCCGGGCATTTTAATGTAGAGGTTAATATTAAAGCTTTAGAAGATTTAGCGGTAAGCAAAAAGAGGATAAGGGATTACATAGTAGAATATACTTTAGATAATGGGAAAAAGCTAAATCTTTTAGCAGAAGGAAGATTGTTAAACCTGTCTGCTGCCGAAGGGCACCCTGCTAGTGTGATGGATATGAGTTTTGCCAATCAAGCCTTATCAGCAGAATACCTGATAAAAGAAGGAAAACATTTAGAGGGAAAAGTCTACAGTGTTCCTGAAAACATTGACAAAGAAATTGCCAGATTAAAATTAAAATCAATGGGAATAAAAATAGACAAACTTACTAGGGAGCAGGAAATATATCTTTCATCCTGGGAGATGGGAACGTAACAATTCACCAATTCACCAATTCACCAATTAACTAATTAAGAAATTAGAGATAAAAAATACAAGATATGGAATGTGAGATAATTTAATTAACTAATTCTTAACTCGATACTATATACTCGATACTCGATACTATATTGTTAATATAAACTTTAGTGGGATAGTAAGAAAGGAGGAAAGAATATTTATTGCTTTTGTTTTTCTATCTTCTTTTTTATCTAGTTCTTTTTCCTCACGCGATACTCGATACGCAATACGCGATACGAAATAAAGGTTAGTATGAATTACCAAAATATGATAGAATATATAAAAGAAGGATTGCTTAATTTTGTTTTTCCTTTGGATTGCAAAATATGCAAAAAACCTATCAGAGAATCAAGGGGATATTCGATATGTGAGGATTGTTTTAACACTATTGAATTTATAAAACATCCTTATTGTATGAAATGCGGCAAACCCTTAATTCATAGCGAATTCTTTTTAAAAAATAAAAATATTTTATGCGTCAATTGTAGAGAAAAAAAATATTCTTTTGAATTTGCTCGTTCAGTGGGAACTTATAATAAAGTTTTGAGAAAGTGTATACATCTTTTTAAATACTATAGAGAAAAAAAATTAGCCAAACCCTTAGGAAAACTGATGATAGATTATTTATTGGAGAGCAAAGAATTTGAAAAAAAGATTGATTTAATTATCCCTGTTCCTTTACATGAAAAAGGTTTAAAAAAAAGGGGTTTCAATCAAACTATTTTGTTGAGCAGAGAAATAGGAAATTATTTTTCCATCCCGGTAAAAGAGGAAATTTTAGTTAAGAAAAAAATAACATCGTTCCAAGTTAATTTGTCTAAAAAAGAAAGAGAAAAAAACATTAATAAAGCTTTTTTAGTAAAAGAACCTGAGGAATTTAAAGGAAAAAACATATTAATTATAGATGACGTTTTTACTACCGGGTCCACTGTGGACGAATGTGCAAAAGAAATAAAGAGAGCTCAGGCTAAGAATATATATGTCTTTACTTTAGCAAGGAGTATATCAGAACCAGGTACCGTCTTTCCTTAGAGCTGTGGTTGAAAGTCGAAGCTAGTCGCAGGCAAAACGACCCACGTAAGTTAACTTTGGGTAACTTTGGTTAACGAGCATGGTGCGGCTTTGGAGTAAGTCCTGCCTTAACCTTAACAGGTAATTATAATAAGAGAAGAGTAGTAGTGAAGAATATTTTCGGAGCGAACCTCTCAGCAGGCGAGTGTGGGGGCAAAAACCAGGTCAGTCTAAGGACAGACGGGCCAAAAAATCTAAAATAAGACATAAAAAATTAAAAAATTTTTGAGTATTATAAAAATTTATAGAAATAAAGAGGGATTTTTTAACCATGTAAAGAATATAATAATATAGGTATATCTAAATTATTACAAGGAGGGAAAAGAGATGAAAATTATTATTAAAGGAAGACATGTTGAAATAACAGATGCGCTGCGTAATTATTTAGAAAAGAAATTAACCAAGGTTGAGAAACATTTTGATCATATCTTGGAAGCAACAGTTGTTTTAAGCGTGGAAAAGAACAGACAAATTGTAGAAGTAACTTTACAAGCGAGGAAAGCTTTAATTAGAGCTGAGGTGGAAACAGACGATATGTATGCTTCTATTGATAAAGCAACAGATAGATTAGAAAGACAAATACGAAAATATAAAGAAAAATATCTTAAAAAACCTCATAATAATCTTGATAGAAAAGAATTAATTAAAGAAGAGGTAAATGCTAGTGCTGAAGATACTAAATTGGACAAAACTGTTAAAATCGTAAAAACTAAAAGGTTTGCTATTAAACCAATGTCAGTAGAGGAAGCGGCGATGCAGATGAACTTGTTAGGTCATACTTTCTTTGTATTTGCTAATGATATTACCAATACAGTTAATGTATTATATAAAAGAAAAGATGGAAATTTTGGTTTGATTGAACCTGAATTTTAAGGGGGGAAATGTGGGTAAAAATAAATCAGATACCTTTAGAAATTTTACCATTCCTCACCGTTTTAATTATAAGGTAGAAGAAGTAGAAAAATCATTAAAGAATTTAAGTGATATTCTGTTTGTAAAAATAGTATTATCAGAAAGTGAAGAAATAAAGGAAATTCATGTAATTACTAAAGATTCTTCTAATCCAAAAAGAATTACCCGGGATATAGAGTCTTTTTTATTAGCAAAATATAATATTGAAGTAGATTATCGAAAAATTAGTATAGCTCAAGTTAAAGATGAAGAGATAAAAAATAGCCAAGCATCAGAAGAGTCAAAAAATTTAGCAAGAATAAAAATATCTGATATTAAAATTTCGACTAATGGCAATCATTTTGAAGCTATAATAAAGTTAGAAAATAATGAAAGAATATTTGAAGGTAAGGCATCCGGAATAAATTGGGATAAAAATTCGGAGTACTTAGTTGCTAAAGCTGTTTTGGATGCAATAAGTAATATTTTAGAAGGTTCAATTTTCTTTCAAATAAATGAAATAAAGAAGGTAAAATTAGAAAGCGAAAAAAAGTTAGCAGTGGTTTCCCTTAATTTAATTAATTCGAAAGGGAAGGAAGGTTTAATAGGCTCTACCATGGTAAATGGTGATTTTAATGAAGCAGTTGTAAAAGCAGTTCTTAAAGCTGCTAACCGTAGAGTTTTCACAAAAAAAATTAAAAATTAGGTCGGTGAAGCCTTTATTTTGAACTAATAATGTAATAACAGTTGTAGTAGTAGAATAACTGAGCGAAGCGAAGCGGTTTTGAATGTTGAAAAAACAAATAGAAACCGTGGAGGTGCTAAAGATGAAGATTAATAAGGCAAAACTAATCAG
>JAYEGH010000103.1:0-3283 GCA_034659055.1 Candidatus Caldatribacteriota bacterium
GCTAACCTGCCTTAAAAACTTCTGTGTAGCTGTACTATTACAAGCTAACACACTAAAGGCATCTGCACCAGTACCATATATTAGAGAACTTGTACTAATGGTCAGTCCTGCAAGAGCTGTAAGCGTACCATCTAAAGGTTGTATAGATAATTCAGCTAAAGTATGCCATTCAAAATCGCCTGTAGTATCTTCATAGGTGAATATTTCCTCGTCGTTAGGGTCATTAACGCATTTCAGCATTGTTTGTACTATGTCATCATCACCTATAACAACGTCAACTGTTCCATCACTATCTTGATAGGTTATTGTTAAGCCTGTTTCGGTATTGCCTGTAAACATACCGCCAGCCACATCTTGAATATTCTCATCACCTGAAGCAGTTTCGTTGTCCTTAATAGCATTGTCAGCTGTTTCCATATAAGCATTATACTCATCAAATTCATCTGTCCCATATGCACCATATGCAGGGAGATAAAACATATCATTGGTGGTGTATGTTCCACCTACTGCAAAAGCAGGTGAGATTATTCCAATGATTAACAATAATATTAATATTAATTTTTTCATATATTTACTCCTTTTCTGTTTCATTCCAATTAGATGAATTTTTAGTTGTTTCTGACCATATATCTCTTTCACCAAACCAGCCACCTGTAAACCAACTCTTAAACCAGCCTATGTCAGGTTTGTCTGGTTCTGTTTTATTCCAATTAGATGAATTTGTCAATATTATCACCTCAATTTAAAATTCAAAATCTTCTGAAAATTCAAAGTCATCTGTTCCTTCTGAAAATTCTATATCTTCTGTAAAATCAAAATCAATATCTTCTGAAACTGTGGTTTTTTTCTCTTTCTTCCATTCCATATAAAATAGAGTTTCTTTTAAACTTTTTTCCCCACTTAACCAGTTATCTAAATCCTGATAAGCTAATGAACCTGGAATGAATACTTTATAAGCACCTTTTACTTGCCATTTTGCTTTTGTTCTTTCCCATTTATTTCTTGCGGTAACATAATTAAAAGCACCACCTATCATTTGTCCTACAGGTGAGATAAAATTAGTATTTAAAGCAATCCCCCAAGGAAGTAGATATTTTTCATAAGATAAATCAAATCCTTTTTTTAGTCCCCATAAAGTTCCCATTATAATTGCAGTACCTTTTAACCAGTTTATACGGTCTATCGGTCTTAATAATTTACCCCTTGAAGTTCTACCGGTAAAAGTTCTGGTAACACATTCAGGTACATGTTTAAATAAATAATTTAAACTCCAACTTTGTAAAGTAAAGGCAGCCCTTTTTAATTGCCCCCTATATACACGTGGCATACCTGTTTTAAAATATAACCACTGTGAAAGTTCTCCTGCTTCTTTTGCTTCTATCATTACATCTTCATCAGTCCATAATAATTTATCCAGTGGGATATCGTGTTTTTCAGCATATTTAACTGCATATTTATAAAAGGCAGAATTTTTATCTTTGGATAATTTAATCATATCCTGTGCAAAATAAGCCCCTGCTTTCATAGCTACATCTACATTAGACAAATAATCAACCCCAGCATGGGAAATACCATAAGGTTTCATAGCTAATTGTTCTGCACTTAATTGACCTTGTGGAATATCTTCAAAACCTTTTTTAGCGGATAATTTCCAGAAGGTAGTATCTTTTATTTTTTCCCTTAATTCTTTTGGTGTAGGTAATAGTTGAGCCTTTAAAAAATATTTTGGTTGGTATAAATTCATTACTAACATTCTTTGCCCTATATTACGTATAGGTAATTTTAATCTACCTGCTATAGCACCAGCCATAACTAAACGTCTGGTTAATGACGAAATATCTTTAGCGGGGTTGGTGATTACCCTTCCAAATGGTTTTAATAAATAATTTATAGCCTGTACCGGTCCCTCTACAGTTCTATTAAATAATTCATCAAGTTCATCGGGATAGTCAAATATATCATACTTAAGAAAATCATCTATTTCTTTTCTTACACTTGCAGGAATTTTATCCCCTAAAGCATTTAATTGTGCCCTTAATATGGCATATGGTTCAGAAAAATATATATCCCTTAAATCATATTTAGACATCATTTTAAGCAATTTGCCTAAATCTTTGGAGAATAAATCTGTTAATTCTTTATTAACTCTTCTTTCCATTTCAGTCGGGTTAGATATCTTTTTAGGCATATTTTTACCAAGCCAATATTTAACATCTTCAGGGAACGGATATTTCTTTTTTACAATCTGTTTTGCTAATTCATCCAGAAAATGGGGTATATATTCTTTAATTTCTTTTATAGGATCAAGATCTAATCTTTCCCTTACCTTATTAACATTATCAAGCATCCCTTTGGTAAAGTCCCTAATTTCAGTAAATATCTTTTTATCTTCGGGTGATAAAAAATCAGGTGCAGTTTTATAATTGTCCAGTAAATCCCTGAATTTACCTATACGGTCAGTAGGTCGCCTAAATATCTTTTTCCTTATTTTTTGTCCTATAGGTGCTTTTTTGTTAATTTCTTTAACTGTTTTATCAATCCATTGATTAATGTCCTGCCCTTTTATATGGCTTATTTTTTTAGCCTCTATAATATCTTTTAATAAGTCTTCTGCCCCTATTTGCCTTAAAAGATATTCTTTAGGAGTAACATATTTGCCTAATTTAGGTTCTTTAAATGGTAAATTTTCAAAGAATTCTTTAGGTACTATTATATTTGATACAGGGATAATAGGGGGTTCCCACGGTCTTCTTTGTACAATTCCCTCGATAGCTTTTATAAATTCACTGGCTTCTTCTTTGGTCATTGCCTTAGAAGAAGTTTTTCCCGTCATTGCTTTGGCTAATCGTTTATATCTGTTATCACTTATATTACCTGCTTTAGTTTTATAAATTAATTTATGCTTTTCAGCTAATTTTTGAATTGTTTGTTTTTGTTCGGGAGTAGCTAAAGGTTTTAATTCTTTAACTTCTTCTTTGACTATCTTTTTAGGATATTCTTCTTCGGCTTTTAAAAACTTTTTTTCTTCTTCTTTAATAAATTTAGCAAAGTCTTTTGTATCTTCTTTTGTTATTCTTTTGGGATATGTTTCTTCTGCTTTAAAAAATTTATTTATATCTTTTTTGACTTGTTTATCTAATTTTTCTTCAGGTTTAACTTCACGTTTAACTTCAGGTTTAGGTGCTGGCTTTTCTGCATATTTTTTATCTAATGCTTTTTTAAATAATGCTCCTTCTTTGGTCTGCATACCCCAATCTAATTTGTTATATGGTATATCAAGGTC
>JAYEGH010000104.1:0-3275 GCA_034659055.1 Candidatus Caldatribacteriota bacterium
ATCAGGGCAAACCCTGGGTGGGTGTTCTGCGAAAACTTACTGAGGTAGGATATTATTAAAAAATTAAAATATATTTAAGAAAGCAGGTAACCATGAATTACTACAACCTAAATAACATAAGGACAATTATGCTTATTGCTAAAAACAATAAGCCTTGATAGAACAAGGGGTAGGTCTACCCAAAACCGGAAGATATTTTTTCACCAAAAGAAACTACCCCCAAAGAGTTGACACAAACAAGTTATTAAAAAAAATTGACAAGTAAAAAAAATTAGTGTATTATTTATTTCAATAAATTATAAAAAAATAATGAATCAGAGGAAAGTAGGTTATTTCTTAATTACAGAGAGAGATATTTATTTGGTGAAAGTATCTTAAAAGGGATAACTAAAAAGAGAGCCTCAATAAAAATGGGCTGGTTACCCGTAGAAACCTTTAATGAGTGGGGTAAATAATTTATCCAATCCCAGGTGGTACCGCGAGATTACATCTCGTCCTTTTTGATAATGAAGATTATCAGGGGACGGGATTTTTTTGTTTTATCGGGATAGATGATTATTTGTTCAATGTGGGTGGCACCGCGAGAGGTATATTTCATCTCGTCCCTTTGGATAATTCTTGGTGATTATCTAAAGAGGCGGGATTTTTTTATTTTATAAGAGTAAATGAGGCATGAATAAATGAAAAAAATAAAAGCAAGTGTTATTGGTGCAACCGGATATGCAGGAAAAGAATTAACAAAAATATTATCAGGACATCCGGAAGTGGAATTGATGCATCTGGTATCTTCCACTTATGCCGGAAAAAATATTGCAGAAGTATTTCCTGAATTTTTAAATATATTGGATAAAAAATTAATTCAGCTCGATTTGGCATTAATATCACGTGATTCGGATTTGGTTTTTACTGCTTTGCCTCATACGGTTTCTATGGATGTCATCCCCGAATTGTTAAACAAAAAGGGAATAAAAGTGATTGACTTAAGCGCGGATTATCGCTTAAAAGATATAGCGGTTTACAAGGAATGGTATAAGAAAGAGCATAATGAGATTAGTAAAAAATTATTAACTCAAGCTGTATACGGATTACCGGAGATTTATCTGGATAAAATAACAAATACTTCATTAGTAGCCAATCCAGGTTGTTACCCAACCAGTGTAATTTTGGGTATTGCCCCATTGTTGAAACATAATATTGTTGAACCGGAAGGCATGATTATTGATTCTAAATCCGGAGTAAGCGGAGCAGGCAGAAAACCGTCTTTAGGTCTTCATTTTGCTGAGTGTACTGAGAGCTTTAAAGCTTATAAAATCCTTAAGCATAATCATATTCCGGAAATCGAGCAAGAGTTATCATCTATCTATTCCGGAGAAAATAATCAAGAAGAGCAAATGGAGATAAAAGTATCTTTTACCCCGCATCTTCTGCCAATTAATAGAGGAATTCTGTCGACTTGTTATTTAAATCTAAAAAGCATTAAAAATGAAGAGGAGATTTTAGAGGTGTACCAAAAATTTTATCATAAAGCTCCTTTTGTAAGAATATTTACACCTCCCAATTTACCGGAAACAAGATTTGTAACCGGTACAAATTATTGTGATATCGGGTTTGCGATAGATAAGAGAGTAGGGAAGGTAAAAGTGGTTTCAGTGATTGATAATTTGACCAAAGGAGCAGCCGGTCAAGCAGTACAGAATATGAATATCATGTTTGGTTTTTTAGAGACCTGTGGCTTGATTTAAAGTTAAAGTCAAGGGCAGTTATATTCGGATAAGTCTGATTTATCCATTAGAAATAAAAAGGAGTTTATAACGATGAGTGACGTTTTAAATAAAAAAGATTTCCAAATAATAAAAAAAGGGATAACCTATCCCAAAGGAATAAAAGCGGCAGGTATTAAAAGCGGCATTAGATTTAATAAAAAAGATGTAGCTCTTATTTATTCCGAGAAAATTGCTAAAGGCTGCGGTATGTTTACTACGAATAAATTTAAGGCAGCTCCCCTGGTGGTTACTGAAAAGAATTTATCTTTATCAAAAGGGAAGTTACAGGCAATTTTAATCAATAGCGGAATTGCAAATGCATGCACAGGAGAGAAGGGGTTGGCAGATGCCTGGGAGACTGTGAGTTATGTTTCGGATGGCTTGAAGATTAATAAGGAACACATAGCTGTTACTTCAACAGGAAAAATTGGAGAGTTTCTTCCTTTAGAAAAGATAAAAACGGGCGTAAAAGATGCAATTACAGAATTAAGTATCCAGAGCGGAACTGAAGCAGCAGAGGCGATATTGACAACAGATATCAAAAAGAAGGAAGTAGCAGTGAGTTTTGAGCTGAACGGGCAGGAAGTGAGAATAGGAGGAATGGCAAAAGGTTCGGGAATGATACATCCTAATATGGCTACAATGTTAGGATTTATTACCAGCGATATTTCCATAAAAGGAGAGCTGCTTCAGGAAGCACTTAAACAGGTTGTAGAAAAGACTTTTAATATGATTAGTGTAGACGGGGATACCAGCACCAATGATATGGTATTGCTCATGGCTAACGGTTTGGCAGAAAATAGTTTGATTGATAAAAAAAATGATGCGTATGGTAAATTTTTAGAAACTCTTCAATATGTAGCAGAGTATTTGGCGAAGTGTATAGCTAAAGATGGAGAAGGAGCTACTAAACTGATTGAAGTAGAAGTCCAAAATGCCTCATCTTATAATGAGGCAAAAAAAATAGCGAAAGCGGTCATTAATTCACCCTTGGTCAAGACAGCCATTTTTGGGAAGGATCCTAACTGGGGTAGAATTCTGGCAGCAGTTGGCTATTCCGGAGCAGAAATAGAGCCAGATAAAGTTGACCTTTATTTAAAAGAGAAAATTGTAGAAAATGGTCAGCCTTTGAAATTTTCCAGACAGGCATTGCACAAATACCTTGAGACGTCCGATGAGATAAAAATTTTAATTGATTTAAAGATGGGCAAAGTGAGTGCTATTACCTGGGGTTGTGACCTGACTTATGATTACGTGAAGATAAATACTAAGTACAATTAGTACAGTGATAGGTAATGAGCAATGGTAACAAGAAATAAGAAAAGAGTTAAATAGTTACGATAGCGAAACGAAAAGTTAGAGAGAAAAGTCCATATCTGATAAGGAAAAAAGTTGTACGATGCAAGGTGCGAGTTACAAGTAGGGGCGTATTGCATACGCCCTTATAATGAATTGAAACTGTAAACCAATTTTTCTTTATCTAAACTATTAACTAAAGAGAGCCAAAAAATT
>JAYEGH010000105.1:0-3272 GCA_034659055.1 Candidatus Caldatribacteriota bacterium
ACAGCTATAGCTAAAGAGCTAAACCTTTCTCCGGATAAAATTGAAGGGATAAGGATAGCCTCCCTAATCCATGATATCGGAAAGATAAGTGTGCCTACCGAAATCTTAAGTAAATCCACCACCTTAACTGATCTGGAATTCAGTCTGATCAAAGAACACTCCCAAACAGGATATGATATCTTGAAACATATAGATTTCTCCTACCCTGTAGCAAGTATTGTCCTTCAGCATCATGAAAGGATAAACGGCACAGGATACCCCAATAACTTAAAAGATAAGGAGATCCTCCCGGAAGCAAAAATCATGGCAGTAGCTGATGTAGTAGAAGCTATGTCTTCTCACCGTCCTTATCGATCTGCTCTCGGAATAGATGCCGCCCTGGAAGAAATCTCTAAAAACAAGGGTATTTTCTATGACCCGAAAGTGGTTGATGTATGCCTGAAGCTTTTTAAGCAAAAAGGTTTTAAATTTGAATAAACGAAAGTGATTAAAATATGTGAAGTTGCGAAACCCTCTGAAATAGAAGAGATGAAGCAAAAGGTGACAAATGTTCTAAATGGATGACCAATGTCAAATGTTGAGATCTGACCCCCTAGTTTAGACCATTTCACACTCTATCTAATCTAATTAATCATGTTCGATTTAATAAAGCCTTGCTATTCTGTCAGGTAATAAAATAATTTGCGTAGTTATTTAAAAAAAATAAATTTATTTTCACAAAAAAGAAGGATTTTTAAAAAGCAGTATAGAAGGAAGAAAAAAAAGAGTAACTTAAAGCTATTATTTATAATAAAACATAATGATATATAAAAGATAAATCGGGAGATATGCTTATATCTCTTACTGCCAGCGGCGAATCAAAAAATACAATCGAATCACTTAAGGTTTCTTATGATCTTAAAATTTACACACTTGTTCTGACTGGGCAGATTGATAAATTTGATTTTCTAAAATATACGGATATTGTTATTTCAGTTCCTTCAAAAGTGATACCTCGAATAGAAGAGGTTCATATTTTTATCAGTTATTTAATTTGTGAATATGTAGAAGTAGAAAGAGAATTATTTTTTAACACATAAAGAATATTTCATAGAAAAGGAGGATTTATAAAAAGCAGTGTAAAGTATAAATATATCATTATAAATAAAAAAAGTTGAAAATTTATTCGTATAAACATGTTGTCTTAGATAGTAAAAATATTAAAGGAGGATTCTAAAAATGAAAAGACAATTTAAAATACTATCGATTTTACTGACCTTGACCCTGGTTTTTAGCTTGCTTTTCTCATCTGTTTTTGCCGCAGATACTACAACCATTACTATTTTAGGAACTGCAGATTTACATGGTCGAATTTACCCACATGATTATGCTACCGATACAGTAGACAGTGATGCTGGACTGGCCAAAATTGCAACTCTGGTAAAACAAGAAAGAGCAATAGATCCTGATGCGCTTTTAATTGACTGTGGAGACGCCGTTCAGGACAATAGTGCAGAGTTATTTAATGATTTACCTATACATCCGATGATTGAAGGATTAAATATGCTTGATTATGATGTATGGGTCATCGGAAACCACGAGTTCAATTTTGAAAAGGCTTTCTTGGATAAAAATGTAGCTACTTTTAAGAATACTACATTATCAGCAAATATTTTAAAGACTGATGGAACTTATTATGTTGAACCTTATAAAATTTTTGAGGTTAACGGGGTAAGGATAGCTTTTATAGGCATGACTCCTCCTAATATTACTTTATGGGAGGCAAGTGCTCCGGAACATTTTGAAGGTTTAACTTTCCCCGGTACAGTAGAACAATCTAAAAAGTGTATTGCCGAACTTGAAGGCAAATACGATGTCTTAATTGGAGCATTCCATTTAGGTCCGGATGGAGAACATGGTTATGAAGGCTCAATAGCAATCGCTGAAGCCTGTCCGGAGTATTCGGTAATCTTTGCCGCACATGCCCATGCAAAATATAATGAAGTAACAAATGGCGTGTATATTATCGAACCCGGAAAGTGGGGTTGGGCTTTAGCTAAAGCAGTAATTAAGATGGAAAAAGTCGGAGATAAATGGGAAGTAGTTGATGTAGCTACTGAAAATATTCAAACCAAACCGGTAGACCCTGACCCGGAAGTTTTAGCAAAATTTAAGTTTGTACATGATGAATCGGTTGCTGATGCCAATTTAGTAGTGGGAGAGATTACTGCTGATTTTATTGCCTCTCCTGACTATATCACCGGAGAAGCAGAAATTACCACCATGCCTACCTCTCAATTAGAAGATACTTCGGTAATTGATTTAATTAATGAAGTGCAAATGTTTTATACTGAAGCAGACGTTTCTTCAGCAGCACTCTTTAATTTTGGCTCAAACTTATTAAAAGGACCCTTCAAAAAGAAAGACGTAGCCTTTATTTACAAATATCCCAACACTTTGGTAGGAACAAAGATTACCGGTGCAAACTTGAAAAAATATATGGAATGGTCAGCAAGTTATTATAACAGCTATAAAGATGGGGATATTACCATTAGTTTTAATCCCAAAATTCGCGGTTATAATTATGATATGTTCTCCGGGATGACTTATGATATTAATCTCTCTAAACCGGCAGGAGAACGGGTAGAAAATATATTGATACAAGGTCTGCCGCTTGTTGATAATAATATTTATCGTTTATCATTAAATAATTATCGTTTTGGAACTTTACTGGGATTGGGTTTAGTCACCATGGATGATAGATATTATGATTCCTACGAGGTTATGCAGGATGCTGGTAGGATTCGAGCCTTAATTATTAAATATGTTCAAGAAGAAAAAGGTGGAGAGCTGGTTCCTACCGTAGATAATAACTGGAAAATAACCGGAGTTGACCTTGAATCTTCACTAAAAGAAACTGTTTTTGATATGGTAAGAAGTGGAGAATTGAAGATTCCGACTTCCGAAGATGGTAGAACATTAAATGTGAAAGCATTGAATGTTTATGAGCTTATTGATGAAGGAAAATTGAAAGTTTCTACTTATATCGTAGAACCGGGAGATAATCTATGGGCTATTGCCGAAGAATATGGCATGACCTGGGAAGAACTGAATGCTCTCAACGACCTGGAAAATCCAAGATTAATTCTTCCGGGACAGGAAATTGTCGTACCGATGCCTTAGTCTTTAAATTTTAAAGATTTTAAGGAAAATTCCCTAAGAATTATCATAGAATTGTCCTGACATAAAGCCCTTCGGTTAAAATATCGAAGGGCTTTATTCTTTATAACAGT
>JAYEGH010000106.1:0-3260 GCA_034659055.1 Candidatus Caldatribacteriota bacterium
TGTTTAGCTCTCCTATTGTGTACATTGAAACTTTTTTTATAAAATACTACACTTAAACATTTTATCCCGGACTAACCTTACTATAATCAAGTTTTCTATAAAAAATTAGAAATATTTACTGAATTATTGACTTAGTACATTTCTAAATTTATTTAAATATGTCAAATGAAACGTCTTCTTGACTTATATAAATGAATGACGGGTGTTATATAAAAAATATTTTTTCATATGACACCCGTTTTCTTTTTTAAATATTATTTGACTAAACCAACTTCTTTATAATATAATTCTGCACCTGGATGTAAAGGAACTCCGATTCCATCAATTGCGGTTTCCAAGGTAATGTTTTTACCTTGAGAATGAACTTTTTCCAAGACATCTCTATGTTCCCATAAAGCTTTAGTCATTTTGTAAACTAAGGTTGGTGAAAGTTTAGCATCACATATCCATAAAGCAGGTGTTGCAAGGGCCAAAACGGGTTCGTCTACACCTTGATATATGCCGGCTGGAATACTTGTAGCTCCGTAATAAGGAATAGCGGCACATAATTCATCTGCTTTAGCATCACTAATTGGAACTAATACAATGTCTCTTTTAGTGGCTATGTTAATAATACTGGAAGTTGGGTAACCAGCAGTAGTAAAACCAGCATCTATTTGTCCGTCAATCAAGCGCTGAGCAACTTCATTAAAACTGAGGTAATCTGCTTGAATATCATCAAAGGTAATACCATGTGCATTTAAGATTATTTCAGCATCAGCAGCAGTTCCGCTATTGGGTGCTCCAACTCCAACTTTCTTTCCCTTAAGATCTTCTATGCAAGTAATTCCGGAAGCTTTGGTAGCAACTATATGAATGGTTTCCGGATATAAAGAAGCAATGCCCCTTAAATTGGTAATAGGTGTTTTTCCTTCTAATATCCCTGTACCTGTATAACACCAATAAGTTGTATTAGCTTGTGAAAAACCAGTTTCAATCTGTCCTCTGCTTATTAAATTACAATTAGCTACAGAAGCATTTCCTGATTGAGCAGTAACTATTATATTTTCTGTATTATTGGAAATCATTTGCGCTAATGCTCCACCTACCGGATAATAAGTTCCACCGGTTCCACCTGTAGCTATAGCTACAAATTGTCTTTCAGCAGTAAAACCAAAACTAACTACTCCCATTACCATAACAATTGTCAATACTAAAATTAGATTCTTTTTATTTCTTAACATTAATTTTACACCTTTCTTTTTTTTAAATATTTTTATACTTCGAAAAACTAAAATACTGTTTATATTATTTCTATCCCGTCACCCCCTGTTTTTATTAGTAGAGTCTTTTGTAGAGTATAAATTCTCCAGTGATAGCTTTAGCTATTTTACTAATCTATATACTAAAATATTAAAATAGATTAGAAAAAACAATTCTGTGTTAATATTATATAGATTATATTGATATTAATCAAACTTTTTTAATTTTTTCTTTTAACTACCTTCCAAAATTTATATTAACTAATAATTCGTTTTCTTTTTCATGCATAATTTTATAATCTTCTTCTTTTTCATGATCATATCCTAATAGATGTAATAAACCATGAATCAGTAGTACTGTTAATTCTTTTTCAATACTATGATTTAAGCTATCCGCTTGCCTTTGGGCTGTTTCTGTGGAAATAATAATATCTCCTAAAACATTATCCTCACCAACTTGAGGAAATTCCAACTCTTCCTTCCCTTTCTGTAAACAAAATGCCAATACATCGGTGGGTTTATCTATTCCCCTGTACCTGCCATTTAATTTTTTTATAAATTTATCATCAGCAAATAAAATGCTGACTTCTGTCCTTTTATCAACCTTAAGAATTTCAAGAATTTTTTTTACTATTTCTCGATTTTTTTGTTGACTTAACTTTACTATTTTTTGCTGATTTTTTATTAGAATTTTCATTCTTCTTTTCTTCTCTCATTTTTTTAATTAATTCTTCATCAGGATATTCCACCCTCGCATGGAACATTCCGGTAAGTATCCTGGAAAAACTGTCTCCGATTTTATCTAAATCTTTTAAAGTTAAATTACATTCTTCTAACTGTCCATTTTCTAAATTTTTCTTTATAATTTCTTTTATTAAACTTTTTATTCTAGTTGCTGTAGGATTTGTTAATGTTCTAGTTGCAGCTTCTAACGAATCAGCTAATAAAATAATTCCTGCTTCTTTAGTCTGAGGCTTTGGTCCGGAATAACGGTAATTTTCTTCTGCAATCTTATCAATTCCTGAACCGTTTTCCTTTAAAGCCCTATGAAAAAAATATGTTATTAAGCCAGTCCCATGGTGTTGTTTTATTATATCTATTATATCTTTAGGAATTTTATATTTTTTAGCTAATTCCACTCCTTCCTTAACATGAGAAGCTATCACCAATGCACTTAAACTTGGTTCCATATCATCATGAATGTTTTTATATGCTTCCTGATTTTCAATAAAGAAATAAGGTCTTTTTAATTTGCCAATATCATGGTAGAGTGCTCCTACTCGAGCTAATAATCCATTCCCTCCAATCTCTTCGGCCGCGGTTTCGGAAAGATTCCCTACTACTATACTATGATGATAAGTCCCAGGTGCTTCTATTATTAATTTCTTTAACAAAGGTTGATTGGGATTAGATAATTCCATTAGTTTAAAGGAAGTGGTAATATCGAAAAAGTTTTCTAAAAACGGCAGAATGCCAATAGTTAATATTACCGCTAAAAATCCGTTTAATATTCCCCATAAACTATCCTTCAAAATCAAATAATAATCGATATTATTAATTAATCCTAAAGCAGAGATACTAATAATATTTACTCCTGCAATCATTAAACCTGCCTTAGTTAATCTAGACCTTTGAGTTGCTTTGCGAATACTGTATATTGATACAATTCCACCGATAACTGCTATCATCATATGATTTAATTCTATTCCCGGAATAAAAGTAGTTAAATAACTCAGGACAATGGTAAGAAATATTGCAATCCTTGATTCTAGGGTAATTGCAGCTAACATAGAAACTGAGGCAATAGGAATTAAATATCCTGATATCTGGCTAAGTATTTTAGCGATTATGATAGTAAAAAAACATATTATGCTTAGTAAAATTAATTTATCTATATCTTCAAAAATATTGGGATTAAAAAAATTCAGATATGCTGCTACTAACAAGAGGCATATTGCAGTGATTAACATAATTCCGATAATATTAAAAATATTAAATCGTGGATTTTTTAAACCCATT
>JAYEGH010000107.1:0-3219 GCA_034659055.1 Candidatus Caldatribacteriota bacterium
AAATAGATGATATTGATGTTCTACTAACCCTGGGAGGGAGTTTTTCCCAGCTTAATATTACCCTTGATTCTTCCCCATCTCTAAGTGAAAGTGAAATAATTTCTCTTTTGATGTTTAATAAGAATTATGCCGGTTTAACAGAAGGAGAATTAGGTGAAATTCTAAAAGAGGAAATGATAAATTTAATTGCTCAAGGTATAAGTGTCACCTTTTTAAATCAGATAGAAAATGAAGTAGCAGATAGCTTGGGAATAGATGACTTTAACATTGAAACAATCTTTCAACAAGAACAAGATACTAATCTAACCCTGAATCACGGCTTATCTCTACCGGGTCTGGCCCTGAAAATGGGAAAATATTTTTCGGAGAATTTTTACTTAACCTATTCTGCACCTTTAAATGAATTGGGAAAAGCTAATTTAGGATTTGAGTATAAGGTTAAAGATGACCTGACTTTTAACACAGAGATAGGCTCGGCAAGTTTACAGGATGAGGAATTTGAATTAAAATTTGAATTACAATATGAATTCTAATAGAATGTTATATATAATGTGAATTTTAAAAATGTAAAAAATATTTTAATAAGGGAGAGCAGGAAATGCAAAAAAACAAAAATAGAAGAAATCAAATAATTTTATTAGGATTTTTAACTATGTTGTTTATTTTGAGCAGCATGACTTCAGTTTTAGCTGCTAATCAAGGGGAAATAACTGCTATTGTAGTAAAGGGGAATGAAAATATTTCCAAAGATTTAATAATTTCTCAAATCGCTTCTAATCTGGGGGATGTATTTTCTAAAGAGAATATTGAAAAAGATTTACAGGCAGTCTATGAGCTGGGCTATTTTAAAGATATAAATATAAAGTTAGAGTCTTTTCGAGATGGTTATAAGGTTGTATTTGTCGTGATGGAATATCCTCCTATAGAAGAAATAAATATTGATGGCAATACAGTAGTTTTAGAAAAAGAGATGAGAGAAGTAATGGTATTAAATGAAGAGCAAATATTTTCCCAAAAAATATTGAGAAATGATCTAAAACGTATTTCTCAAATATATAAAGACGAAGGTTACCTTTTGATTAATATTAAGGATGTTAATTTTGACGAAAAGGGAAAATTGTGGATTACTATTGCTGAAGGCCGTTTGGAAAAAATAATAATTGAAGGAAATGATAAGACTAAAGAAAATGTCATAAGCCGGGAAATTAATATTATCCCCGGAGACCTATTTAATTTTAAAGTAGTTAGAAAATCTTTACAAAAAATTTATAACCTGGGCTATTTTGAAGATGTAACCATGAAACTGGAACCGGGAAGTGACGAGGATTTAGTAATTTTAGTGATTGAAGTAATTGAAAAAAATACTGGAAAATTTGGAATTGGACTGGGATATAATTCTGAAGAAGGTCTGATGGGATTTACCAGCTATGAGGAAAAGAATTTTTTTGGAGGAGGACAAAAATTAGAAGCCAAAATAGAATTGGGAAGTAAAACTACTTATAAAATATCTTTTCTTGAGCCCTGGGTATTCGGCACTCCCAATTCTTTCGGATTTGAAGTATATGATGTTACATCTTACACAAAAGATGAGAATGGGGTAACCAATGAATATGATGAGGAAAGATTAGGGGGGAAATTAATTTTTGGAAGGAAGATGAATGATGCTATTAAATTAGGATTGGAGTTTAAGAGCGAAAAAGTTACTTATGATCTAATTTCCGGAGAACTTCCTGAAGATACTAATGAAGGATTAACCAATAGTCTTACTCCATATATTACTTATGATACTCGTGATGATGTATTTAATCCTACTTGCGGTTGGTATGATAGGCTTTCTATGGAAAAAGCAGGAGGATTTTTAAGCGGGGATTATAATTTTACCAAATATAATTTAACCCTCCGGACATATATTTCCACCAAATTTATTGGAGATGTGGTTAATATTGGTACTGCTAAAAAGTTAACCGATAGTTTTAGCAAAGGAGTAATAGCTTTAAGAGCTATAGGCGGTTTAGCTGATACCGATTTACCATCTTTTGCAAAATATGAAATTGGAGGAATGAATACAGTAAGGGGATATGATTATGGTGAATTTGTCGGGGACAGATCTTTAGTATTCAATGCGGAATACAGGCTTCCTTTAGCTGAGAATTTTCAAGCAGTAATATTTGCTGATTTTGGTCAAGCTTGGAATTTTGAAGACAGCATTGATTTAACAGATTTAAAAATTGGCAAAGGAGCAGGTATTCGTTTTGATACTCCCTTAGGTCCGATTCGATTGGATTACGGAATGGGCGAATCAGGAGAGGGAAAAACATACTTTAGCATAGGACATACGTTTTAGATTAATTAGCCGATTGCCCAATTACCCAATTAAGATAGAGATAAGATAATTCAGTTAGCCGGTTACCCAGTTTGCCGGTTAAATTAGTCGTTAGTTGAGAATACAGTGATAAGTGACAAAGAAAAGATGTAGGATATAAGTGCGGGATTTAGAATGGTTTTTAGTTATTCGTTCCTCCCGTAGGACAGGCGTCCTACCTGTGTATTGGTCATTAATAAAGATACAGTGATTAGAAATGAGTAATAAGAATTAAAAAAAGGAGAAACATAATAAAAACATATCTTAATCGGTGAATTGGTGAATAGGCTAATTGGTGAATTGGTGAATTGGCCAATTAATATTAACTGGTAAACCGGGTAACCGGTTAACTGGTTAACTATATATACGAGATGCTATTTTTAACGCGATACGCGATACGCGATACGCAATACACGATACTAATTATTAAGGAGGAAAATAATGCAAGTAGCAAAAAAAGGAACAGGATTTAAATTAACATTCGTTTTATTGTTTTTGGTGATTATTTTATTATTTTTAGGTATCCAAAATATTGATGCAGCTGATGCAAAGATCGGTTTAGTAAATTTAACTCAAGTTATTTCTAATCACCCTTATACCCAGAAAATTAACCAGGTTAATTTAAATTTAAGAGAAGAACTACAGAAACGGCAGGAAGAGCTAAACAAACAGGGCAAGGGTCTCGATGAAACCGGACTTAAAAAATTAGAGGACAAATTTAATAAAGAATGGGATCCAATTAAAGAAAAAATTATTGCAGAGATGAAATCATATCAAGCTGCCCGTTATTCTGATGTTATTGAAGCTATAAAAGCAGTTGGAGATAAAGGGAAATATGATTTAGTGATAAACAGTGA
>JAYEGH010000108.1:0-3205 GCA_034659055.1 Candidatus Caldatribacteriota bacterium
AGAATATATTAATATAAAAAAATATCATTAATTATAAATAAAAATAAATGTGAAGGTGAATTATAATAAATGAGATTTTCGGCTGATTTGTTGGAAGAAATTAGAAACGGTTGCGATATTGTAGATATAATTTCTGAATATGTTCCCTTAAAACCAGCAGGGGGAGGATTTAAAGGACTATGTCCTTTTCATGAGGAAAAAACCCCTTCTTTTATGGTAAGCCCTGAAAAGCAGTTATTTCATTGCTTTGGATGTGGTGAAGGAGGGAATGTATTTACTTTTATCATGAAATTTGAGAAGGTAAGTTTTACTGAAGCGGTAGAGATGTTAGCTAAAAAAGCAGGGGTAGCTATTCCTACAGATGATAGAAAAGAAAATATTCTCTATAAAAAGAAAGAAAAGCAATATGTATTAAACAGTTTAGTGTTGAAATTTTATCAAGAATATCTATTAAAGACAAATAGAGGAAAAAAAATAATAAATTATTTAAAAAAAAGAGGGATTAATGGCAATAGTATCGAAAAGTATAAGATAGGATATGCACCTTCCGGGTGGGACACATTAGTAAAATATTTGAAGAAAAAGGATTATTCGTATGAAGAACAGATTAATACCGGTTTAATAAAAAGGAGTAAAATAGAAGGAAAATATATCGATCGTTTTAGGGATAGAATAATTTTTCCTATTTTTAACTTGCAGAGTAATGTGATTGGTTTTGGAGGTAGAGTTATAGACGATTCTTTACCTAAATATATAAATTCTCCGGAAACCTTAATTTATAATAAAGGTAGCAATTTATATAATTTGAATTTTGCAAAAGAGGGTATTAGGAAAAAAAATAGAATAATTATTGTAGAAGGTTATACAGATGTTTTAATAGCACAACAGTATGGATTTGATAATATAGCAGCTTCTTTGGGAACAGCATTGACTACAAAACAGATAGATTTAATAAAACGTTTTACAGAGACTGTTTTAATTGCATATGATTCAGATTTAGCAGGAAATTTAGCAACCTTGAGAAGTTTGGACTTACTAATGAAAGCCGGATTAGAGGTTAGAGTTATAAATTTACCATCAGGTGATGACCCTGCTGATTTTTTAATTAAAAAAGGAAAAGAATATTTTCAAAATTTAATTGATAGTTCACTTTCTCTAATAGACTATAAATTAAAACTCCTATATTTTAAGTATGGATTTCAAAGCATGGAAGGGAAGGTAAAAATAATAAAAGAAATTATGCCCACATTAGGCTTAATTGAAACTGATAATGAACTAACAATACAAATTAATAAAATATCAGAAAAATTAAAATTATCGGAAAGTTCAATTAGAACTGATTTTAGAAAATATAAGAGGGGATTAAAAGAATTTACCCCCAGTTTTATTAATAAGGATTCCGAATCAGGAAATATCAAGGCTGAAAAAATATTAATCGGATCTATGTTAGAAAATGTAGAAATTGCCGAAAAAGTTTTAAAAAAATTGGAAGTAGATGATTTTTCAGTTCCGTTACATCATCAAATTGTGTTAGCTATAAAAGAATTTTTAGAAGATAATAAAAAAATAGATTCTCAAAAAATTATTGATTATTTAGATAATGAGGAGGCAACAAATTTAATTTCAAAGATTCTAATGGAAGAAGTGATAACTTTTAATGAAAAGATAATATCGGGCTATATAGATACGGTAGAGAGAAAAAATCTTGAAAAAAAAACAAGGATACTTGAGGAAAAAATAAAGAAATCCGATAAGATAGAAGCAAACGACTTGGAAGAATTAAGAAAAATGTTAAAACAATTAAAAAAATAAATTATAAAATAATATATATTTTTTAATAAATAATTTAACTTTTATAAAGGAAGGCTTGAAAATGGGGAAAAACGATATATTTAAAAAATTAATTAAAGAGGGAAAAAATCAGGGCTATTTGACCTATAAGAAAATAGAAAAATATTTAGCTGATGATATTGTAAAGATTACTAAAATAGAAGATTTATATGACATTCTAAGTGAGAAGGGGATTGATTTAGTCGAAACTGAAAAAGAGGGTCATTTATTGCTAAAAGATAAAGAAGTTGAAAAGAAAGACAAGTTAAAAGCTTTATCTAAAAAAGAATCAAATTTAGAGGCAATATTGTCAAAAGAAATAGAGATAGATGATCCGGTAAAGATGTATTTAAAGGAAATAGGGCAGATAAATCTTTTAAGAGCCAAGGAAGAAGTAAGTTTAGCAAAGAAGATGAAAAAAGGAAACCATCGTGCCAAAAAGAAATTAGTAGAGGCAAATTTAAGATTAGTAGTAAGCATTGCTAAGCGATATGTGGGAAGGGGAATGTTATTTTTAGATCTTATTCAAGAGGGAAATATGGGTTTGATTAGAGCAGTAGAAAAGTTTGATTATAGGAAGGGATATAAATTTAGCACTTATGCTACATGGTGGATAAGGCAAGCAATTACAAGGGCTATTGCAGATCAAGCCAGAACAATTAGGGTCCCTGTTCATATGGTAGAAACTATTAATAAATTAATTAGAGTATCGCGTCACCTCTTACAGGAATTGGGAAGAGAACCAAATATTTCAGAAATAGCTAAAAGAATGGAAGTTTCTGAAGATAAAGTAAGGGAGATACTAAAAACTGCTCAAGAACCTGTTTCTTTAGAAACACCCATAGGGAAAGAAGAAGACAGTCACTTAGTAGATTTTATAGAAGATAAGGACTCTCTTGCACCTCCTAAAATTGCTTCTTATACTTTACTTAAAGAGCAGTTGGAGGATGTATTAAGTACTTTAACTTATAGAGAAAAGAGGGTATTGGAAATGAGGTTTGGGATTGCAGGTGGTCATTCTCATACTTTAGAAGAAGTAGGCAGGGAATTTGGAGTAACTCGAGAAAGGATTAGGCAAATTGAGGCAAAAGCATTAAGAAAATTAAGACACCCCAGCAGAAGCAGAAAGTTAAAAGATTATTTAGAATAAGCGGTGAAAAATATATTTTAACAGAGATTGTAGTGACTTACTCAATAAAAGAGAATTATTTCTAAAAAAAATGAAAAATCCCATAAAAATATTGACTCGGGTATTGTTTTTATGTATAATTATTTGTGTTATTCCTCGGTAGCTCAACGGTGGAGCATCCGGCTGTTAACCGGAGGGTTGTAGGTTCGAATCCTACCCGGGGAGCTTGTCAATTTCAAGCCCTTT
>JAYEGH010000109.1:0-3168 GCA_034659055.1 Candidatus Caldatribacteriota bacterium
GCCCGGGCTATTGATAAATTTTTATCTTCCGGCAAGAGTTTGAAAAAAATTAAGTTTTAGTTCAAGTGGTAAAGTATTTCAATTTATTGAAGGCCTAGGTAATTTAAGCAATAATGAAGCTGATTGATAAAAATTAAATAATTATATAATAAAAGGAGACTTAGTATAGGGAAAAACAAATATTTTTTTAATCAAATTTTTAGTATCAAATAAAAAAAATAAGGAGAAAAAATGACAAAAGAAAGAAATCCATTTAAAATCGTACAGGCTCAGTTTGACCACAATGCAGAAATTTTAGGACTGGATCCTGCTTTACAAGAATTTATGAGAGATGCAGAGAGAGAAATAATAGTTCGTATCCCGGTAGATATGGATGACGGAACAACTAAAACCTTTACCGGCTTCAGAGTTCAACATTCAAGTGCAAGAGGTCCCGCAAAGGGTGGTATTAGATTTGCAGATGAAGAGACTCTCGATATGGTTCGAGGATTGGCAATGATGATGGCCTGGAAATGTGCAGTCGTAGATATTCCTTTGGGTGGAGCAAAGGGAGGGATTGTTGTTGATCCCAGAAAATTATCCGAGAGAGAAACAGAAAGACTTTGCCGTGGTTGGGTAAGAAAAGTTTACGATATAGTTGGTCCGGAAATGGATGTTCCTGCACCTGATGTTGCTACTAATCCCCAGGATATGCTCTGGATGATGGATGAATATGATACTCTTGCCAGAAGCAGAAAACCCGGATTTGTTACCGGTAAATCCGTTGGGGTCGGAGGTTCTTTAGGGAGAACAGAAGCCACCGGTTATGGTGTTATTTATTGTGTTCGTGAAGCATTCAAAAGATTAGGTTTAGATTTTAAAGGTGCTACTGCTTCTATTCAGGGAGCCGGTAATAATGCTCAATATTGTTGTGAATTATTTACTCAATATGGTGGAAAAGTAACTGCTATCTCTTGTTGGGATTCTAAAGACAAAAAAGCATATACTTATAGTTGTGAAGACGGGATTGATCCTAAAGACTTACTTGCACCCGGAACATTAGACAAATTTGGAACTGTTAATCTTGAAAAGGCAAAATCTTTTGGCTGGAAACAAGAAGATGCCGATGCCTGGTTGAAAAAACCAGTAACTGTGCTTATTCCTGCTGCTATGGGAAATGCAATTACTGAAGAGAATGTAAATAAGATTAATTTTGATACTCTGAAAGTTTATGCTGAAGCTGCTAATACACCAACTACTTTGGAAGCGGATGAGACAATTAAAGAAAAAGGTGTTTATGTTATTCCTGATTTCCTTTGCAATGCCGGGGGAGTGACTGTTTCTTATTTTGAAGAAGTTCAAAATAACATGAATTTTTATTGGTCAAAAGAAGAAGTAGTTGAAAAATTAGATCGCATTATGACCAATGCTTTTAATGCAGTTGATGATTTGGCAAGAGAGAAAAATGTCTATACACGAGATGCTGCCTATCTTATTTCTCTTCAAAGAGTTGCAAGAGCAGTAGAAGGAAGAGGCTGGGTAAAAACTAAAAGATAAAATTAGTATATAGTATGTTGTATATAGTATATAGCGAAGAAGTGTATAGCGGATAGTGAAGAAAGAAGAATAAAGACAAGATCGTAGGGTATAACTCGGGGCGGATAAATCCGCCCCCTACAAAATAACTATATATGATGTTAGTATAATTGATAAATGTAGGATTCTAAATATTTTATCAATTGCAAAAAGTTTTAACTTTTGAATTATGGTTTTTTGTTTTTTCCTTTAAGTTTTTAGCTTGTCATACTATACGCTGTACGCTGTACGCTATTACTATAGACGCAATACGCATCACGCAATACGCGATACGAGATATGTTGGGAGAAGGTAATTAAAGTGGAAATAGTTGCTTTAATAGGGGAAAGTGGAACCGGTAAGAGCTACAAAGCTCTATTAGTTGCTCATAGATATAATATAAATTATATAATTGACGATGGCCTTCTAATAAGAAAAGATAAAATATTAGCTGGACATTCTGCTAAAAAAGAAAAGAATAGAATTCAAGCCATCAGAACAGCTATTTTCGAAAAAGATTTTCATGCTAAAGAAGTAATAGAAGTAATAAAAAAAGCTAAACCAAAGAAAATATTGATTATTGGAACATCTACCAGGATGATTGATAAAATTACTAAAACTTTAGAATTGCCACCTCCCAGAAGAATTTTAAAGATTGAAAATATTTCTACAGACAAGGAGATTGTTGAGGCAAAATCTAGCAGATTAAAAGAGGGGAGACATGTTATACCTTTACCGGGAATTGAAGTACAAAGAAAATTTCCGGTAAATATATTAGAATCATTAGAAATATTTTATAAGAGAAGATATAGTAAAAGAAAAATTGGTGAAAGGGCGATAGTAAGGCCGCCTTTTAGTTATTTTGGAAAATTATATGTTTCCGAAAATGCGATTTTAGATATAGTAATTTATATACTTAACGATTTCAAAGAAGTTGTAGAATTAGGTAAATCTCAAATAAATATCAAAGAAGAAGGTATTTTACTAAATATCAATTTAATTCTTAAGTATGGAAAAAATATCCCTCAGGTTGGAGTTAAAATTCAGAAAGACCTAAAAAAGGAATTAGAATACATAACTGGTATAAATGTTATATCGATAAATATATTTGTTTCTAAGTTAAAATACTAAAAATAGCATAACAGGTAGCATATAGTGTAAAGCCTAGAACTGAAAAGGTAAAACCAAAGTTTAAAATTAAAGAATAGCATATAAGTAATTAATGAAGAGAGGAAGAGATATAATTTAGAACTAAGAAGCCAGTAGTCAGAATCCAGAACAATAATTAATAACTCAAAGTATTTAAAAAGTAGGGGTTCGATTTATGGAACCCGCCTGAAAAATTAGCAATAACTCGGAGCGGATAAATCCGCCCCCAACATGACAACTATATAAGATATAAGATGTAAATATAATTGATAAATACAGAATTTTGAATATTTAATCAATTGCAGAAAAGTTTTAACTTTTAAATTCTGGTTTTTCACTTTTCGCTTTAAGTTTTCCGTTGCGTATTACTCATTACATATTACTTATTACAGTCTTTTAAACGCGATACGCGATACTCGATACTATATACTATTATTTGAGAGGTGTGAAATGTTTGATAAAGAA
>JAYEGH010000110.1:0-3157 GCA_034659055.1 Candidatus Caldatribacteriota bacterium
CAGGAATTTAAAAGAAGAAACGAATATTGAGCAAAAAGAGAAGGTTTAGGTTGGAATTATGAGAAAACTAATTACCGTAGGGGCAGACCTTGTGTCTGTCCGTGATAAGAAAAAAATTGAAAATAATAAATATATTAACTATTGAATTTGTAAGTTGGAGAATTGGTTATCCCTTAATAATATTTATACTAAATCTTTTAGCCATGTTTTTAGTAGATATTTAAAAAATGATAAAATAATAACAGTTGTTAAAACAACTATTATAGTTGAAAAACTCCATCCTTGAATCGTAATTCCCAG
The DNA here is from genome assembly GCA_034659055.1 of Candidatus Caldatribacteriota bacterium. Lineage (GTDB taxonomy): Bacteria > Atribacterota > Phoenicimicrobiia > Phoenicimicrobiales > Phoenicimicrobiaceae > JAYEGH01. The sequence goes on from JAYEGH010000110.1 coordinate 301, forward strand.
AGCAGTACCGGCGGCAGGAGGATGTTCGGTATTAGTAATGACCATAAAAAAGATAGATAATCCTACAGAGAGGGATGGGATGAGGATTTTAAGCATTTCGTGGGAAAGAAAAAAATTTTCTTTGTTTTGAGTCAAAGAAGCAATATAAAAACAAAGAATTCCCGAAACAATGCCGATTATATGTCCTCCGATAACTCTCCGAGGTTGAGCGGTGGTATATTTAGGCATAGCAAAGATAATAAAAGTGGTAGCTCCTAAAGAAGCAACAACTGCGGTATTAGTAAATATATTTTCAAAATAAAGAATGATGGTCAGAGTAACAGTAGCTAACAGACTTTGGAGTATGTAATTAGGAAAATATTTTTTTAATTTTCTATCAAATATTTGCATATTTCTTCTCTTATCATTAGCGTTTGGAAATTTTTTTGTACTCCAAACAGTTAATAATTCCTGAAAAATTATTTTTTAATGTTTTGATTTGCCGACTAATTCAGTAATTTTTTTAGTCTCTCCGATTACAATTAGAAAATCTCCCTTTTTTATTACTTCTTTTGCCTGGGGTGAGATATTAAAGTTATGATCTCTTTTAATACCTAAAACATTTATTCCGTATTTATTCCGCAGGTCAAGTTCACTTAAGGTTTTATCTACAAATTTGGGCAAGGCTTCAATCTCAATAAGGCTGTAATCGGGTTCCAGTTCTATGTAATCTTTAATATTAGGAATAATTAAACTACGGGCAATTCTTCTCCCCATATCTCTTTCAGGGAATACTATTTTATCGACCCCGATCTTTTCCAAGACCTTTCCGTGGAGAGCACTTTGGGCTTTAGCAATAATATGTTTTAATCCCATTTCTTTTAGCATTATAGTTACCAAGATGCTTGCCTCTAAATCAGTGGCGATACTCACAATGGCCGCATCAAAATTTTTTACTCCCAATTCTTTTAAAACTTTTTCTTCGGTGATATTAGCCTGCACTGTCTGAGTTATCTTATCTTTTAAGGCATCTACTCTTTCTTTGTTATTGTCTACCCCCAGGACTTCATGCCCTAACTCAACCAGGGTAGTAGCTACTGCCGAACCAAATCTTCCCAAACCAAGAACTATAAATTGTTCCATGAAAAATTTCCTCCTCTTTTAACTAGTATATAGTATTTAGTATATAGTATATAGTGAAGAAAGAAGAAGATAGAAGCCAGTATCCAGAAGCAGATGCATGTTGCATACGCCCTCTCAATAGTCTCTTAATTGCTTCTTTCTTCACGCGATACTCGATACGCAATACGCGATACGATTTTATCCCACCATAATTTTTTCTTCAGGATATTTGATCATTTCTGGTTCACGTTTTTGAATTAATGACAGAGCAAGACCTAAAGGTCCAATTCTGCCGGTAAACATAGTGATAATAATTATAATCTTACCAGCTACACTCAAAGACGAGGTAATGCCTGTTGATAATCCTACTGTACCAAAAGCAGAAACAACCTCGAATAATACTTTTATAAAATCCTCTCCTTCAACACAGGACAATAGAACGGTCATGATAATAACCAGACCCAAAGAGAGGGTGATAACGGTTAAGACTTTGGGGATTATATCCTGTGATATTCTTCTTTTGAAGATTTGAATCTCTTCTTTCCCTTTTAGTGAGGACAAGACGTATAATAGTAGTAAGCCAAAAGTAGTAGTCTTAACTCCTCCTCCGGTAGAACTGGGAGAGGCACCAATAAACATTAAGATAATAATCAAGAAAAGGGTAGCATTTTGCATGCTCCCGATATGGATGGTATTAAAACCTGCGGTACGGGTAGTAACCGATTGGAAAATTGAACCATATATTTTTTCGGGGAAACTCAAATCTCTTAGGGTGGAAGGATTATTAGATTCTATAAAAAATATAATTATAAAACCGGTTAGAATAAGTATAAGACTCATTTTTAAGGCTAATTTAGCGTGTAGGGAGAGGGTTCCGTTTTTTCCGTATTGAAAAAGTTCTAATAAAACCAGGAATCCGATCCCTCCCAATATAATTAAAATCATAAAAGTAAGATTGATAATTAAATCTCCTTTATAGCGCATTATGCTGTCTGAAAAGAGAGAAAATCCTGCATTGCAAAAGGCGGAGATAGAGTGAAAGACTGCCAGGTACAAAGCTTGTAATGGGGAATAGATCTTCTGCCAGCAAAAGAACAGGATAGTTGCCCCTACAATTTCGATAGCTGCCGTAAATATTAAAATATATTTAGCTAAGCGAACTAAACCTCCTATAGAAAAATGGTTTAAGGATTCCTGCATTATTATTCTCTGCCTTAAAGAGATTCTTTTTCCTGTTAAAAAGGCAAACATGGTAGACATAGTCATTATCCCTAATCCACCGCATTGCAAGAGAATCAGGATAACTAATTGCCCAAAAGTAGAAAAATCTTTTCCGGTATCGAGCACAATCAATCCGGTAACACAGGTGGCAGAAGTGGCAGTGAAAAGGGCATTGATGAAACCTATGCTTTTTCCCGTACCGGAAGCTGCGGGAAGATTAAGAAGTATAGTACCTACAGCAATTACCGAAAGAAACCCTAATGCTAATACCTGAGGTGGCGATAGTTTTTTTTCTTGAAAAGCTTTATTAAGTATTATGGCTCTTCCCTCCGTTTTTTAAATTTTTGATTTTAATTTAATTGTATCTCTTGATTCGTTAATTAGTTGCTTGGTTACCTGGTTAATTGGTTGATAATTATTAGTATTAAACAAACTAACAAACTAACCAGAAAACCAGTTAACTGATTTATCTTGCGTTTTGTATTTTTCTTACACTTATAACCCGCACCTATACGCTATACGCTAAACGCTGTAC
>JAYEGH010000111.1:0-3153 GCA_034659055.1 Candidatus Caldatribacteriota bacterium
AAAATTTATAGAAGTCTATAAAAAATAGTAGCAAATTCAATATATATTATATACTGATTAGCATATATTAAAAACAGTGAAGAGCGATGTGGAATAAATAATATATCCTATTTATCTTGATCTTGTATTAATCCGGATAAAACCGATACTCTTACAATGACACCAAGCAATTTATTATCTTCATTAACTACTGCAATTGGGTACTTTGTGTCAATCGCTGTGGGTATCAGTTCCTGTACATAGGTTTCTTCATCGGTAGTAGAATAATCATGTTTTAATACATCTTTCATGGTTTTTTTGTTTTTTACGGCTTCAATAGCATCATCAATGGTTACAATTCCCTGTAATCTTCTTTTCTCATCAACCACAAAAACACTGGAAATTCCATTGGTTTCCATTTCGTTAATAGCTACTTTTAATCCGTGTTTTTTTGTTACCAATGCCCCTGGCTGAAACATAATATGTTTAGCCTGTAGAACCTTTGAACGGTCAATGTCTTTGACAAAATCTTCGATATAAGCATTAGATGGATTATTTAAAATGTCTTCGGGTACCCCTATCTGTACTATTTCAGCATCTTTCATTACTGCTACGCGATCACCCAGCTTAAAGGCTTCATTAACATCATGAGTAATAAATATGATAGTCTTGTGTAATTTATCCTGAATATCCAATAATTCCAATTGCATGTCCCGGCGAATTAAAGGGTCGAGAGCGCTAAAAGGTTCGTCCATTAACAGGATATCCGGATTGTTCGCTAAAGCCCGGGCCAAACCGACTCTCTGCTGCATCCCCCCGCTTAATTCGGTAATATACTTATCTTCCCATCCGTCTAATCCAACAGAATCAATAGTTTCTTTGGCAATTTTATGCCTTTCCTCTTTATTCATTCCCCTAACCTCCAAACCGTACTCTACGTTTCCAATTACAGTTCGATGGTTAAAAAGTCCGAAACCCTGAAATACCATAGTAGCCTTTTTTTGTCTAAATTCTCTTAATTGATGATGGTTATATTTAACAATATTTTCATTATCTACATAGATTTCTCCGTCAGTAGGTTTATTCAACATGTTTAAACATCGGATCAAGGTCGATTTTCCGCTTCCTGATAGACCCATAATAACAAAGATTTCTCCTTCATTTACACTAAAAGAAGCTTTACTCACCCCGACAGTATTACCTGTCTCTTTAAAAATTTTATTTTTTGATTGATTTTTTACTAATCGTTTTAATATTTCTTTGGGATTTTTCCCAAATATTTTAGTTAGCTTTTTTACCTTAATCTTTTCACTCATAGCTGATTAATCTCCTTCAATTATCATATCTAAAATAAGAAATTTAAATTTAACTTATTTTGGATACTTATATTTATTGGCAATTCCTTGAGTAATTCTATCAATGGTTATTGCTAAAATTACAATACTTATTCCTGCTTCAAAACCCATAGCAATATTAATCCGGTTAATTGCCTGCAGGACATTTAGTCCCAGTCCTTTAGCTCCAATCATAGATGATATTACCACCATAGCCATTGCCATCATTGTGGTCTGGTTAATTCCCATCATAATAGTAGGAAAGGCCTGAGGCAGCTCTATCTTAGTCAAAATCTGCCATGTTGTCGAACCAAAAGCATGACCTGCTTCCACCATCTCTTTAGATACACCTTTTATGGCTAAACTGGTCAAACGAATAGCCGGCGGAGTAGAATAAATTACTGTAGCAAAAACAGCAGGTACGCTACCTAATCCAAACAACATAATAGCAGGAATTAAATATACAAAACTGGGCATAGTCTGCATGGCATCCAGTACAGGTTTTACCATAGCTCCAAAACGAGAATTATAGGCAATCAGAATACCCAGGGGAACGCCGATTAAACAGGCGATTACTACTGCAACCAAAACCACGGATAAAGTAAGCATCATTTCATCCCATAAACCCATGGCACCGATTATAAAAAGTAAACCGGCAAAAGTAACTCCGGATTTCCAATTAATAAGCTTCCAACCAAGAACAAATACAATAATTATTACGGCAACCCAGGGAAACCACATAAATACACCCCGTGTCTGCAATAAAAACCATAATACACCTTGTTTGATTGCATCGAAAAAGAAATCGTAATTATGGATTAACCATTTTACAAATGCCTCTACATATTTACCTAAATTTAATTTAAAAACTTCTGGAAAATTAAATAATATACTCATAACGCTAATGATAATTGTTGCCTGCTTCAATTGTTTAAAGCAGGCAACAATTCCTTCCTTTTATGTTTATTTTAGAAAAAACATTATATGTTTAACTAATTTATTTTATAGCTTTTTTTACTTTTTGCGCAATTTCTTCCGGCACCCATTGTGTCCATACGTCTTCTCTGGTCTTTAAGAACCAAACTGCTGCCTCCCTGGTATCACACTCGTTTTTCATCATATAAGACAGAGCTGCACTGGCCATAGCACTGGTAGTATGGTAATTTTTGAGGAATTCTACCACTTCCGGTGCTCTTTCGGGGAGGTCCTTATTTACTGCAATAGCAATGTCTTGGGCTGCAAATTCACAGGCATAACCACCTTCTTCAGTCCATTTTTCATCACTATAGGGTTCATCTTCCAACAGGGTCATATCCAGCATACCCATAACCCAGGTAGGTTCCCAGTAATAAGCTACAATAGGTTCACCTTTCTCGTAAGCACCAACAATTGCTGCACTTAAGGCACTATCCGAACCGGGACTAAAATAATTATAAGATCCATCCAAATCAGCACTTATGACTTTTACTCTCAAAATTTCGTCAATTTTCCAACCGGGAGGAGCACCATAAATTCTACCCTTGGAAGGACCTTCTTCATCCTTAAATACTTCCCAATAATCTTTTAAATCTTTAACAGTTTTTAAATCAGGTGCCATTGGTTCAATTCCCCTCTTGCTGTCACCCTTAATCATATAAGTAGGAACATAAAGTCCCTGGGCATTATCGTTAAAATTTACCGATGTCTCTATAATTGTCCCTTCCTTTATAGGGTCATAATAGGTATCTCCTAAATTAGTGGTCCAAATTTCCATATAGGCATCAATATCCCCTTCTTTTAATCCTAAGAATGTAGCTGCTGTAGAACCGGATATAACCTCCGTAGGATAACCATAACCTTC
>JAYEGH010000112.1:0-3134 GCA_034659055.1 Candidatus Caldatribacteriota bacterium
TTTCTCTCTTTTTTCTTCACTATATACTATATACCAAATACTATTTTTAATTTCGTGCTACGCAAAAGGTAAAAAAATATAAGGCTCTCGGCCTTTTTATGGTAATTTAGATCTGAAAACTGCTAACTAAAACCGAGAACTAATCCTTTTTCAGACTAAATCCTTCCCGGTAGTAGCGATAGATAAAGCTCCGTATTTTACGCCTTTTGTTGCTCTTAGTTTGTTGGTCAATTCTTTGGTTTCCTCGGGCTTCCCTCTTACCACTATTATCTCCAGACAATTATCATGGTTTAAATGTATATGCTGACTGGAAATTATTAGCTGGTAAAAATCATGCTGTATATCAGTCAAAGTATTCATCAATTCTCTCTTGTGGTGATCAAATACCAGGGTAATGGTTCCGGCTACTTCTTTTCCTTCTGTCCATTCTCTTTTTACTAAATTCTCCCTGATTAAATCCCTAATGGCTTCTGAACGATTAGGATAAGATTTTCCCTTAATAAGTCTATCATATTTTTCTAAAAGTTTCTTTTCCAGAGACACGCCAAAGCGAACTATTTCAGACATAATTTCTCCTGCGGGTATTATTTTTTTTAAAATAATAACACAATATTTTTATTTCGTCAAAGCTACAAAAAACAGTATCGATTGAAAATACAGTAGTAAGAGATGAGTAATGAATAATGAGAAAAAAGTTAATTTTATACTACTTCCGGTTCGGGATAATTTTCTCCAAAGCAGTCTACTGTTACTTCCAATATTTTCTCCGGAGCTAATGGTTTATCATTTCCATCTTTTTCAACATTTGCCATTCTATCAACTTCATCCATCCCTTCAACAACTTTTCCAAATGCTGCATAGCTCCCGTCTAAATGTGGGCTATCCTTATGTATGATAAAAAATTGTGATCCTGCGCTATCAGGTTGCCCGCTGCGTGCCATGCTGAGAATCCCTGCCTGATGCTTCAAATTATTATTAAAGTCATTTGTAGAAAATTCCCCTTTTATACTATAACCGGGACCGCCATATCCCATACCTTTGGGACAACCTCCTTGTATCATGAAACCTGGTATAACTCTATGAAATATCAGACCATCGTAAAATTTTTTATTTATAAGTGAGATAAAATTATTCACTGTATTGGGAGCAATTTCGGGAAATAATTCAGCAGTTATTAATTTTCCATTCTCCATTTTTATTGTAACTACAGGATTTTTTTTCATTTTCTTTCCTTTCATTAAAAAAATAAGCTGCCATCCAAATGACAGCCTATTTTTTATTATTTTTATTTAGAACATACTAACATATTTCTCTAAATCACTCAAGAATAATATCCTTAAGTAAACGTTTGGGTACATGATGCACTCCCTGCTCATCCCGCCAATATTTAACATCTCTGTCTTTTTCCATTTTGTCAAGCACAACTTTTTCCTTAGGTTTACCAATTGCCAATACATACAAAATCTCGTATTTTTCTTTGATTTTCAAGATAGTCCTTAACTCATCTCTTTTTACCGAAGCAAATATGCATCCCCCTAATCCTTTTTCGGTTGCCCCCAAGAGAATGCTTTGAGCAGCAATGCCGGGATCACACCAACAATTTTTGCTGATTTCCCGATTTACTAACATGACAATATAAGCAGAAGGTTTTTCCCCTTCAATCGGTCCCGTCCAATCCTTAAGGTAACCTGCCCATGCTAATGCATTAAAAATAATATCATTTTTATTCTTTTCATATGACAGGATATATCTTAAAGGCTGTCTGTTGGAAGCAGATGCTGAAAGTCTGGCTAAATCCACCAATTCTTCTAAAGTTTTTCTATCTACCAAAACATTTTCATAAAATCTTCGATAACTTCTATTTTTTTTAATCAAATCTTTAATCATAATTATTTTCCCCTTTTACTATAAAAGTCTCTTTTTAGTATTATCGCAAGTTTAAGCGTTATTTTCAAATATAAAAAAAGTATCGGATATCGAGTCCAAGAAAGAAAAAAGAGAAAAAATAATATTTTTAATTTTTATTATTAATTATCTCCTAATTTAAAGTTTTTTATGATAAAATAAAAAATATGGCAAAAAACTTGACATAGAAATGTCTTCTGTCGCAATAATAGGAGAATAAAAAATGATTAAAGTAATAAAACGTAACAATACAGTTCAGTATTTTGATGCAAAAAAAATAATAGATGCTATTACTCAAGCAATGAGAGAGACTATAGAAGGTGTTGATGGAGAACTATGTGAATTTATTGCCACAAAAATAGAAAAAGACTTACAGTCCTCTAAACAGAGTATAACCGTTAATGAGATACAGGAACGGGTAGAAACAGAACTGATGAATAGTGAAAGAAAAGATGTTGCAAAAATTTACATCTTATATAGAAAACGACGTGATGAATTAAGGGAAATACCCAAAAAGAACCATAAATTATTAACCGACGATTTTATTAGTAAATATAAACATCTACCTAACCCCTTCCCTACTCAGTTAGGTCAATTTGTCTATTACCGCACTTATTCCCGATGGTTACCTCCGGAGAAAAGAAGAGAATATTGGTGGGAAACAGTAAGAAGAGCCGTAGAATTTAATTGTGCTTTAGTTAAAACTACTCAACGTGAAGCCGAACTCCTCTACGATAATGTCTTTCATTTAAGGCAATTTTTAGCCGGCAGAACCCTTTGGACTGGTGGGACAAAAGTTAGTTTAAAATATCCGATGGCAAATTTTAATTGCAGTTTTACAATTATAGATAATTTTAGTGTCTTCAAAGACCTCTTTTATCTATTAATGATTGGATCCGGAGTAGGGGTAAGGGTCTTAAAAGCAGATGTAGAAAAATTACCAAAAATAAGAACAGACATAAAAATTATACAGGAGTCCTATTCTCCATTACCTAAAGATAAGAGAGAAGATTTAACCAGTATTACTTTTGAATCCAATACTGCCCATATTATAGTTGGAGACAGCAAGGAGGGTTGGGTAGAGTCATTGGATTATTATTTGGGCATATTATATAAAAAGGAATATAGGGAGATAAAAAATATTATTTTTAATTACAATTACGTTAGACCAAAAGGAGAAAAGTTAAAAACTTTTGGTGGTACTGCCTCCGGATACGAAAGCCTAAGAG
>JAYEGH010000113.1:0-3117 GCA_034659055.1 Candidatus Caldatribacteriota bacterium
TTAACCGGTAAACTGGCTAACCGGCTAACTGGGTAACTAACATAATTGATTAATTGGTTTGATCTTAATTCTTTAACTAATTAACCAGGTAACCAAGTAACCAGCTAACTAAATAGAGGAGGAAAAAAATAATGTGCCTAGCTATACCGGGAAAAATAAAAAAAATTTTTAAGGATAATACTGCTGAGATAGAAATCGGAGGGATTATTAAAGAAATAAATTTAGATTTAATCCCTAAAGTAAAATTGGGGGATTATGTGCTTCTACATGCCGGTTTTGCCATTGAAATAATTGACCAAAAAGCGGCTTTTGAGATATTTAACGCCTGGGAGGGGAAAATAGTTTGAAATATATCGATGAATATCGAAATGAAGAGATAGCTCAAAAAATTATCCGGGAAATTAATGTCATTTCTAAAAAACAGGTGAATTTAATGGAGGTTTGCGGAACTCATACAGTCACTATATTTAGAAATGGAATTAGAAATATTTTACCAGGAAACGTTAATCTTCTTTCCGGTCCGGGTTGTCCGGTATGTGTGACGCCTACACGGAACATTGATGATATTATTGCCTTGTCCCGGGAAAAAGATTTTATTATAACTACGTTTGGGGATATGATTAGAGTTCCCGGTTCTACTTCTTCTTTAGAGAAAGAAAAGGCAAATGGTGCTGATATAAGAATAGTCTATTCCACTTTGGATGCTTTAAATATTGCTCGTGATAATCCTGCTAAGAAGATTGTCTTTATGGGGGTAGGTTTTGAAACTACTTCTCCTACTATAGCCAGTGTTATTTTAAAAGCAAAGGGAGAAAAGATAAATAATTTTTCGGTATTGTGTGTAGCTAAAATAATGCCTCCGGCAATGAAGTCTTTATTGGATGCAGAAGAAGTAAATATTGATGGCTTTATTTGTCCCGGCCATGTGAGTGCTATTATCGGAAGTGAACCTTATTGTTTTATTGCCAATCAATATAAAGTCCCATGTGTTATAAGCGGATTTGAACCCCTGGATATTTTACAGGGAATTTATATGCTCATCAAGCAAATTGAAGAAAAAAGAGCAGAAATTGAAATTCAATATAAACGTGTAGTACGACCTGAAGGAAATAAAATTGCACTACAAAAACTAAAAGAAGTTTTTCGGATAGTAGATTCCAATTGGAGAGGAATAGGCAATATTGAAAATAGCGGATTGGATTTAAAAGAGGAGTTTCATCGGTTTAATGCTCGTAAATTTAAAGTTGAAGTAGAAGAAACCAAAGAATTTGCCGGCTGTCGTTGCGGAGAGGTATTAAGAGGAGTGATAATTCCTCCTGAATGTTCACTCTTTGGAAAGATTTGCACTCCTGAAGACCCAAAAGGCGCGTGTATGGTTTCAAGTGAAGGTACTTGTGCCGCGTACTACAAGTATAATTAGTATCGCGTATTTATTTAGTTAGCTAGTTAGTTGGTTACCTGGTTAGTTGGTTAAAATACAAGAAAAATACAAGTTATCAGTTTATACTTCTTGGTTTTCGGTTTAAGGTAAAACTTAAAACAAAAAGCGAAAAACCATAATTCAAAACATATTTGTGTATTGTATTGCAATTTTCGTATTTCTGTTCTACGCAATACTCGATACGCAATACGCGATACGATACACTAACGACTAAATATGGAAGGGAAAGATAATGAAAGAAGAAAAAATATTATTAGGTCATGGTAGTGGAGGTAAATTATCTTATAAATTAACCAAGGACCTGTTTTTGTCTAATTTTGATAACCCTTATTTGAAAAAACTTGATGATGGCGCTATCTTGAATATTAATGGTTTGAATTTAGCCTATACTACTGATTCTTATACCGTAGACCCTTTATTTTTTAAAGGAGGAGATATTGGTGAACTAGCAGTTAATGGAACCGTAAACGATCTTGCCATGTGTGGTGCCAAGCCTTTATATTTAAGTTGTGGCTTTATTTTAGAAGAAGGAATTACTTTAAGCTTATTACGTAGAATAGTGGAGAGCATGAAAAGAGCAGCAGATATAGCAAAAGTAAATATTGTTACCGGAGATACCAAGGTAGTTAATAAAGGGGCAGCAGATAAGATATTTATTAATACTTCCGGTGTAGGAATGATAAAAAAAGGAACAAACATATCAGGAAGCAATGCTCAAATTGGAGATTTGATTATAATAAATGGAACCATAGGAGATCATGGAATTAGCGTTTTATCGGAAAGAGAAGGGTTAAAATTTAAAACAACTATCAAGAGTGATACTGCACCTCTTTCTACTTTAGTAGCAGACATGTTGGAAGTTAGCGATAAGGTTCATGTTCTAAGAGACCCGACACGAGGAGGATTGTCTACGACTTTAAATGAAATAGCAATATCTTCAGACGTGGAAATAGAAATCGATGAAGAAAAAATCCCTATCCGGGAAGAAGTAATGGCAGCTTGTGAAATATTAGGCTATGATCCTCTGTATCTGGCGAACGAGGGTAAATTAATTGCTTTTGTTTCCCCGGAAGATTCTATAAAAGTACTAAAGAAAATGAGAAAAAATAAATATGGCAAAGAATCAAATATTATAGGTAGAGTAACAAAAAATTCTTCAGGACGTGTTTACTTAAAAACTAAAATTGGCGGAAAGAGAATTGTGGATATGTTAACTGGGGAGCAGCTCCCAAGAATATGTTAATCACAAGAATATGTTAATCAATTGATAAATTGTCCGATTAACCAATTTACCAATTAGCCAATTAGGACTCAAATATTTTAATAGATAAACCAGCACGTTGAAAAAAAAGATATTTGGTGGCAGGAATTTTTGATTATTTGTCGAATAAAAGATAAAAATCAGTAGTCAGGAGCCAGAGTAAAACAGTATTTAGTATCGAGTTAAAATACAATATGAGTAATAAGTGATTAATGATAATTAACAGGAAAAGAGTTAATTGGTTATTTGAAGCTTTTCATATTTTCTTTGCTAACGACTATCTTAATTGGTCAATTGGCAAATCTAAACAAAGGTGGTTTTATATTATGGCAACCAAAAAGGAAAGTACATATGTTAAATTAGCTCGAGAGACGATAGAAAATTATATAAAAAGTGGCCAAATAATTGCTCCTCC
>JAYEGH010000114.1:0-3111 GCA_034659055.1 Candidatus Caldatribacteriota bacterium
CTCCTTTGATATTAATCAATTCAGAAAGAATCTTCTTTAAATTAAAAGAGGATTTTCCCTTTTCTTCCAGGTTCAATTCTCCTCCGGAAAGAGTTGCAGTCCCTTTTATGTGAGGAAAATCAAACAAGCCGGTTATTTTAGCATTGAAATTAGCTTGTCCTTTAAAAATATCCTGATATAAAATTTCCTGTTTATCACTCCATATATCAATATCCAAATCCTGAGGCTGTAAATTTTTTAAGGCGAACTTCCCGGAAGTATAAATCTTAAATTGGTCAACTTGAAAATCCATATCGGTTATTTTAACTAAATTATCTTCTAATCGGAGCATAACATTTAAATTCTCTATTTTGGGAATTGATTTATAAAATTCAACCTGTCCATCAGCCAGAGTCACGGAACCATTTAGTAAAGGTTCTTTTAAAGTTCCGGATAACTTCAGGTTGACATTAGTCAATCCACCAAGCTGTTCAAAGTCTTCTTTAAAAAATAATTTCATAAACTTTAAGTCGGTATTTTCCATATTCAGGGTAAAATCCAAAGGTAAATCTGCCAAGCTTGAACCGTTTTTCCCCTTATCTGCAAAGGTAAATTTATAAGGTATGGTACCTTTTCCAATTATCCGGTTTCCTTCTTTATTTAGAACAAATTGTTTTACCTTTAAAATTTTCTGGTCATAGAGGGCTTCTATGTTAAGAGTATCAAAATAAAAATCGGCATATTTTGCTTTTTCTATTTGTGTTGAGAAAGAAATCCTGGGTGAATTTATATCTCCCTCAGCTTTCGCCTCAAAGCTTACCAATCCATCAAATTCATCCTTTAAATTAAATAAACTAGATAATTGGCTTAAATCTATGTTATTTGCAGAAATATCAATATCCATGTTTTCATTATCCGGGTCAAGATTGAGCCATCCTCCGGCAATAAGTTCTCCTTTTTGCTGTTTTAATGTCAATCTATTAATCCTTACCACTGAACCAATTTTTTCTATTTTTAAGTCTATAGAATTTAAAGGCAATCCTTCCAGCTGAGCATCTTCTATTATTGCTGATAAATATAAATCAGGAGATTCAATATTTCCTTTTAGCTCCATTAAACCGGTAGCTTGTCCCCTGAATTTATTCAGTAAATCTGATTCTATAAAATTAGACAATAAAACCTGAACGTTTTGGTTTAAAAAATTAATCCTTAAATTTGAAGGCAAATCTTCTTCTAAGCTAATCTCACCTTGTGCATAAAGCTTATTTTTTCCGGAATTCATTACTAAATTTTCTATTTTTACTTTCTCGTCTTTCAGAACAATAAGTGCACTTCCGGTTTCAGCTTTATAGTTTGCTAAACTAAAATCGGTAAATTTAAAATTACTTTTAGCAATAACTTCCGGCCAATAACCCTGGATAGATACCTCCCCATTAGTTAAACCAGAGAAAGGTAATTGGGAATCATATAAACCTGCCAGGATGCTTAGGTCTGTCTCTGCCAATTGCAGGTCTATATTTACTTTTATTCTATTCTCTGCTTCTACCTCTGCCTTTAAATAATCTATTTCGCCTCCACCTCTAATATTTATGCTTTCATTCTTTAAAATAAATTCCTCTAACTTCAGCTTATTTTCCTGATATTCTATTTTTCCCTCTAAATTATTAAAGGATAATCCGGCAATTTTCGTATTTTCTGTTTCAACCTTACCTCTAATTTTCAGATTATCCGGAGAACCGCTTAATGTTCCGATAAAGCTGGCTTGTCCTTCAATCTCCTTATAGTTAAAACTTTTTGCCAATCTTTCTAAATTGATTCCTTCAGCTTTTAATTTTAAATCCAGTGAATTATCTTTACGGATAATCCCCTCTGTCTGGAACCAAAAATCTCCTAATTCATTATCTTCGACTTTTATTTTGGCTACAAGATTTGTTTCTTCCTCTTCAGCGATAGTCCCTTTTATGTCTACTTTTCCTGATAATAATCCATTCTTCAAATAATTAGAAAGAAGGGGTTTGAGGAGATCACTTTGTGTATCAAAGTGGGAAAAGTCGAATGAAAAATTATATTCAGGCAATTCCTTGCTTAAATTAATCCCTCCTGTCCCTTTAATCAGCCCTTCTGCAACCTCTGCTTTTATTTCTTTTAGATAAATTCCCCCTGAATCATAATTAAATCCAGTAGATAAATTTAAAAAATCATAGCCCCCGATATTTCCTTCCTTTGTCGATAATTTACCATTGACTTGAAAGTTATTTTCTAATCCGCTTACTTCAATCTCTAAATTAGAGCTACCTTCAAGGCGAAAATCAGCGGATAGAGATAGGTATTTCTTTGCCTCTTCTACCAAATTGCTTAATTCAAAATTATCTGATTTTACCTTTACATCATAACGAAGCTTATCAACATAGGTTAAATCGCCCTGCAGAGAAAAAGGAGAGTTCTGATAGATGGCAGTAAGGTTTTCAATGCTAATTTCTTGGGAATCAAAAATTGCTGAACCGTAAACTTGATTTATCTCCAAGCTATCCAAAAAGTTAGAAGATAAATCAACATCTTTAAGGGAAATTTTTCCCTGCCAATTAACTTTTCCCAGAATACCATCTAAATCATTAGACAAACGTAGATTTGAATCAAACAATCCCTTTTTTGCTTTTAGGATTTCATCTTCAACTAAATAATACTGGAAGTGAGCAATTTCCGCATCTTTAAAAGTAAAATCGAGTACATAGTCCATTTTCTCTGTAAAAAAATAGCCTTCCAAGGAAAGGGGACTATCATCTTCTTCTCTTGTGGCAGAACAACTAAATTCTACTTTAGGTAATTCTGCTAAATAAAAATAACCATTTAATTGTTTTACTGAAGTTAAAAGACCATCTTTTTTAGTTGTCTGGTAATCTATATAATCCAGATTACCTTCCTTAACATTCACTCCCTTAACTGGGAATAAACCAATGAGGTTAAGATTAAATTTTTCCATAAAATCAAAGTTTCCCTTACTATCCCTTACCAGGGTCATCTGTGGT
Source organism: Candidatus Caldatribacteriota bacterium (assembly GCA_034659055.1). Lineage (GTDB taxonomy): Bacteria > Atribacterota > Phoenicimicrobiia > Phoenicimicrobiales > Phoenicimicrobiaceae > JAYEGH01. Next base: position 3,006 of record JAYEGH010000114.1, read on the forward strand.
TTTACCAAAGTAATACCTTCAATTTCTAAGGCGGTTTCCTGCTTCAAGGCAGAGAGAATATCCAAATTATACTTTACAATTACTTCTTCCGCTTTAAAAATTTGAT
>JAYEGH010000115.1:0-3070 GCA_034659055.1 Candidatus Caldatribacteriota bacterium
CCAATCAAGTCCTAGAACATTCATTATCCATAATACGGCTTTGCCTTTGTTCCATTCAATATTAGGTAAAAGTTCAATAACTTTTTTTCCTTTTAATAAACGAATATGTTCAGTATTTCCTTTTAGAATATCTTTTAATGGTTCTTTTAGTTTGGGAAAATCTTTTTTAGATACCTGTCTATAATGGATAGCTACACTCATTTTTTTCTTTTCCACAATTACTCCGGGAATAGATGATAATGATTCATCTAAATTTTTGGAAATGTTTTCAATAAGGGGTAAAAAATTTTTCACCTTAGGATATATCATAGAAATCTCCGGGCCTTTTATATCTAATCCATGGTTTCCGGCATAAAAAATTCCCGGGATTTCTACTTGATCTTCCAAGTTCTTTCTTCCTCTTCCACTAACTAATGCTAATTTATATTTTTCAGCCAATTTTTGGAGAATATTTTTCATCTGAGAAGATAATCTTGCCAAATCAGGCTCTTGAGCGATAGGAGTTAAAGTGCCATCATAATCGAAAAAAAAGACCGGTTCTACTTTTCTTTTCATTATTTTAGAACCGGAGTAAAGATATTGAGGATTTAATAGAATGTTTTTATTTTTATCGGGAAAAAAATCTGCCGTTTCGAGAAAATGTGGAGGATAATGATTAAACCATCGATCAATCCATTCTATATTTAAATCAGCTAATTCTTGAATTTGAATGTCAGCACCTTTTTTAAGCAGATAGCTTCCTTTTTTATCCAATTTTTTCCATCCTGCGATTAGAGCAAACCCACTATCCCGGGCTATCCGGATGTCATCAGGCTGAGAAAGCAAAGCTAAAGTTTCTGCTGGAGATACTCCCAGATTTCGAGTTGCCTGCAGGAAGGGGTTTGTCCCTGAATCAGAAGGAAGGTCTTCTTGTTTTGGTAAAACCAGACCTATTTTTAGTTCCGGTCGGCCTAAAAGTTTAACGAATTCAATTAACTGATAATAATAAGATTTATATTTTTCTCCTTTTTTTAATCTGAAGATAATGGCTTTAAAATTATTTTTATTCATTGGTCACCTCAAATATTTTATTTTGTCTAGCGTAAATTTTAGTGAAGCAGTTATAGAAAAGAAAAAAAATGGTTTTTACTTTTGTTTTTTCCATTATTTTCTTCTATTCCTTCTCTTTTTTTTCTTCACTCGATACTCAATACTATATACTCGATACTACCTTAACTCGATGCTGTCGAGAATTACAGTAATGAGTAATATGTGATAAGGGAAAAGATGTAGAGTGAAAACTTCAAAAAGGGCAGGCACAAGGTTTACCCTTACTAGAGACAAGTTTCCCTGCAATTCTGAATAACTAATTTACCAATTAAGAGATTTTTACTCTTTTTCTTATTCTCTGTTTTTTTTAACTATTTAACTAATGAGCAATAAAAATCTATTTTTATAGCTTATAGGAAATTCAATCTTATTACTTACATATTACTTGTTACTGCATTTTATTCTGAATCCTGATTTCTATTCCCCTCCGTCTTCTTCCTTCTCTTTCCTTAACTAACTAACCAGGCAACCAAGTAACCAGCTAACTAATTCTTAATACTCGATACTTTCTTTTATATATTTGACATATCTATTAAAATATATTATAAATAAAATTATTATGTGTCAAGGAGAAAATAAAATAATAGGAGGAAATAAATTGAACTGATTCGTATCGCCTATAGTATAGCATAATTGTGTAAAGAGCCAAAGAAAAAGAAGGATACTAACTATATATGTTTTTTCCATTGGAATGATAATTTTTAGTGGGAATGATAAAAAAACAAAAGAAAGGTAAATATATTATGAATGATATCGAAGATTACAGAGAAATTATTGGAGATGAAACATACCATAATCTATTTAAAAAAGCAAGAAAACTATCTACAAGAACAATCCTCAATATCAATTCCACTGCTCAAGGAGGGGGTGTCGCAGAAATATTAGAATCCCTTGTAATTCTTATGAATGAGCTTGGGATTTATGCCGGATGGAGGATACTCCACGGGAATCCTGATTTCTTTACAATTACAAAAAAATTTCACAATGCCTTACAGGGAAGCTCAATCAATCTCTCAAAAATTAAGAAAAAAATATATCTTAAAACCAATCATGAATTTTCCATATTTACTCATATTGATCATGATGCTGTAATTGTTCATGACCCTCAACCCCTACCTTTAATAAAATATTACAAAAAAAGACAACCCTGGATATGGAGATGCCATATAGATTTATCTTCACCTAATCCAAGGTTATGGTATTCTCTAAAGGATTTTATTCTTCGATATGATAGAGTTATTGTTTCCAGTAAGGAATACGTAAATGAAAAATTACCGGTTCCTCAAAAAGTAATAACTCCGGCAATTAACCCTATTTCCCCAAAAAATAAAGAGTTAACACAAGAAGATATTAAGAAATATCGTAAAAAATATAAGATACCCGATGATAAACCTATCATCACTCAAATATCTCGTTTTGACCGGGCAAAGGATCCACTGGGGGTTATCAAGGTTTTTAAAAAAGTAAAATCTAAAATTGACTGCCGACTGGTTTTATGTGGCAGTATGTCAGTTGATGATCCGGAGGGAATAAAAATATACGAACAGGTGGTAAAGAGAAACCAGAAATTGCTTGATAAAAAAGATATTATTATATTAAACGTGAATAATGATATCCTCGTAAATGTACTCCAGCGCATTTCCAGTGTTATCATTCAAAAATCATTAAAAGAAGGTTTTGGCTTAACTGTTACCGAAGCTCTATGGAAAGAGACTCCGGTGGTAGCTTCCAAGGTAGGGGGCATACCATTACAAATTACTGATGGTAAAAGTGGTTATCTACTTGAGCCCTTTGATTATGATGGTTTTGCAGAAAGAATTATATACCTTTTAGAAAATTCTTCCAAGGCAAAAGAAATTGGTAAAAAGGGCAAAGAAACCGTAAGAGAAAAATTTTTAATTACCCGATTGCTTGCTGATTATATTGATTTACTAAATGAAATAATTTAACAATAATAAATTATTTCTAAAAACATTTATTT
>JAYEGH010000116.1:0-3064 GCA_034659055.1 Candidatus Caldatribacteriota bacterium
TGAAGGAAATGCCTTTGCTTTTACCGGTGAAGTAGAAGAAGATATTTTGAGTATTACCTCAGTACATCCTATGAGAGAAGAGGCACTAAAAGATTTTTTAAAACGAGCTAAATCTAATTGGTCAGTTGTAGAAAAATTACTTAAACAAGGTAAGTTAGTAGAATCAGAATATGAAGGCCATAAATTTTATATAAGAAAATTAAAAAAATAAGAGAATGTAAAGTAAGAACAGAAAGATAAAGAAATTTTTCTTTATCACATATTACTTTTCTTAGTTAATATTGTAATTTAAGCCAAAAAATAGTAAAATGTGTAGAGCGTAAGATCAAATAAAAACAATTTAAAAAATTTGAGCTCATTAAATAAAAATATAAAAATAAAAAGAGAATTATATGAATAGTATTGAAGAAAATGTGAAGAAAATATTGGATGGTTTACCAGGAGATGTAGAATTAGTTGCTGCTGCCAAAACCAGAAGCCCGGAAGAGATTGAAGAGGCAATAGGAGCAGGATTAACAATTATAGGAGAAAATTATATTCAAGAAGCAGAAAAGGCTTTTGAAGTAATCGGGAAAAAGGTAAAATGGCATTTTATCGGTCATCTCCAAAAGAATAAAGTTAAAAAAGCAGTTAAAATATTTGATTTGATTGAAACCGTAGATTCCTATCCGCTTGCCCGGGAAATAAATGAAAGATGCAAACAAATTAATAAGATAATGCCTATATTAATTGAAGTAAACAGTGGGAGAGAAAAACAGAAATTTGGCGTGTTTCCAGAAGATGTTTTAGATTTAGTAAAAAAAATATCATCTTTGCCTCAGATAAAAATAATAGGATTGATGACTATGGGACCTCGTTTTGGGAACCCGGAGGATTCCCGTATTTATTTTAAAGAAACTAAGAATATTTTTGAGAAACTGAGAAAACTTAACTTGCCTCACATGGAAATGAAATATCTCTCTATGGGAATGACCAATTCATATCGGATAGCTATTAAAGAAAAGGCTAATATGGTGAGAATAGGCACCCTGATATTTGGTGAGAGAAGTTATAAAAATTAATTAATAAGAATAATCAAGGGCAATAGTATTTCATAAATGTTTACTATATGCCCATTTATTTTATTTAAGAAGAAAAATTTAGGAGGAAGAAATGACAGAAAATACTAATGATAATATACAAAACTCTAATCAGGCTAGAAAGGAGAAAATAGCGGCTGGTAAAAAACTTAATGACCAACTTAAAAAAAATATGTCTAAAATAAGTCATAAAATATTAGTGTTATCCAATAAAGGCGGAGTAGGAAAAAGTTCAGTAGCTATAAATTTAGCCTGTTCTTTGAGTGAAAAAGGTTTCAAAGTAGGACTATTGGATGCTGACTTGCACGGGCCATCGGTAGCTAAAATGTTAGGATTTGAAGGGAAAAGATTACAGGGAAGTCCGGAAGGCATTCTTCCCATGAGCGTCTCTCCAAATTTAGTTGCCGTTTCTATGGCTTCATTGATGGAAACATCTGATGCTCCTCTTATTTGGAGAGGACCCTTAAAGATGATGGCTTTAAAACAATTTTTAGGGGAAGTGCAGTGGGGAGATTTGGATTATCTGATTATTGATTCTCCTCCCGGAACAGGAGATGAACCCTTATCGATTTGCCAGCTAATTCCCGAATTAGAGGGAGGGGTTATTGTTACCACCCCACAGAGTGTGGCTTTATTGGACTCACGTAAATGCGTGAACTTCTTGAAAAATTTAAAGATACCTATTTTAGGAATTATAGAGAACATGAGCGGATTAAAGTGCCCTCATTGCGGTAAAAATATTGATTTATTTAAATCGGGTGGAGGAGAAAAAGCGGCAGCAGAGTTCAATTTGCCATTTTTGGGTAAAATTCCCATAGATATAGACATGGTAAATTCTGCAGAAGAGGGAAAACCGTTTATATTCCAATATAAAGATTCGGAAACTGCACAAATTTTTAATAAAGTCCTTAAATTAATTATCAACCAAATTAAATGAAAATCCTATTTTAAAATAGATTAATTATTTCCTTAATATTGCAGTATACCACTGTTATGTCGGAGGGGTAATTACAGGGGAGATAATAAGGATGAAAACCAACAATAAAACTAATAATGGAATTCAGCAAAAACTTTTCGAGCTTAAGCAGACTAAAAAGGAATTAAAAGAGATCGAGGCACTACAATTATCTATCCTTAATTCTGTTCCCCATGCAGTAATTGGTTTAAAAAATAGAGAGATAACTTTTGCAAATGAATTTGTAAAAAATGTTTTTGGCTGGAAACCAAAGGACTTAATTGGGAAAAATTCAAGAATACTATACCCTTCTGATAAAGAATTTGAGAAGATTGGAAAATATTTTTATCCTAAACTTAAAAAATATCAAAACTATAATGGGGAATTTTCCTGCAGGCGGAGAGATGGCACAAATATTATTTGTAAAGTTACTGTTTCCCGTATTGGAAAAATTTTAAAGGATAAGAAAATTGTAGTCACCTATGAGGATATTACTAAAAGAAAGAAGTCGAAAGAAATTTTACAAAAAAGCCAACAGGAATTTGCCAGTCTATTCAACAACAGTCCGGAAGCAGCGGTATACCACAATGAAAAAGGCATAATTTTAAATATAAATACGCGTTTTACCGAACTTTTTGGATATAGTTTAGAGGAAATTAAAGGTAAAAATATCAATGAGGGTATGATTTTCCCTCAAAATAATACAATAAAAGAGAGTGAAGAATTAACCAAATTAGCTTTGAAGGGAAAAGTTGTTACCCGTGAAACTATTAGAAAAAAGAAGGATAATTCTTTAATATCAGTAATCATATCAGTTGCCCCGGTCATAACAGAAGGACAATATAAAGGAGTTGTCGCCTTTTATCAGGATGTCACCGAAAGTAAAAAGATCAGGGAAGAATTGCAAAAAAGCAAGGAAGGTTATCAACTCTTGTTGGAAAACCAGGATGACCTGGTAACCAAAATCGATCCTGACGGAAGATATCTGTTTGTCAGCCCTTCTTATTGCCATGCTTACGGGAAGACAGAA
>JAYEGH010000117.1:0-3064 GCA_034659055.1 Candidatus Caldatribacteriota bacterium
TGGTCTTTTCACTCTTCCAGTTATAAGAAAGCTCTTCACAAAAAGTCTCTGTTTCATTTTGTTTGAAATAAACATTTCCGGAGGCAAAAAGCAGGTGAGTGGTTAAATTAACCTTTAAATAATCACTATTGATTTCAATATCCTGATATTTAAGTTTCGCATTATTTTGAGCAATAATTATATCTTCCCCATCTACCCGGTCATAGTTAATAGAATCTGCATTTAGAGAAAGATTCTCTTCTTCTGTTTCTTCTTTGCTTTTTGCTTTTTCTGTTTCTTCTTCCTTTGCTTCCTTTGTTCCTCCGGTTTCTTCAATCACCGGTGATTCTTGTGTCTCTTCTGTTCCGGCTGTTTCTCCGGTTTCTCCTGTTTGCTCTGTCTCCTGCGCAAAAGTTATCAGAGAAAACCCGCTATTTAAGTTGCATGGATTTAAGGTAAAAATCATTAGAAATAATATAATAAAAATTCCTACATTTTTTACTGTTTTACTTTGTATCATATTTAAGATGTCCTTTTAATTGTGTTGCATAACCAGTTAAGATTAGTTACCCAGTTGACCTGTTATCCTGTTAGCCGGTTAAGATTGAAATAAAGATTAGTTAAATAGTTTGCCAATTTAAATTACAGGGTGCCAGATAGAAAACCAGTCTTCAGTTATTAGATAAAAAAGCAGTTTTTCGTTTTTACTTCTCGGTTTTAAATGAATAGGGCCGTATTGTTATTATATGCCTGTCTTACAGTTTTATCTTATACCTTATAACCGGCAAACTGGTAAACCGGATAACTGGCTAACTGAATTTTCTTTTATTTCTTGCTAAATAATATTCACTAACGACTACCCCATCTTGCATCTTATCCTAACTAATCTTTATCCCAACCAATTAACTAATTAACCAACTAACCAAATTCACTTCTTCTCTGCTATCAACATAATAAATATCCCTAAAAGACCAAAAACCATATTAGGAGACCAGGCTGCCAGAAGCGGGCTCAATATTCCTCCTCTGCCCAGTGAACGGGTAGTAGAAAGAAGTATGTAATAAAGCAAGACCATGACAATGCTGATAATCACTCCGGTAGCCTTACTCCCTCTTTTCACCCGCAAGCCCAAAGGCACTCCCAGCAACACAAAGATTAGCCCGCTAAAGGGAATAGAATATTTCAAATAGAGGGCTACTTCAAAACTTTTGGTATCTGCTCCTGCTTTTTGTAAAATATCTATCTGTTGTTTTAACTCTTTACTGCTCATCTCCTGTGGAGTCCTCTGATTTTCAAAGAATTTCTTTAGATCTTCTTTTACCATAATATCCATATTGGTAAAGCTCATTTCATAAGTAATTTTACCTTCTTTATCATAATTGTATACGGTTCCGTTCTCCAGTTTCCAGGTATCAACTACCCACTTCCCTTTCTTTGCAGTTATCGTTCGAGGAAATCTTTCCCGGGTCATTTCATAGATCATAATATCATGCATAATCATATTTTTTTCATCAAACCGATTTATATAGAAATAGCGATTTTCAGCATCGCGGAAAAAAACATTTCGCCTGATGTTAGGAGGACCTTTCTTTAATACAACCTCCCGGATAATATTCTGAGAGATATGATTAGCCTCGGGAACGATATAGTCATTGATTAAAAAAGCTAAAATACTTATGGCAAAAGCAGCAACTAAAAAGGGTATCATTATTCTGCGTAAGCTTATTCCTCCTGCTCTCATAGCGGTTATTTCCCCGTCTGTGGAAAGGCGGCCAATAGCCAATTCACTTGAAGCAAGCAAAGATATAGGGAAGGTCACTACCAGGAAGGCCGGAAGGCGATAGGCCAATAATTTGATAATATATTGCCAGGCCACTTTTTTATTTATCAACATTTCCATTAATTCAAAAAGGGTATCCATAATCAGCATAATGGTTAAACCGGCAACGGCTAAAGCCACAAAACTCATTACTTCCTTTACAATATAGCGGTCTAATATCCTGGGTCGGAGAAACCTGCCAATAGATTTGTTTATAGCCATCTCCTTTACCTGCTTCCATAAAGTATGAATAAAATAAATATAACTAAGTATATCATATTTTTATTTTTAAAAAAAATGTAAATAAAAAATTTTCCGATTTACCGATTCATCGATTCTCCAATTAACACAAGAAAATACAAAAAAATATAAAATGCTCTAATTTGCCAATTAGATTAGTCAATTAGTGAAGAGTAAATAGTCGTTAGCACTAAATAGAGCTATCCTGCTGTATTTATATCCCCGATACCCGATACTGATTTTACCCGATACTGATTTTCTTTTCCTGAAATTTTCTTTTTCTTTACTCGATACTCGATACTCGATACTGATTTTACCCGATACCCGATACGCGATACGATATACTAACGACTATCTTATCCTATATCTTCTGTTCTTTTCTTCCTTCCCGCAATTTTTCCCCAAATCTTCTCTTTTTACTCGATACCCGATACCCGATACGCGATACTTGTCCTTACTCGATACCCGATACTGTCCTTAATAGATTTGCCAAAATAACATGACTATTATATAATCTAAGAGATTACAAAAAATAAAATGAAAGAAATAAAGGGATGAAATAACAAATATATGAAAGAAAATCTAAGAAATAGAAACAATATAAAGGGAAAAATAAAAAATCCTCTATTGATTTTTTCTATTGTTTTTTTTCTATTCTTTTTACCTGCAGCACAATTACTTTCATTAAATATCATTGCTGCTGATAAGACCGCTATCTCCCCATGTCCGATAATTAATTTTCAAGAAGAAACATGGGATTTTGGAGAAATTACTCCTGATGAGCTTCCTGCACATATCTTTAAATTTAAAAATACGGGAGAAGAAATCTTAATTATTAAGCTAATTAAAGTTAGTTGTGAATCCTGCACCGATACTCAAATTTCAACCAAAAGCATTGCCCCCGGAGAAACTGCAGAATTAGAAATTACAGTAAATTCTCTGGATATGACCGGTAGATTTACCAAACGGATTTATCTATATTCCAATGACCCGAAAAACCCCCTGATTACCCTTACTGTTTCCGGT
>JAYEGH010000118.1:0-6281 GCA_034659055.1 Candidatus Caldatribacteriota bacterium
AATCAATATGATTTATCTTATAATATATCATCATTAAGTTTTCAAATCAAAAAAATTCCTTATAACTTATTTATAAAAAAAGCCTATGATTTCTCATAGACTTCTTGTAATTTTTCTATAATGATTTAAAACTTACTTATATCTCATCTGTTACTTTCTTATTTTCTTTTTTTACTATTTTCCTTAATTGCCTTTTTAATTAAACATTTCGCTTTATTTTTTTCAATATTGTAGGTAATACCGATTTCAGCAATCAATATTTTATGAGCTCTTTCATATAATCCTCTTTCCGTAGAAGAAAGTTTTTCTTGTTTGCTGCGAGATGCGTAATTCCTTACTACCTCAGCAACTTTTAAAATGTTTCCACTATCTACTAGTTCAGCCTGGGATTTTATTCTTTGTTTATAATTTTCTCCCATATTTTCGTCCATTTTAGCACTTAATATATCTAAAATTTCTGGTACAGTTTCCGGTTTAATGATATATCTTAACCCAATTTCTTCAGCTTTGTTAATGGGAATCATTAAAGTCATTTCATTAACCACTAAATCTAGAACATAATAACTTCTCCTTTTACCTAAAACTGATTTTTCCTCTATATTTTTTATATTTCCTACTCCGAAAGCCGGGTGAGAAACTTTATCACCAATTTTAAACATTTTCTCCTGGGTAGCTAAATTCATTTTCGTTTCTCCTCTTTGTTATTTACAAAAACTCAAAAATTCTATATATTTTTCGCTTTTTGCTACTTTATCTTGTATTTTATCATTTTTTAACCCGAAAGTCAAAAAAATAGCAAAATAATGTTTGCATTAATATTGCATATGGAGGTGAAGATAAAGATGAAAGTATTAGTGTGTGGGATAAATTAGATTAGGGAAAAATAATTAAGCTTATTCGGAATAGTTTATATAGATCAACAGTGATTATATATTCTTATTTTTTTATTGAAACAAATGACAAGCTACATAATGATCATTCTTTGTACAAGCCAGTTTCGGTTCTTCTTCTTTGCATATTTTTTTAACATATGGACATCTGGTATGGAATCGACAACCAGAAGGCGGATTAATGGGGCTAGGTACATCACCGGTTAATATTTGTCCTGTTTTTCGAAGTTTAGGATCAGGTGCAGGTATAGCAGATAATAAAGCTTTAGTATAAGGATGCTGCGGATTATCAAATAATTCCTTCTTGGGTGCTGTTTCTACAATTTTCCCAAGATACATTACTGCCACACGGTCACTTATATGTTTCACTACACTAAGGTCATGTGCTACAAATAAAAGAGTAAGACCAAATTCTTTCTGCAAATCTTTTAAAAGATTAATAATTTGCGCTTGGATAGATACATCAAGAGCAGACACCGGTTCATCTGCTACCAAAAATTCGGGATTAGTAGCCAGTGCCCTGGCAATGCCTATTCTTTGTCTCTGACCTCCACTGAATTCATGAGGATATCTGTTTATCTGGTCCGGCAAAAGACCAACTTTTTCCATAATTTCTATTATTTTTTCTTCCCTTTCCTTTTTTGGAACAATATTATGCACTTCCATCGGTTCGGCAATAGTTGCTCCTATGGTCATCCGTGGATCTAAAGAACCAAAAGGGTCCTGATAAATAATCATCATCCTTTTTCTATATTTTAACATCTCTTTTTTTCTTAAATGAGTTACATCCTGGCCATTAAAGAAAATATTACCACCAGTCGGATTTAGAATTCGCAGAATAGTCTTCCCGCAAGTTGTTTTTCCACATCCAGATTCTCCCACTAAACTTAGTATTTCTTTTTTTTCTATATATAAACTTACACCATCTACTGCTTTAACCGATTCTCTCTTCTTGTAGGTGCTACCACCGGTTAAAAACCATTTTTTAAGATTGTTTACTTCAATTAATTTTTCCACTTTATTTTTTTCCTTTAAAATTTAGCTCACAATTTTACTGTCATTTTTTTCTTTAATACCTTTAGATCTTTTTTTTACTAAATGGCATTTTACTAAATGGCGATTTTCTACTTCTATTAATTCCGGCATTTCGTGTTTACATTTTTCCAAACGAAAATCACATCGGGGATAAAAAGGACATCCTGTAGGCAAATTAAGAAGATTGGGAACCGTACCTTTTATTGTATCCAAACGTTTTACTTCTTTATCCATTCTTGGTATAGATTTATTTAATCCCAAAGTATATGGATGAATCGGGTTCGAAAAAATGGTATTTATATCAGTATATTCTACAATGTGTCCGGCATACATTACTGCTACATAATCGGACATTTCGGCAATTACCCCTAAATCATGAGTAATTAACAATACCGATGTTCCAAATTCTTTTTTTAAATCATTGATTAATCTTAATATCTGGGCTTGGATAGTAACATCTAAAGCAGTAGTCGGTTCATCAGCAATAAGCAAAGTAGGGTTACAGGAAAGAGCCATGGCTATCATCGCTCTTTGTCTCATTCCTCCGGATAATTGGTGCGGATAACTATTAATTCTTTTTTCTGCATCGGGTATTCCTACAAGTTCTAATGATTCTATTGCTTTTTTTCTGGCTTTTTCTTTGCTCAATCCCTGATGTAATTGAATAGCTTCTACAATTTCAGAGCCAATGGTAAATACCGGATCTAAAGAGGTCATAGGTTCTTGAAAAATCATGGAAATCTTTTTACCTCTTATTTTCCTCATCTTATTTTCTTCTAATTCTAAAAGATTTTCACCTTCAAACCATATTTCTCCATCTATAATTTTCCCCGGAGGATGAGGAATTAATCTCATTATCGAAAGTGAACTAACACTTTTTCCGCTTCCGGACTCGCCTACCAATCCAAGAGTTTCCCCTTTATTTATAGTAAAATCAATACCATCTACAGCCTTTACTATACCTTCATGGGTAAAAAAATGAGTCTTTAAATTTTTTACGCTAAGCAATTCTTTCATATTTTAACTTTTCCTAATCTATGTTGTTCTTAAATCTGGTACAGAGAACCGTCCCCTGTACATCCTCTATATGCGCACTTTAAATTTTAAGACGAGGATCCAAAATGTCTCTTAAACCATCACCTAATAAATTCAATCCTAATACCGAAAATAATATTGCCACACCCGGGAAGGTCGCAGCCCACCAGGCTCCACTCATAATGTAAGAATAGCTTTTAGAAAGCATAGCTCCCCATTCCGGGGTAGGAGGTTGAGCCCCTAAACCTAAGAAACCAAGGGCAGCACAGTCCAAAATTGCCGTTGCCAACATTAAGGTTCCGTACACTATTACCGGTGCAATACTATTAGGAATAATATGGCGGAAAATAATTCTGAAATCACTGGAACCAATTGCCGTTTGCACTTCTATAAATTCCATCTGCTTAATAGATAGTACTGAGCTTCGGATAATTCTAGCCATTTGAGGAGTATATACTATTCCTATTGCTACCATGGCTTTTTCCAATCCTGTTCCTATAACTGCTACAATTACAATAGCGAGAAGCAGGGCCGGAAAAGCAAACATAATATCTACTATCCTCATAATTAAGGAATCTACCCATCCTCCGTAATAGCCCGCCATTACTCCAAAAGTTATTCCCAATAACATTGCAATTCCAACTGCTACAAAACCAGCACTTAAACTAATGCGAGCTCCGTATATTATTCTACTTAAAATACATCTTCCCAAACCATCAGTTCCCAATGGTGCTCCTTCTAATCCTTTTTCACTCCAAAATCCAGGCTTCAATGTGTTGGCTAATTCAGGCGGGGCAGGATTGGGATTATTGGGTGCAATATAGTTGGCAAACAAGGCACATAATACAATTATAGATACAATCGCTAACCCAAAAAGTGCTGATTTATTGTATTTTAATCTTCTTACTAATTCGTGTGATTTGGTTTCTCTTTTAATTTTCATCTTGTCCTATCTATATTTTAATTCGAGGGTCGATATATACGTAAAGAACATCTGTTACTAAATTTACAATCACAAAGGTGAAAGCAAAAAACATTATACATCCCTGTACCGCGGGATAATCTCTCATCCCCACTGCTTTAACTACATATCTGCCTATCCCCGGCCAGGAAAATACAGTTTCGGTTAAAATTGCTCCTGCTAATAGTACTCCAAAATTTAATCCAATTACTGTTATTACGGGAATTAGAGCATTTCTTGCCGCATGTTTATAAATGACTACTCTTTCAGATAAACCTTTTGCTCTCTCTGTCCTAATAAAATCCTGTCTTAAAATTTCCAACATGCTCGATCTAGTTACCCGGGCAATAGTAGCCATAGGTATAGTCCCTAAAGCAAAAGCAGGAAGGATTAAATGACGAACTATATCTATGAAAGCCTTAAAATTACCGGTGATTAGACTATCTAAAATATAAAAGCCGGTAATTCTATGAAAGGAAATAGCAATGCTTATCCGCCCTCCAATGGGAAGCCATCTTAAGTACACCCCAAAAATCATCATCAACATAATTCCCAGCCAGAAAACCGGCATTGATACTCCAAAAAGAGCAAACCCCATTGTAGTGTAATCAAGGGCAGAATATTGTCTGGATGCAGAGATAATTCCGGCTATAGAGCCAATAATTATTGCTAAAATCATAGCAAAAATGGTAAGTTCAAAAGTATTGGGAAATCTAGCCATTATCTCTTTCGTTACATAATCATTAGAGACAATAGAACGACCCATATCTCCCCGCAAAGCCTGCTTAAGCCAAATTCCATATTGAACATAAAGAGGTTTATCAAGTCCATATTTTTCTCTTATAGCATTTATGGTTTGAGGTGAAGCATGTTCCCCGGCCATAGTTATTGCCGGATCACCGGGGGCAAGGTGAATCAAAAAAAAAGCGAGGATGGAAACCCCTAATAATACCGGAATCAGCATTAATATTCTTTTAGTTACATACCACTTCATTTATTAATCCTTATCTTTTCTTAGTAATTGCAATAATTGCACTTTATCTATTATACTTTTTAATTGTTATTATGCAAGTAAAAAATAAAAAAAATACACTTTTTTAAAATGCATTTTTTATTAAATGAGGGAAGGAATATTTTTAACTCCTTCCCTCATTAATTAGAAATTTACATCAAGAACAATTTCCCTATTCTACTGATACCGGATAGAAAAATTTTCTGGAAGTGGGGTTAAGTTTATAACCCTTTACATTAGATCTAAATACTATGGTCTGCTTTGAATGGGCAAGATATACCCATCCGGCATCTTCGTGAATCATTTCTTGTGATTTCTTGTAATATGCTGCTCTCTTTTCTTTATCATAAGTAGCTAAAGCTGCCGAAAGTAATTCCTGGTTAGTATTATTAATATAGAAAGCATAGTTTCCGGCTGCACCTATAGAACAAGCATTAGCACCATATAATACATTCATGAAATTGTCCGGGTCTCCATTGTCACCGGTCCATCCCAATAAACACATCTGATGTTTTCCGGCTTCAGTTTCCTGTAGATAAGTTCCCCAATCAATTTGATAGAATTTTACTTTTATTCCTACAGCAGCCAAATAACTCTGAATTGCCTCTCCAATCTTTGGAGGATCAAACATATATGGTCTGGAAACAGGCATTACATATAAGGTAACTTCAAAACCATCGGGATAACCAGCCTCAGCCAAGTATTTTTTGGCTTTTTCAGGATCATAAGGATAATCTACTACTGCATCATTATAACCGAGCATAAATGGAGGCATTCCGTTCTTAGCTTTGAGTGCTGTTCCCATATAAACATTATCTACGATAGCTTGTTTGTCAATAGCCATATTTATTGCCTGTCTTACTTTCTTTTTAGTAAGGGGCTCAAAATATCCCGGAGTTTTTTCTAAAGGTTCTGAACCAATGTCACGCATACCATTTTCATTTGCATCAACATATCCATATCCGGTATTCATCGCCATATAGCCTATGTTCATTCCCGGTTGTGTCATAAGTTTTAAATCTTTATTAGCTTCTATTCTATCAAAATCAGCAGGATTTGGATATTCTATTCCCTGCACTTCACCTACTTCTAAAGCCATGAGTCTGGCAGAAGGATCAGGAATAACCTTGAATATGAGTTTATCCAAACTAGCTCTTTCTCTCCAATAGTCTTCATTGGCTTCCAAGGTAATATGGTCATCTTTTACCCATTCTACAAATTTAAAAGGACCGGTCCCAGATGGATGTTTAAAGGCATCCTCTTTATATTTTTCGGCATTGGCAGGACTTACAATAGCAACTGTAAACATGGCTAAACTGGTCATAATGGATGCATTTGGTCTTTTTAA
>JAYEGH010000118.1:6381-14616 GCA_034659055.1 Candidatus Caldatribacteriota bacterium
ACTGCATCAGCATTAAAATCACTTCCATCATGAAACTTAACTCCTTTTCTTAGATGAAAAGTAATCTCTGTTCCATCTTCTGATGCTTCCCAGGAAGTAGCTAAACATGGTTGTATTTCAGTAGTACCCGGTATATATTCCACCAGTCCTTCAAAAATATTATCCATTCTCTGGATAGATTCTCCATCAGTTACATCACCAGGGTCTAATCTGGAAGCATCTCCACTACTACCGAATACCATAGTTCCACTGGCAGAAGCACTGATTATTATTCCAAACATTAAAGCGATAGTTAATAATAAACTTAAAAATACTTTTCTTTTCATTTTTTCCACTCCTTTTTTTATTTTATTAAGTTACACTGCTTGATTTGCTCTATGTAATTTACCTCCTCTCTTTTTTTGTCTGTTAAAAGACATTATTTATTTTAAATATGGTAAAGGATTACGGGGTTTACCGCTTAGCCTAACCTCAAAGTGAAGATGAGGGCCGGTAGTATAACCAGTTAGTCCTATTTTGCCAATCATGCTTCCCTTTTTTACAAATTGACCTTTTTTAACCAGGTTTACAGAATTATGACCATATACAGTAGAATAACCTCCACTATGACTTATGATAATAACATTACCATACCCTCGCATGTAACCGGCATAACTTACTTTCCCGCTTTCTGCGGCTACTATTTTAGTTCCTATTGGACTGCCTATATCAATACCTGTATGAAATTCTTTCCTTCCGTTTAAAACCCTCTGCCCAAAAGGAGAAGTAACTCTGCCCCTTACAGGCCAGATAAAGTTACATATACTGCTACGGGCTCCGGGAACTTTAGAAATTATCAGCCGTTGACCTGAAGAGATTTTAGAAGCATCGGTAATATTATTAGTTGCAATAATAGTATCCAATTTTACATTATATTTCCGGGAAATAGACCAAAGGCTTTCACCTTTTTTTACATAATAAATTATTTCCTGTGCTTTTTCGTCTTGATTATTCCCCTCTGCTTTCGCAATATCCATATTAGTTATAGGTATCTTTAATTTTTTTCCAATAGATAATTGAGATATTTTTTTTAGGTTATTATTGGAAATAATAGAAGTCATTTTTACATCATATCTTTTAGATATACTCCATAAGGTATCACCCTTTACTACAGTATAAGTTACAATAGTAGGTTCCTGTTTTTGATTGGTTTCGGGAAGGCCTCCTCCCACACCGGGAATTTCTAATTTCTGATTTATAGAAAGAAGGTCTTTGCTTGTAAGATTATTCATCGCGGTAATAGTTGCTATTGATACCCCGAATTTTTGGGCAATATTCCACAAATTATCACCCGGTTTTACAATATAAGTAACCGGTTCTATTTCTTCATCTTTACTATTATCTTGATTATTGTCAGCAGATGTCTGTACATTCATATTTTTTCCAAGAGTACTATTATCTTTGAAAGAAGGAATCCTTATCTGCTGTCCAATGGAAATTAACTCTGAATTAGTAAAGTTGTTAATGGCAATTATCGAATTAACCGTAAGATTGTATTTCCGGGAAATTGACCATAAAGTCTCTCCCTTTTTTACAACATGAACAGAATAATCACTGCCTTGCAGACTATTTTGAGAAATTTTAATAACCTGTCCTATGGATAATAAATCATTTTCCTCAATATTATTAATAGCTAAAATTGTTTTTATCGGAATCTGACATTGCTGAGAAATGCTCCATAAGCTTTCACCCTTGACTACAGTATGGGAAATAAAACTATTCCCCGCAGCTTGAGATAAAAGAGAAGTAAAAAAAACAAGAGATAAAAGCAATAATATCATCATAGGAACTTTACTTTTATTTTGTTTAAATTTTTGAAATAAGTGCATCCTATATTCTCCTTCGAGCAAAAAAACAACCAAATAAATATTTTTTCTTTCATTTTAATTTATTTCATATATTATTTTATTGTTTTTTAAGGACTTTGTCAATTCTTATGTCTTTTTTTTATATCCTTTTGCCTGTATTTTATTTGTTATTGGGAAAAATTAAAAAAGTGCTTTAAATTTTGATTATGATTTTAAATTTTTTTCGCTTACCGCTTTTGCTAATACTAACATACATTTAGTATTTTTATTCATTAATAACCCTTAATTGGATAATTAGTGAATGGTACAGCGGTGAATTGGTAAATTGGTAAATCAATTACTCACTTATCATCTTTTTTCTTATTATTGTGTAAAATATCACTTAATTCATGAACAACCCGATAAGGCTTGGTTAAAATTCTAATAGGAATAGATTTTAAGAAATGAGATAAGTCTCTCTTTATCTCTTCAGTCACTCGATGAGGTTTTGTCAAAACTCTATCTATAAAATCAGCAGTATAATTTTCGAATAATTTTTCCCGATTAATCCTAATTTCATTTCCACAAATATTACATTTAATATCTTGCAGATATCTATCCTTATAAGTAATTATATGTTCGGTCTCTTTATTACAATGAAGACAAAAAAGTTGTGCTTTTAGCTTGGTAGTCATTCGCTCACTGATTCGGTAATCCGAATCCCTACCTCCTTTTTTATTAATTTTTTAAAACAATTTGTTATATTTTTTACTTACTCAATATTTCCGTTAACCGCTTATACATCATATAAGTTTTCATCACCTTTTTAACATGTCTTCTAGTCTCATTATAAGGAATATTCTCCACAAAATTATCCAGATCAGATCTATCATACTTTTTCAACCATTTACTAGTGATGCCCGGACCAGCATTATAACCCGAAATTATTAAAATAGGATCATTGGAAAATCTCTCTTTCAAGTAATGAATATACCAACTTCCTAAATCCAAATTAATATCCGGAGAGAAAAGCATATCATCATTAAATTCTTCCAGATTTAGTTTTTGAGCAATCCACTCTCCGGTAGCAAATATTATCTGCATCAATCCTCTGGCTCCGGCAATAGATTCATCCCATGGATTAAATCTGCTTTCCTCTCTGATGGTAGCCAGAACAAGTGAGGGATCTATTTTGTATTCTAAAGCACGTTCTCTAATTGCATTTTCATAATAAAAGGGATAGAGACTTTCCCATAATTCAAGGGGCAATTCCTCTAATTGGTGATTATTTTTTAAATAACTAAAAATTATTTCTGAATACTTTAAGGAATCATAATAATCTTTATTTTTTTCGTAAACATCACTCAATTTAAATAATAAAGAAATATTTCCCGAATTATAGTTTAATGCTCCCCATAGTTCATTTATAGATTCTTCAAAAAAACTAATTTCTTCAAAAAGTTCTGCTTTAAGTAATAAAAGTTGGCCTCTTTCGTTTATTTTATCATATTTTTTCAAGAATTCCTTTAAATTTATAAACGATTTCTCTTCAGAAAAAGAGATAGGCCATATTTGATTAAAGTTTTCATTTTCTTCCAATATTCTTTCAGCATAATAACTTAAAGGGTATTCCCGAAGAAGTTTTTTATAGGCAATATTGGTTTTTTCATCTAATCCTAATTTTTGCAAGGTTTTTCCTCTCCAATAAAGGGCATCATCTCCCATACTGCTCTTGGAAAATCTTTCAACTATTTCGGTATAAGCTTTTAAGGCAGAATTATGATTTTCATTATTGCTATAATACCGAGCCATTTTCCATAGAGAGGTCATCGCTTCATAACTGTCAGGATAGTCAACAATTAGATCACTCCATATTGAAATTGCTTTTTCGGTCTCTTTTTGCCGAAAATAACATTCAGCTAAACGTAAATAAGACTGCCGGGCATAATAAGACCAGGAATAGTCTTCTATAATTTTCTTATATTTACTAATAGCCAAAGGAATTTCCCCTAAAGTAAGTAAAGTATTGCTCCAAAGATAATCTGCTCTGCGGGTAATTTCTCCGGGAGAAAATTCCAAAATGATCTCTTTGCATTTGTTAATTGCTTCATTATAATCTTTTTTATAATACAAGGTCCTTGCTCTTTTGTAATATACCTTCTCTATATCGGAAGCTTTAGGGAATTTACCTATAACCTCTTCATATAAATTATTCGCCTGGGTATACTGCCGATATTTAAATAAAATATCTGCACATTTCACCATTACCAAATAAGGTATTTTTATATCTTTTAAATCTTCTTTTATCTTATAAAAACGCCTGATTAAAAGTTCTTCCGGTTCTGAGTTTCTTTTAAGCCGATAATCTTTGTCTAATATTTCATATAAACAATTAAGTGAGTCTATATGTTTTCCCTCTTGCCAGAATATTTCAGAGAGCTGAAGCAAAATTTCTGCTTTCAGTTGATTGTCTTTAGTGTTCTTTAATATCTCCTGATAATACCTCACTGCTGAGTTGACATTTCTTAATTCCAAATAATTTTGAGCAATTTGGTAATTGGTCTCTGAAATGATTAAACTTTGAGGGAAATTCTCTATTATTTGTTTATAAATGTCTATAGATTCGCGATTTTCGCCTTTAAGTTTATAGGTTTCAGCCAGGAAAAAGAGGGAATAATCAGTCAAAATAGGGTCATCTCTTACTAAATCTTTGTATATTTCTATTGCACTATCCCAATCTTCAATTTTCCTATAACAGTTCCCCAATATATACTGGGATTTAATGTAAAGAGGTAAATTTAAGGTGGAATATTTTACCTTTTGTAATTCTGAAATAGCCTGTTGATAATTACTCTGTTGGTATAATTCCAATCCTGACTTATAGTTTTTTATGTCTTCTTTTAATTCAATATTTGAAGGATGTTCTTCAGTTAATTTGGAGAGTTTTAGTATTTTAAGTTGCTGAATTTCTAATTCGGTCAATTCATCGTTATCAGCCAAAGCAATATCTACTCCGAATAAGCTAACAGCTAAAATCATTATTAATAAATATATCATTGGATTTTTCATTTTATACACTCTTATTTTCATTTTAATTTTTATCCTGTAGAGACACGATAAATCGTGTCTTTTTTATTCCATATATTTCCTTCGGTAGGGCACACCACGCCGTTATAAGTATTTATAAGAAGATTTAGTATAACTTTTTTTCTTGTAGATACACAGTAAGCCGTGTCCATGGAATCCAGTATGATATACCATTTGCAATAGAGCAATATCGTGTTTCTACGATGCAAATTTAAATTCTTTTTCTTTGAAGAGCATAAGACAGGTATCTACCACTTCCGGGTCGAAAAGAATATCTTTGTTTTTAGAAATTTCTGTTAAAGCTTCATCGATACTAAGAGCAGGTCGGTAAGATTTATTAGAAGACATTGCTTCCACTACATTTGCTATCCCTAATATTTTTGCTTCTATGCAAATTTCATTACCTTTTAACCCTCTCGGATAACCTGAACCATCTGTTTTTTCCTGATGCTGAAAAACAATTTCGGCAATAGGCCAGGGAAAATCTACTTTTTTTAAGATATCATAACCTACTTTGGGATAATTTTTAATTAAATTAAATTCTACTTCAACTAATTTATTGGGCTTACTTATAATTTCAGTGGGTAAATTAACCTTTCCAATATTATGAACCAAAGAAGCAATCCTGATTCCCTCAATCTTATCCTGAGAAAGTTTCATCTCCCGGGCTATGGCGGTTGCAAGTTTAGAGACTTTTTGTTGGTGTCCTGTGGAGTAAGAATCTCTTAATTCAACTACTTTGGTAATAATATTGGCAGTACCTTCTATGATTTTTTGTAACTTTTTATAAGTTTGCTTAAATTTTCTATCCACCTGGTTATACTCAAGTTTTACTTCTTCTAAACCGGCAACCTTTTCGCGCATTTTTTGTAATTCTTTAATGAGCTGGACTTTTGTCCTTTCCTCATCTCTCATTTTTAATTTCACACCTCCGTAAAAATCGATATTTATTAATTTTTAATAGATATTTAAAAACATGATTTTTATAATATAAATGATTTTAAATATATTTCCCTTATCTATTTATTATTCTACATAGTTTTAAAAATCCTCTTTTTTATGTGTAGTTTTTGTAGATTATTTAATATATTCATTGCTCTATCTTAAATCAAGCACGCTCAGCACAGAACACCGTGCTGCTACAAGTTTTCGTAAATGTATTCTATTATTCTATTTTCAAAAATTTTAGGGTCATTCTCTTCTGCTATAAAATTATTTTCTATAAGACAAAAAATCACCCATCTCTTCTTTTTAGTCTGTAAAATGCCGGCCAGCCCGGAAGCAGAGGATAAAGTTCCGGTTTTACCCCATATCTGAAAAGGCAGGCGTCCTTTTAATGTACCTCTCTCATTGGTAGTAGCAAAATAATCCAGTATTTTAAAATCATACTTTTGATAAAGATAGGAAATTGCTTCAACCAAATGGGCTGGAGTTATAAGATTATATTCGGAAAGCCCGCAGCCATCCACAAGGATATAATCCTTTCCCCATTTTAAATCCAGAGTTGTATCAATAACCTCTTCCAAAGAGGCAATAGTGACGGAGCCCCCTTCAGGATTATCCTCCGAAGCCAGGGTACGAAAAATATTTTCAGCACTCTGATTATCACTCTTTTTCATCATATAAGCCAGTATTTTATCCAGAGAATCAGAATAATAAATATACTTTACCTTTAGATCCCCTGGGGTTTTTCCAATCCGGATACTCCCACCTACTTTTACTCCTTTCTTGGATAGCTCCTGAGAAAAAATATTTCCCCAAAGAAGAGGCATAGTATTAAGATAAGAAATTTGTTTTTCCTTGACTTTAGACCCCGTTACAGTTAATGCTCCGATCAGGGGGTTTTTATCATCCCACATCCATCCCCTACCCAAAAACTCTTCGGGTGAGAATTGTGAATTGTCCAATATAATATCTCCCGAGATATGCCTGATGTTATACTTTTGCACCAGAGCATTTGCTATCTTTTTAATAACTTCCGGGGTTTGAGTGGGGTCTCCGCTGCCTACTATATACAAGTCTCCGTTTATCTCTCCTGGAATAGTGCTGGAAAAATAGAAGGAAGTGGAATAAACATACTCTTCACCGAGCGTTTCTAGAGCAGCCAGCAGGGTAAATATTTTAGTAAGAGATGCCGGGGTGAAAAGTTTATCTTCATTATGAGAAAATAGCACTTCCTGAGTGTTTAAGTCTTTTATCAGGACTCCCGAAAATCCCGGGAACCGATTTATCTCTTCCCGGATACCTGTGCCAGTATCAGCCCCGACTACACCAATTAAAAGTGAAACGCATATCAAAAAGGATAATAAAAAAGTAATTATCTTATATCTTAACTTCAAATTGCTAATCCTTCCTTTCCGGTTTTCTTAATGAATGGCTTTTCTTGTATTTATTCTTTACTGTTTCTTTATATAAAATTTACCCTTTATTTTTCTTTCCAAAATTCGTTGCTGGCAATAAAATCTTTAGAATTATAAAAAGGACAAACAGTAATACATTTGGAACAATCACTGCTATTTTCAGCCCAAAACTCAAAACATTTTTCCGGGTTGATGTAATACTTTTTTACACCCGGATTATTGGAAATGGTTTCACCTTTTAAATCCGGTTCCGGTTGAAAAGAAATTGCTTTAGTCTTGCAGGCCTCAGCACATTGATAGCATCTTTTACAAAAATTGGAAAGTTTAGAAATAAAATTAAAATTTGGTTTATCTAAAGTTAAAGGTAAATCAGTAAAAATCTTGCAAATTCTAACTCCCGAACCATATTCCGGAGTAACCAGCAAACCATTTCGCCCCAATGCACCCAGACCGGCATCAATAGCCAGAGGAATGCTTAAGGCTGTATCATTCCCGCATTGAATGGCTTGATAACCTAAATTTCTTACAAATTCTCCCAAACAGGAGATAATAAAAGCCATTTTGGAATAACCCAGACCGGTTGCAGCACTTGCAGGTAAAGCAGGAGTAGTAGATAAGCCAATAGGATCCATCTCTATAGCTATAACTATTGCCCGGTTAATACCCTGGGGTAAATTTATGGGATAAGAACCTAAAAATTGTCCATTTGTTCTCTTACCTGCATTTTTATAAATCCATTTTTCATTAATTTTAGTTATGCCTACCAGAGAGGCGCCGTAAAATCTGGCTACTTTTTTTACCTTAGCGGTAAATTCTGCCAGGTCTCTAATCTGGTATTTTTTTTCTCTTAATTTGTAACCATACCAATCTTCTTCAAAAGAGGTATCACTTTCCCAGGAAAAGGCGAAAGGGAATCGATTATATGCTGCCCAGGAAGCTTTGGAAAAGGCATAATCAAAGTG
>JAYEGH010000119.1:0-3059 GCA_034659055.1 Candidatus Caldatribacteriota bacterium
AGGAGGAATAGTAAATAGCTACCACTGTATCGGGCTGGCAGCAGATATCAGTGTAAAGGATATCAATTTAATAGAATTATTAGAAGTTTGTGAGAATATAGATTTTAATGGTATCGGGTTTTATGAGCAGAAGAATTTTCTGCATCTGGATGTACGGCCTACGAAACGCTCCCGCTGGCGAGAATGAGAGAACAGTATTAAGTATCGGGTATTGAGTATATAGTCAAGAGTAAAATTTCGGTTGTACTAGTTGTCCGTTAGCCGGTTGGTATTAGTTAACCAGTTGCCCGGTTGGCCAGTTAACCAGTTGAAGAAAATACAAGATAGGAAATGCGAAGAAAAATAGTATCGGGTATGTAGTATGTAGTATATAGTCCGGGATAAGAAAGGATGAAGGAATAAGTGTAAAAGAAAAAACGAATTCGGGGGACACACTTTACTTTTCTCAAAGCATAACCGCAGGTATATCAAAGAAGAATGTCCCCCATATTCTCTACATAAGGTCTACCCCCTACATAAGACTAAAACTATTTTCGAAAGGAGGAAAATATATGGAAACAAAAACATTATTAGATTTAATCGCCAATCAGGGGTTCCCTATTGCCTTATCGATACTCTTGATCTTTCGCATAGATAAGTTTATGCAAGAGATTGTAGTAGCACAGAAAGAGGGTTATAGACAAATCCTGGAAAATACTAAAGAGATACACAATACTATCACTAACTTAAATCAGCAGAACCGGGAATATTATTCTTTGCGTTTTACAGAGGTGCAGAAAGAACTCTCCGGAATGAAGGTAGAGTTGGATTCGCCCCGTTAAAGCAAAAAAAGACAGGTTACTTTTAAATTATAAAAAGTGATCTGTCTTTTTTTCACATAGATACTGTGATAGAATAATGATTAAATGTGATAAAATAGAAGGAATTATAAAATTGAAAAAACATACAAAAGGTTATTTGATGGTTGCAACAGCCGCTTCTATCTGGGGAACAGTGGGCATTCAGGTAAAAATCCTCTTTGATTATAATATATCTCTTCAATCTATTGTTTTTTGGAGAATGTTTTTTGCCTTTTTTATTTTGCTGGTTTTTATTTATTTTACCAATAAAAAACGTTTAATCATTGATAAAAAAGGACTGCTCTATCTGGCACTTATGGGACTTTTCAGCCAATTATTCTTTAATTTATGTTATTTTAGCTGTATTCATAAGACAACGATTTCTACAGCTGTCACCCTGTTGTATAGTGCACCAATATTTATTGCGGTTATGGCAAGAATTTTTTATAAAGAATTATTTACTCCCCTTAAAACTCTTTCTCT
The DNA here is from genome assembly GCA_034659055.1 of Candidatus Caldatribacteriota bacterium. GTDB lineage: Bacteria > Atribacterota > Phoenicimicrobiia > Phoenicimicrobiales > Phoenicimicrobiaceae > JAYEGH01. Next base: position 1,323 of record JAYEGH010000119.1, read on the forward strand.
TTTTATCTGTATCGGCGGTTGTTTTTTAGCAGCAACCGGGGGTTCAATAGCAATACTTAAATTAAATTTAATCGGAGTATTACTGGGTTTGGGAGCAGGATTTAACTTTTCTTTGGTAACCATCATCAGTAAAGCAATCATTCATAAATATCATCAGTTAACCATCATCATTTATGCACTCGGTTTTGGTATTCTTTTTTACCTTCCCTTTTCCCGACCTCTGGCTATTTTTCAACAAAATCTGCCTTTATTAATATGGGCACTGATTGTCTTTTTCGGTATTATTACCACTGCCGTTGCCTATGGACTTTATGTCACTGGTATTTCCTACGGAATCGAAGTATCCCGGGCAGGTATTGTCAGTACTCTTGAATTAGTCGTTGCAGTAATTCTGTCTTACCTGGTATATGGAGAAAATATCTGGGGTTGGAAATTGGTGGGGATTTTAATGATAGTTTTTTCAGTTAGTATGGTCCAATTGAAATTAAATAATAAAATAAAGAAAACAGGTCAGGCGATTTTATCCTGTTTTGGCCTATAGTTATTTAGAAAAACACCGCTAAATACAAAGACGGCACCGATCAAGAGAGACGGATATAATTTTTCGTGAAGAATTAAAACTGCAAGTGTGGTCGCGAAGACAGGAACAAAATTAATAAATATTCCCGCTTGAGCAGGACCGATTTTATCGATTCCCTCATAGAACCAGGTAAAAGCTAAAGCAGTACCGAAAAAACCTAATACAAAAACACTTGGCCATACCTCTAAATTATAGAGTAAAAAATAAGGTAGTTCTCCTTCAAGGATAGCAGGAATTAGTAAAATTAGAGTTCCGGCAAGACAGGCGTAAGTAATAGCTATTATTGGTTTTAAATGTTTCATTGCAATTTTACCAAGCACAGAAAAACTACACCAGCAGATGACACATCCCAATATAAATAATTCTCCCAACCCGATTTTTCCCTGCAAAATTTCCTGCAAATTTCCGTGAGAAATAACAATTAAAGCTCCAGTCAAAGATAAAATAATGCCGGTAAATTTTAATTTGGTCAATTTATCCTTAAAGATTAAAATGGAAAGAATAGTAATTATTGAAGGATTTAAGGATATAATCATTGATGCCCGGCTGGCGGCGATGAATTTTAAACCAGAAAAAAAGAAGAAGTTATAACCGGCAACACCGGTTATGCCAAGACAAATAACTAATATAATTTGTGAAAAATTTAATCTTGGTAGTCCTCCGTATATTTTTATGACAATGAACACTAAAAAGAAAGATGCAAGCAAAAAACGTAAAAAAGCAGAAGTGAAAGGAGGCAGATTTGCCGACATTATTCTTCCGGCAATAAAAGTACTGCCAAAAAACAGGGCTACTAAAAATAGTTTAATGTAAACTGCATTGTTTTTTATTATATTATTCAACATTTCTCCATAGTTACCGTTGCCGTCGGTATTTTACAGGGATCAAATCTTTATTCTTGACAGTTCTTATTAAACTATTTGTCAAGGATAAAGACTCTTTTTTTTCTTTACATAGTTTATCTCATTTCACGCTGGATATCCAATATTTCTGTCTCAGCATTACTCTCAATAAAGTCGATCATCTTATTAATTGTGCTGTCAGATTGGCAAACTGTTTCCGCCACGCAAGCAATTCCAAGAATAATTGTTTGATGTCTATCCTGTTCACTCACCTCAGCAATAGAAATATTAAACTTGTTTTTTGTTTTAGCTATG
>JAYEGH010000120.1:0-3055 GCA_034659055.1 Candidatus Caldatribacteriota bacterium
AATCCTTCTTTTTTTTTGAATTATTTAAAATATATTTAATTTAATTCTTTGTTCTTTTGTTTTCACTTTCCTAATCTACTTCTTTTAATTTATCCACCATCTTTACAAAATCATCAATCCATTCGGCACTAAAATTTACTCCTTTGGGAGTAGGAATAAATTCCTCCTTTACTTTTACATATTGTCTTAGATCAACCCTCTCTACCCCACGAAACTCACCGACAGATAAAATTAATCTTTTATTGTCCGTAACATCTAATTGAGCAATTTCTTTCATATTTTACTTCTCCTATCTCTTTTTTTGATATTTACTAGGGAATCATCACAATATTACAGATACCAATTTGCCAATTCACCGATTAAGACAAAAAAGCAAAATCAAAAAACAATTTACCAATTGACAGATTCTCCGATTCAACAATTAGCCAATTAATATTTCCTGTGTTTTTTGTATTTTTAGGTAACAATTAAAGTATTTAATTCTTTTCCATTTCTTGTTAACATGGATCTCGCATTGCATCCGTTTCTCCGAAATCTGCTAAATCAATTATTTTGACCGGATTATTTTTATGTAAATTTCTTATTTTTTCAATTTCCCGTTTAAAGTCATTAGAGATAATTATTTCTAATAATTTAATATTTCCTGCATAATTTGCCACATTCTGATGGGGGGATGATTCAGTAATAATATAACACTTTATTATTTTATTTTTCTTAATATATCCTTCTAGGCTCCTAATTGCAACTATGCCTAATTTTCGAGAAAAAGAAATAATTACTTTTTCTTTGTCATTCTGTTTTTTTCTTTTGAAAAACATATTGACCTCCTCCTAAACTAAAAATATAAGACTAAAAATGAAAAACTATCATCATTACACTAATACACTAATAAAAAGTATGAATCATTTTGATAGACCTATTATATTTTTTATTATCCTACCTCTTTTTAATAATAGCAAAAAAATAAAAATAAATCTAATAATTTATATTTTTTATAGAGTTTTCTTGCGGGCAGACACAAGATCTGCCCTTACTAGAGACAGGTTTTCCCGCAATTTCAACTATTTAATTTACCCATTAGCCAATTGACCAATTTACCAATTGTCCAATTGCCCTATTCTCCAATTTACCAATTAAGAGATTTTTTTCTTTTTTTCTTATTCTCTGTTTTTTTACTACTTAACTAACAAGTAATAAGTATCTGTTTTTATAACTTATAAGAAATTTAGTCTTATTATTACTTACATATTACTTGTTACTGCATTTTATTCTTACTCCTGGCTTCTGGATTCTTCATTCTATTTTCCTAATCAGCTAACCAATTCTATATACTCAATACTAATCTTTTTCTTGTTTTTGTTTTTACTCGATACTGAATAGATATTGACAATCTAATATTTTATTGATATATTTTAAATATATTCATAATATATAGGTGAAATTTATGGCAAATAAAGAAATTTACAAAGAACTTAAAAAACGGATAGTTTTTCTGGATTACAAACCAAAACAAATATTAAGCATAAAGGAATTAGCAAAAGAATTCGGAGTTAGCCCTATGCCTATTCGAGAGGTACTCATTCTTCTTGAGGCTGAAAAATTAATTCATATAATACCTAACAACGGTATCTATGTTAATGATATAAGTTTTCAAGAACTTAAAGATGCTTTTGAAATCAGACTTTTTTTGGTAGGTCTTGTGGGAAGATTAGCCGCTCAGAGGGTAACCTCAGAAGAATTAAGAAAAATGAAAGAACTTCTCCAAAAAATAAAAAAGGAAAAGAATCGAAATAAATTAATTAAATTGGATGCAGAATTTCACGATTTACTAAATTCCTCAACTAAAAATCAATCTTTAGTAGAAACCCTGAAAAGATTACGTAATCAAATTGGCCGTCTTTGGTTCTTTGCCAAAGAAAACGAAGCTTATTCGCAAAAAATCCCGGAAGACTTTGAAGAAATTATAAAAGCATTGGAAAACAAAGAAGAAAACAGAAGTGAACAGATTATGAAAGACCATGCCATTCATTTTATAAATCAGATAAAAATGAGTTTATATAGTGAATAAAAATATATTTTTTGAACATAATTAAATTGTAAATAAGGAGAAAATATGAAAAAAATCTTAGTAACCGGGGCACTTGGCCAAATTGGTTCAGAACTTGTTACTTTTTTAAGAAAAAAATACGGTAATAAAAATATTATCGCCTCAGACATAAAACCAACAGCTGAAGGGGTAAATAATCAGGACGGAATATTTGAGCAAATCGATTGTTTGGATGCCCAGAAGATTTACCCTGTAATTAAAAAATATAAGATAGATACTATATTTCATCTTGCCGCCATTCTTTCTGCAAAGGGAGAAAATAATCCTCAATTAGCCTGGAAAGTAAACATTAATGGCCTTTACAATGTGCTGGAAATAGCCAGAGAATATAGATGTGCTGTCTTCACTCCCAGTTCGATTGCCGCTTTTGGTCCTTCTACCCCAAAAGACAATACCCCTCAAGAGACAATTCAAAGACCCAACAGTATTTATGGAGTAACTAAAGTTACAGGTGAATTGCTATCTGATTATTACCATCAAAAATATGGCGTAGATACAAGAGGAGTAAGGTTTCCAGGAATAATTTCCCATGTTACTCTTCCTGGTGGAGGCACAACTGATTATGCAGTAGACATTTTTTATGAAGCACTAAAAAATAAAAAGTATACCTGCTTTTTAGAGAAAGAAACTTATCTTGATATGATGTATATGCCTGATAGTTTAAAAGCTGCAGTTAATATTATGGAAGCTGACCCTTCCCGATTAAAATATAGAAATGCCTACAATATAACCGCTGCAAATTTTAGCCCTCAGGAACTTTCTCAAGAAATTAAAAAACATATCCCGAACTTTGAAATGAAATATGACATTGACCCAATGCGACAGGCAATTGCAGATTCCTGGCCTAATTATTTAGATGATAGTGCAGCCCGGGAAGATTGGGGATGGTCTCCGGATTATAATCTGGAAACAATGACTAAAGATATGATCGAAAAACTGAAAATTAAA
>JAYEGH010000121.1:0-3045 GCA_034659055.1 Candidatus Caldatribacteriota bacterium
TTTACTTATATCTGTCATGCTGAAATTAGGTATGACATTTATAATTAGGGCTTGTTTATCATAAGATAATAGATAGGGTTCTCCAAGTAATAATTTATCTATAGCTTTTTGAGCTTCTTCCGGAGAGTGGATTTTTCCGGAAGAATAATCTTTCATTACAGAAATCATATTAGAGATGCTGCTTAACATAGTTATGGTATTGTCTTCTTTCTCGCGGGTGGAAATAGACTCTTGTTTGCCCACATATTCCTTTTCGAAGCTATTATTTATATTAGTCAGCAGTGGGACTAAGTTGGGATTTTGGTATAATTCTTTCATATTTTTCAAATCTTCAGCCTCGACCAGCATTAAAGCATGTTCGCGGATAAAATCTACATCCTGTTTATAATCAACTCGTTTTGCATAAAGTTCTCCGTCTTTGGGGTCAGTTGCCAGCTTGATTTGAGGAATAACTACCTCAGTAAAGGCTTTTATTTTTTCTTCTTCACCTTCAACTACTACTATTATATTGGTGGCTGTTACAAATTCGTTTATTACTTTATTATATTGGACTGTCTTTTCACTTTTCGTAGGAAGCAGATCGGTCCATCGCATGCTCTGTTTTAATTGTGAGGCAAAACCGCCCATTATTATAGTGATAATAAGTACCATGATTACCATCTTCCATGGATGTTGAGCATGCAGTTTAGCTAAGGCTTTTAAGATTTTATCTCTCATAATTTATCTTCTCCTTTTTAAATATCTTTCAGTGAATAAACTGTCATCTAATTCTATATTGTATTTTACTTCAAGCATTTCCATACTTGTTTGTGAATCTTCCAATTTATTATCCATTACCATTTTTGTTGCAGTAATAATACCACCTATGTTTTTAATATCATATTGAGTGAGGGTTTTTAATAGAAGCTCAGGATTTTCCGTGTCATAATAATCTATGGCTATGGGGACAAAATTATCTTTAATTATCCACATAATCAAGCGGGAATAACCGGCATCGCTACCTTCTTTTCTTTTCATCTCTATCTTGTAACAATCGTATCCTTCTTTTTTTTCAGAATCAAGTTTTCTACTGCTGAAATCTTCAATAAAGGCATTGCTAGCCCCGGTATCTTCATAAGAGAAATCACTTCCTTCCATCTTTTGGCTTTTTGCATGAGTGGCAAGTTTACGTATCCGTTTTGTACGGGGGAAATACATCCAGATATCATCAGCATAATTAAGCATTAAGATGGCTTGCCCTTTTGCCCGTTTGGGTTCAATATAACGCATTAGATTTTTTTCGCCTTTATTTTTACTATATGAATCATAGATAAAAACTCTTTCATTACCGGAGGATGTAGTAATAGTCATTTTTATCTTTGCCTGGACAGTATCCTGATTCATTAATTCATTTACCTTGTTTATAATCTCATCTCCGGTAAGTTCTTGAGCAAAGGGTAAAACAGGCGAACAAAAAATTAATATGAATAATAAAGTGAAAGTTAAAATTGTTTTAAAATATTTACTATTTATTTTCATAATTTTCTCCTTTTTCTTCATCATTTTTTATAATTGAATACAGGGGACGGTTCTCTGTACCATTCAAAGAGAGCAGATACAGGGTCTGTCCTTAAAACGAATAGTTTTTCTGCAATTCAAATCCGCATCTTCTCTCTTATTATCGAATAGTTAGAAATAAAAAGGTTAATTTTTTAGCGAAATGAATTGTTGGTAAAAAATTTTATCCCTTACCGAAGGCAATATTAAAACGTTCAGTAGGATCATCAAAAATAACTTCCTTTGGGTCAAAATGTTCCGGATCAAATTCTCCCCCAACCCATTCTAACATTTCTTCATGTTGTTCATCATTGGGGTCTCCTATAATTTTTAAGAGATCCTCATATCCATATGTTCCACCACAATCTTCCGGAGGGCAAGCTCTTTCTCCTTTAACACATAGGGGGTAAGTAATGTTATTTTCTTTGGTGAGTATCTTTTCTAAGACTATTTTATGTTCCCAATTATCGCCAAAATCATATATGTAATTTGCTGATTGATTTTCCTTAAAAAAGTAGTCTGCTATTTTTTGTTTCCAACCAGGAAGAGTTTTATAATTTGCAAAATCTTCATCTTCATTTGGGATTCCAATTATAGTATTTGTGTTACTTAAGGGATTTACTATTTCAAATTCATGGAGATGACAATCATACCATCCCATAACGTCTTGAATGGCCACGTGAAAATCCCAAAATGCATATGTTTTAGGAATCTGTATCCTTCGCCAAATAGGTGGCTTAATATCCTTCAAGGTAATTTTAAATTGATATACTTGATCAAATTTCTTTTTCATAACTTTTCCTCCCCTTATAATTTAAGATTTTTATTTTATTAGTATAATCTACAATTTATGATTTTAATAAAAGCTACTGAACTCATCAGAAAAACGTTTATGCCAAACTTCCTTTTTTAACAATTCGTAAACATTAAATACAATTGGGCAAACAGAACAATTGCCAATTACACCCATTAACCGGGAAGTAAAATTCTTTTTAAGGAGGTAAGGGTAGGATACACAACCTTTAGGACGATAATTTATAGGTATGGAACATAAATTATTTTTTAGTAAAGGGCAAGGTCTTTTCTTAAATGTAAATTTTTTGGAATCAAAATCCGAATCTTTTGTCAGGTACTGATCTTTTAATTGTTCAATAGAAATTTCTAAATATTTAGATAATTTTATTAAATCATCCTGATCTAAAACTGCATTTAGTTCTTTGCAACAATTTGCACAAGATTCACAATCAATCTTTGAGGCTACCTGATAATACAATCTGTGAACTATTGAATCAATTTTTTTTGTAGAAAGATTACATACTTTTAAGAAAGATCTAAATTTCCAATTTTCATCTTCTTTCTCTTCTGATAATTTTTTAATTCTATTTAAATCTGTTTCCATAATTAATTACCACCTTCTATAAAAATATTTATTTTCTTTTGCCCAGTTTTTCCATTAGCCAGATTTTTATTTTTCCAACAGTTGTTCTTTGATTTAGAGGTAAAAATTTA
>JAYEGH010000122.1:0-14551 GCA_034659055.1 Candidatus Caldatribacteriota bacterium
TCCTCTTTTTTTTTAAAAAATATTTTAAAAAAAATACTAGTTAATTATAATCATTATAAATTAACTAGTTTTTAAGCAATTTACTTTATATATTATTAATAAAATATATACTAATACTAAAAATTTAATTGCAAGTTTTCTGTTTTAGAAGTTGTTTCTTTCCGGTTTACTTTTCCATATTTTCCTCCCCCACCTGAGTTTAATTCTAAAAGTCCCTTTCTAGCTAAAATTATATCCTGAGCAATCTTAAAGCCAACTACCTGACTAATTTCCTCATAAGATGCCTGGTGTAATATATTCATTTCATTACCAAAATAACTATATAGTTTATTTAAAGTTTTTTTGCCAATTTCAGGTACAAATTCCAGAGGAACCTGGTGAAAATAAGATGGTCTATGGGAAGGAGAAATAGATATTTGATTATCCCCAATTTCTACTATTCGGTCAAATACACCTTTTATTACCTTATCATTCCCACATTTTTCACACCGATAAATTGGAGGATTGCTGGTAGTAGTATAATTACAAATTTCACAAAAAGTGCGATGATATCTGCCTAATTTCGGATCAAGTCCATAATTTGCGGTTATTTTCCTTTTCTCTTTCCTTTTTAAGGCTAAAAGCACTTCTTTAAAACTGGGGTTCTCAATTTCTATTATATTATATTCTCTTCCAATCTTTGGTAAAGAGTGAGCATCTGAATTTGTTAAAAAAGTATACTCAGATAATTCTTTTAAGTGGTCAGCGATTTCAGTATCTGCACTTAATCCCAATTCTATCGCGGGAATCTTCTTTAGCGTAGAAGGAGTAAACATTTCTTTTATTCTTCTCACACATTTTCCGTAAACGCTTTTATGAGGTGTAAAGACATGAGCAGGAATTAATATTCCACCAATCTGGTTTATAATTTTAAAAGCTTCCTGGGCACTAATTTTACAATTTTGGGTGCTTAAGTTTACATTGGTAACCAGGTGAGACAAAGTTTTGCTAAATTCTTTTATATCTTCGAAATAAGGAAAATAAGCTATTTGATGAGATAATCCTCCGTTCTTTTCTTTTGTCTCAATCTCTGAACCTAATATCACAATTACTTTATCTTGATAAATTAATCCTCCATCTTTTAAAGGTTTCATTTCTCCACTGTAAATTAGTTGAGAAATATCATCGATTACTCCGGGTGAAGCGCAATCAACAATTCCGACAATATCAATACCTTTTCTATATTTGCATTCTTTAGCAATATTAGCAAAAGTAAGATCTCTGGAAGCAGTTATTTTTACGGGAGCACCATTACTACTTCTACCTATATGCACATGTAAATCCATAAAATATTTATTCATTGATTGATTTACCAACTTTCCAATTTGCCGATTGGCTTCTGGCTTCCTCCTTTCCTTTTCTTTCTTATCTCGATACTCGATACTATATACTCGATACTAAATACAGTATTCCAATAATTGTTTTAGCATCTTTAATAGCATTTTTTTTCACTAATTCTAAAGCCTCACTTTGTTTTATAAGTTTAACTTGAATAAATTCATCATCGTCTTCATTTTTATTTCTTTTCTCTAAGTCCTCTGCTAAAAAAAGAGTTAATTTTTCGTTACAAAACCCCGGCGTAGAAAAAAATGTTATTATTTTTTTAATTTTTCGAGGATAATAACCGGTCTCTTCTTCTAACTCTCTCTTTGCACAAGCAAACAAGTTTTCCTTTGGCTCCAGCGTACCTGCCGGTAATTCCCATAGAACTTCTTCTGTAGCTTTCCTAAACTGTCTGATCATTACTACTTCTTTTTTATCAGTTAGAGCTAAAATAACCACTGCTCCAGGATGTTCAACTATCTCCCTTGAAGTAATCCTCCCATCAGGAAGTTTTACTTCATCCTTATAAAGATTAATAATTTTCCCTTGGAATATTTTAAAAGAAGATAAAGTTTTTTCTTTTAAAAAATCTTCTTCACTCATTTATATTTTTTCCTAAGGCTACAGTATTTATAATAGATAAAACATATTCTGCTGCATTTTTTAAATTACTTACAAGAATATATTCATCAACTGTATGAACTTTTTCCATACCTATTGCCAAATCCACTGAAGGAAGACCCTTTCTATTAAATACATTAACATCGCTTCCCCCTCCACTTGGACGTAATAGTGGCTTTAATTCAATATCTTTTGCCGCCCTTGTTGCTATATCAACTGCTTGAGCATTAGTAGACAAATTATAACCATAATATTCTCTAGTAATTTTTATTTCTACTTTAGCCTTAAATTCTTTAGCAGTTTCTTCACTTATCTTTTTTAACTTTTCAGTATATTTTTCTAATTTATCTTCATTTCTGCTTCTAACTTCCCCGTTCAATATAACTTTTTCAGGAATGATGTTAGTAGCTTTTCCTCCGGAAATAATTCCAATATTTGCAGTTGTCTCTTCATCAATTCTTCCCAACTTCATACGGGAAAGCATAAACCCTGCTATTTGAATAGCATTAATACCTTTTTCAGGTTCTGCTCCAGCATGGGCAGCTTTTCCTTTAACTATGAATTCAAACGAATTTTGGTAAGGAGCTGTAGTAACAATCTCTCCCACTTGCCCTCCAGAATCTAAAATAAAACCAACTTGAGCTTCTAACTGAGAAATATCTAAATTTTTTGCACCATGCAAACCAATTTCTTCACAAATAGTAAATAATATTTCTATGTCGCCATGAGAAATGTTATTTTCCTTAATAAAACAAAGGGCTTCTAAAATAGCAGCTATTCCTGCCTTATCATCTCCCCCTAAAATTGTATCTCCTTCACTAACTATTTTTCCCTTTTCCAGTATAGGTTTAATATTTTTTCCGGGTGTCACTGTATCCATATGAGCGGCCAACATGATAGGGATTGCTCCTTTAACATCCCCCTTCAATCGAGCTATTACATTACCAGTATTTCCTTTTACTTTGTTACCAGCTTGGTCAACTGAAACCTCTAATCCTAAATCTTTTAATTTTACTATTAAATAATTAGCTACATCCTTTTCCTCTCTTGAAATGCTGTCAATTTTAACTAAATTCATAAAACTATCTACTAATCTTTTTTCATTTACCATTAATTTGTCCCCTTTCGTAATTAAAATACCATCATTAGTATATAATGAACACAGCTTATTATGCAATAAATTTTGACAAAAATATTTTTAATAGCAAAAAATTTTTATCAAAGGAAGTTAAATAATTGAGCGCGCTAAAAATAAAGGGCGGATAAATCCACCCTTTTATAAATTCACTAATTTATTTTAAATTTATCTCAACAATAAGATATTTTTTATTTTATTGCTGTTTCTTCCCCTTTTTTTAAAGCATTCTTATTTATATCTATTAATTTCTCTTTAGGCCCGGTTAGAGTTTTTCCTAAAACTTTAAATATAGTCTCCATTTTTACTACTCCGGATTTTTTAACATAAGCACCTAAGGCTACCATATTAGCTACTTTTAGATTTCCTAATTTATTAGCTATCTCATTTGCCGAAACTCTAACTACCTTAAGGTCATTTCTCTTTACTTTTTGTTTAATTAAAGAATCATTTAATATAATTAGTCCATCTTTCTGAACGGTTGATTCAAATTTATCTAAAGATGGTTTATTCATTGCAATGACTGCCTTAGGACAATGTACAACTGGAGAAGCAATCTCTTCCGAGGAAATTATTACTGTGCAATTAGCTGTTCCTCCTCTCATCTCAGGACCATAAGAAGGCATCCAAGCAACCTTCTTACCTTCCAACATTCCAGCATAAGCCAATAATCTACCCATTAACATCAATCCTTGACCACCAAAGCCGGCAATAATGACTTCTTCTATCATTTATTCCACCTCCTCAGGAGTTTTAAATTCACCTAATGGATAATAAGGAATCATATTTTCTTCCACCCACTTATTTGCTTCAATCGGGCTTAACCCCCAATTAGTAGGACAGGTAGATAAAATTTCTACCATTGAAAATCCTTTACCATCTAACTGAACTTGAAATGCCTTCTTTATTGCTTTCTTGGCTTTTACAATGTATGCAGGCTTAGTTAAAGCTACTCGAGAAATATAAGTAGCTCTTTTTAAAGTAGATAACATTTCAGCCATTTTAATTGGATACCCCATAGTTTTTGGATCTCTCCCATAAGGAGAAGTCTGGGTTACCTGGCCAACCAAAGTAGTAGGAGCCATTTGTCCCCCTGTCATCCCGTAAATAGCATTGTTTATAAAAATAACTGTAATATTTTCTCCCCTATTTGCAGCATGTACTATTTCAGCTGTACCGATTGAAGCTAAGTCTCCATCTCCCTGATATGCAAAAACAATTGAATCTGGTTTTGCTCTTTTAATACCAGTAGCAGTTGCAGGAGCTCTTCCGTGGGCTGCACTTATCATATCACAATTAAAAAATAAATAGGCAAAAACGGAGCAACCTACCGGACAAACTCCTATGGTATTTTCTCTGATTTCAAATTCGTCTAAAACTTCAGCTATCAAACGATGAGCAATACCATGATGACATCCTGGGCAATAAGTAAAAGGTACTTCCGTTAAGGATTCTGGTCTTCCAAATACTTTCTTCATAATATTAAAAACACCTCCACTATAGTATAAAAATAATTAGTTATATTTTTATAAATATTTTTTTACTTCATTTAAAATTTCTTCCGGGGAAGGTATTACTCCACCCGCTCGACCATAGAATTTAACTTCTGCTTTTCCGTTTACCGCTAACTTAACATCTTCTACCATCTGTCCCATACTCATTTCAACTGTCAAAAATTTCTTTACTTTCTCAGCAGTTTCTGCAATTACCTTCTCGGGAAAAGGAAATAAAGTAATAGGTCTAATTAATCCAATATTAAGTCCTTCTTTTTTTGCATCCTGAATTGCTGTTTTTATTATCCGGGCAACAGTTCCATAAGCAACTAATACTAAATCTGCATTTTCCAGGTTTATCGCTTCATATCTTACTTCTTTTTCTTTAAGTTTATTATATTTTTTTTCAATCTTTAAATTCCATTTTTCTAAAATATCAGGATCTAAATCAAATGATACAATATAACGATGTTCTCTGCCTTTACATCCGGTAAGTGCCCAACTACTTTTATCCGGAAGTTTAACTTTTTGGCGTTTTTTAAATTCTACCGCTTCCATCATCTGACCTAAAAGTCCATCACCTAATATCATTGCCGGATTTGTATATTTATCCGCTAAATCAAAGGCATCCATAGTTAAATCTACCAACTCCTGTACTGAAGATGGAGCAAGAACAATTAAATGGTAATCTCCATGTCCTCCACCTTTAGTAGCCTGAAAATAATCAGCCTGTCCGGGTTGTATACTTCCTAATCCCGGACCCCCTCTTTGCATATTAACCACCACACAAGGTACTTCAGAACAAGCAATATAAGAAATCCCTTCTTGTTTCAGACTTATTCCCGGACTTGAGGAAGAAGTCATAGTTCTTGCTCCAGTAGAAGCAGCTCCATAGACCATATTAATTGCTGCGATTTCACTTTCCGCCTGAACAAAAGCAGCATTTTCCATTTTCAATAATTTTTTAGCCATATAGGCCGTTAATTCGCTTTGGGGAGTAATTGGATAACCAAAATAATAGTGACAACCAGCTTGAACCGCTGCTTCGCCAATTGCTTCATTCCCCTTCATTAATATCTTTTCTCCCATTTTCTAACCTCCTTGATTAAAAATTTTTTATATTTAATAATTATTTATATACCTCAATAGCAAGATCCGGACAGGTAAGGGCACAAAAAGCGCACCCGGTACATTTTTCCGGATTTATCTGTTCGGCAGGGTGATAACCTTTTTTATTAAAATGTTTGGCCATTACAATAATATTCTCTGGACATGCTACAGTGCAAAGCTCACAACCTTTACATTTTTCTTCGTCAATTATAATTTTTGCCATATTCTTTTTCCCCTCCTTTTTTAAATTTTAATTCCACGGTAATTTCATATAAGGTTTTATATAAAATATGGGTTCTTCGATATTCTCTTTATTTACTTTCTTCATAAATCGTTCATCTACACAGACAAACTTTGTGGGAATATTCAGTGCCTTGGAAGCTTTTACGATCTCTTTATGTCCGTCTATAATAATTTTTTCGTCAGTTTGGATGCTTAAATTAGGATTACTCACTATTCCGCTAATCTTCAAACGAGAAGTACTTTCGATCTCTTCTGCTATCTGTTTAATTTGGGAAACATTTCGAGTGAATGGTCGGTAAGTATTGACTACCAAAAACATTTCATAATCAAAATCCATAATAAAATTTCTAAAATTACCTAAAACAACCGAACCAACATCATCTCCTCCCACATCCAAAATCAAACGAAAATCCTGATTTTGAATCAAACCTTTTATTTCCGGAGAGATAATAGGTATATCAGAATAAGTGAATTTTCCTTCAGGAGAAACCATTTTTACTCCCTTAAGATTTAGGATTTCTTTGGCTTCCCGACTTCTAAAATATGGATTAACGATATCCAAATCTACAATTGCCACTTGATGACATCTCTTCTTACAGTCTATGGAATAATTAATGGCTATTTCTGTTTTCCCACTTCCAAAACCACCAACAAATATATTTATCCGTTTACTCAATATATTTTTTCCACCTCTTCTCCCTTTAAGACTCTTAAAGCACCTTTAGATAAAGCTAACATCTCTTCTTCACCTACATACACCATAACTAAAGATAAAAAACTGATTCTATCTTTGATTAAGTCAACAAATTCATTTGCATGCGCTATACCTCCGGTTAAAATAATTGCATCTATTTTTCCCTTTAATACAGTAGCCCCTGCACCAATTTCTTTAGCTACCTGATATGCCATCGCTTCCAGGATTAATTTGGCCTTTTTATCTCCGCTCTCAATTCTTTTTTTAACTTCCCTTATATCATTTGTCTGTAAATATCCAACCAATCCGCCGTTACCTTTTATTTTTTTCATAATTTCACTTTTGGTAAATTTTCCGGAAAAACAAAGTTCTACCAAAGCACCTATGGGTACTCCACCACTTCTTTCGGGAGAAAAAGGACCTTCTCCGTTTAAAGCATTATTAATATCAATAACCTTCCCCTTGCAATGCACTCCTACTGATATTCCTCCACCTAAATGAGCTATAATAAAATTCGCATGTTCATATTTTATTCCTAAATCTATTGCAGCTCTTCTGGCAACCGCTTTCTGGTTTAAAGTATGGAAAATACTAATTCTTGGAATATCCGGCATACCTGAAATTCTGGCAATTGCTTTCATTTCATCAACTACCACCGGGTCAACTATATAAGCAGGGATGGATAGCTTTTTAGCAATTCCATAAGCAAGTAATCCTCCTAAATTTGATGCATGTTCTCCGCTTACTCCCTTACGAAGATCCTCTAACATCTTATCATTCACTCGATAAGTGCCACTAGGAATAGGTTTTAATAATCCTCCTCTACCCACTACCACATCAAGAGTAGAATAATCAATTCCTTTTTCTTTTAGAAAACTCAAAATTATATTCAGGCGAAATTCATATTGGTCGACAATCTTATGGAAAATCTGTAATTCTTTGGTATTATGTTCAATCTTTTTATCAAATAACAATTGTTCATTTAAAAATAATGCTACTTTGGTCGAAGTAGACCCGGGATTTATCACTAATATTTTATAATCTTCAGCCATAAAAATATCACCTCTCTCAGCTCAGCTAATCTTATTTGTTTTCAGTCATCTCACTCATTAATACCCCCAGGGCGATAGAATACAATTTTGACTGCGCAGTATCTGAACGAGAAACTAATACTACCGGGACTTTTGCCCCCAAGAGTAGTCCTGCCGGTACTGCTTTAGCCAAATAGACCAAACCCTTAGCAAAAATATTACCTGATTCAATATTTGGTACCAATACAATATCTACTTCTCCGGAAACCGGACTTTCAACTCCCTTATGTTTTGCAGCTTCCTTGGAAATAGCATTATCAAATCCCAATGGCCCATCTACTATTCCACCAACGATCTGTCCCCTTTCACTCATTTTTGCTAAACAAGCTGCATCAATAGTAGCCGGCATATCAGGATTCACCAATTCCAATGCTCCAACAACTGCTACTTTAGGTTTTTCAATTCCCATTGAATGTGCATAATAGATAGCATTCTGAATTATCTGAGCCTTTTGTTTTAAATCCGGTGCAATGCTCATAGCTCCATCAGTCATAGTTAGTAATCGATTATAATTTTTTATTTCCAGAGTATATACATGACTGAGCATTCTATTGGTCCGCAGACCATACTCCTTATTTAAAATAGCCTTTAAAATTCTTGCAGTTCCCATCATACCTTTCATTAATATGGATGCCTTTTTATTTCGGACTAATTCTACAGCGCTCCTGGCAATTTCATTTTTATCTATTTTATCGAGTATCTCATAATTTGCAGGGTCAATCCCCATTTTTTCCGCTATCTGGATAATTTTCCTTTTATCCCCAACTAAAATTGCATCAATTAATCCTTCCAATCGAGCAGTTTCGACTGCTTGTAACACATCTTCTGCAGCGGCTGAAGCAATTGCCATTTTTCTAGGGCCATAATTTTTTGCTTTTTTTAAAACATCATTAAAAGTTTTTAACATCTTTTTTATTACCTCTCTATTAAAAATTTACCAATTAGACAATTAAATTAGTCGATAGTAAATAGATGTTGATTTTTATTTCTCAATCTTCCTCTTGATTACTTTAGATAATCTTTTAATTCCTTCATCTATATCTTCCACACTTGGGAAACAGAAAGAAAGGCGCATAGTGTTTTTTCCTTTTCCGTCCGCAAAAAATGGAGCACCAGGCACATAAGCTACATTCTCTTCAATTGCCTCTTTAAACATTTCACCGGTATCCATGTACTCAGGTAAAGTAGCAACTACAAAAAATCCACCTTGTGGTTTAGTCCAGGTAGCCTCTCTTGGAAAATATTTTTCTAAAGCATTTAGCATTACATCTCTTTTTTCTTTATAAAGTCGAATATTAAATTTTATATTTTCACCTAATTTGCCTGATTTAATATACTCATAAGCAATTAACTGGTTAAAAATACTGGTACATAAATCAGTTGCCTGTTTCAGTATAACCATCTTCTTTATTATTTCTTTATTACCTAAGATCCAAGCCAATCGCAAGCCGGGACATAATATCTTGGAAAAAGTACCTAGACTTATTACAGAACCATTTTTTTCCAATGAATAAATTGAAGGTATTGATTCCCCTTCAAACCTTAATTTTTCATATGGATTGTCCTCTACGATAAAGACATCAAATTTATGGGCAATTTCAATTATTTTTTTACGACGAGAGAGAGATAATGTGACACCTGCAGGATTTTGAAAATTTGAAATAATATAGATAAATTTAACTCTCCCCCCTTCCCTTTTTAATTGGGATAGCTTCTTTTCCAATACATCCATTTTCATTCCATCATCATCCATAGGAATCCCTACTAATTTACCATCATAACCACGAAAAGCATTTAATGCTGCCAAATAAGTTGGTGATTCTACAATAGCTATATCACCAGGACTTAAAAATACTTTTCCCACTAAATCCAGTCCTTGCTGTGAGCCTGAGCTAATAATAATGTTATCCAATTTTTCATTTATGTTATCTTTGGATAGATCATCCAAAATACATTGCCTTAATTCGGGCAATCCTTCTGTGCTGCTATATTGTAATGCTCTTGCACTATTTCTATTTAATACTTCCTGTACAATTCCCTTAATTTCATCAACCGGAAAAGTTTCAGGATCAGGCATTCCACCTGCTAAAGATATAACTTCCGGGTTTTGAACTAATTTTAATATTTCCCGTATAGCTGAAGCATCCATTTTTGCAGCTATCTCAGAATAAAATTCCTTAGTGTTAATAGACATTTTTTTACACTCCTTTTCATTTTTTTATTTCTTACCAAAAAAAATCAAATTACATCTTAATAATACTTTTTGTCCCCTTTTGTAATAAAATTATTCTTACTAATAATATATTGCAATTTTCGTGCCAATTATTTAAAAAAGGGGGGAAATAAAAAAAATAGCTTATATTACTTAATAAAAGCTATTTTTTATAAATATAAAATTATTTTATTATTGCAAATATTTGTTATCTATTGCATTATATGCAACTATATGCACTATACAACATTGATTTGAGGTAAAGCAAAAAGTTTTGTATCTCTTTTTGGAATATTTATCCAGTTAGTTAATTAACTGGTTAGTGGCTAGTTGGTTAGCGGTTGTTAATGGTTAGTTGTGTTATCTTGTATTCTCTTTACTAACGACTAATTTAATTTCTAAATTGTTCTCTACTTATATTCATATATTTTTTTAATATTATATTTTTTAATCTTGTAATAAAAGGTTCTTAAGCTAATTCCCAACTTTTTGGCTGCCTGTAAGTTATTTCCTTTTGATGATTTTAAAGCTTTTACAATAATTGCTCTTTCTGTTTTATTCTTGATATCTTTTAAATTGGTTTCATCTAATTTTTGATTTTCTAAATTATATTGGTTAGAATCATTAATCGGCTTTTCTTGATTTTTTTCCGTATTATTCAATCCAATCAAGATAGGAATATGTTTAGGAAAAATTGTTTCTTCATTTAACTTCATATTTATAATTGCTCTTTCGATTACATTTTCCAATTCTCTAACATTCCCCGGCCAAAAATAATTCGATAATAAATTTAGAGCTTCCGGTAAAATATCTTTTATATTCCTTCCAAAGTCCTGATTATATTTTCTAATTAAGTTATTCACTAAAAGCGGCAAATCTTCTTTTCTTTCCCTTAAAGGAGGAATATATATAGGAATGACATATAATCGATAATAAAGGTCTTCTCTAAATCTTCCTTCTTTTACAGCATGTTTAAGATTGATATTAGTTGCAGAAATTACTCTTACATCTACATTAATAGAACCCCTTCCTCCTACTCTGACAATTTCTTTTTCTTGAAGAACTCTTAACAATTTAGCCTGTAAATTTAAACTCATCATTCCGATTTCATCCAAAAATATAGTTCCTTTATCGGCCTCTTCAAATAGTCCTTTCTTCCCGGTCTTTTTTGCACCAGTAAATGAACCTCCTTCGTAACCAAAAAGTTCACTTTCCAATAATGTATCAACCAAAGCAGAACAGTTTACCCTGATAAACTGACGATTCTTTCTTTTGCTTGCATGATGGATAGCGTGAGCAAAGAGCTCTTTGCCAGTTCCGCTCTCTCCATGAAGTAAAACAGTTGCCGGAGTCTCGGCAGCTTTTTTGGCTTGCTCTTTAGCTACAATCATTCCTCTGCTGCTTCCTACAATATCTTTAAAAGTATATTTTGACTCTAAATCTCTAACTCTTTGTTTAACACGTTCCAATTCTTTACTTAAATATTTAATTTCCGATACATCATGAATCACCGCCACACTACCCTTTAAGATCCCATCTACCATTACCGGTGAGACATTTACTATCACTTCTTTGCGGTTAGGTCCGACTCTCATTTTTATTCCATGCACCGGTTTTTTAGTTCTTAATACTTTTAAAAGCATACTTTCACCACCGTCAGATATATCGATAGTCGGAGATTTTCCCAAAACATCATCTTCGATTAAACCGGTAAGATGAGTATAAGCAGTATTTATTATAGTTTGCAGTCCATTTTCATCTACTACCGAAATAGCATCATCGGTAGAATGGATAATTGCCTTTAAGGTGCTCTGAATCTCTTTTTGTGTGGCAATTTCTTGCAACCATTTTTTTTTATTTTTATCAATTTTTTCTTTCATAAATTAATAACCTTATAGTAATTTACCAATTAGCCGATTGACCAATTCACCAATTAAAATTTGTTTTTATTTTTTTATTATTCTTTGATTTTCTTAACCAATTAACCAATTTTGATTCTGAATTCCTCTTTCCTACCTATACGGTATACGCTATACGCTAAACGCTAAACGCTATCTTTTATCTATCCAGCATTTTTTTAGCATGCTGGATAGTAATCTCGCTCATTTGATTTCCATCTATCATCCGGGCGATTTCTTTAACTTGATTATTTTCTCTAATTTCTCTTATTTTTATCCCAGTTAAATTATTTGAAACATATTTTTCTATATAAAAATGCCTCTGGGCTTTGCAGGCTATCTGGGGAAGATGAGTTACGCAAATTACCTGTCTCTTTTTAGAAAGATTTTTTAATTTATTAGCAACAACCTCTCCCAATCTTGCTCCAACTCCACTGTCTATTTCATCAAAGATTAAAGTGGGAACCTGGTCAACTTCTGAAAGAATTGATTTTAAGGCTAACATTATTCTTGAAACTTCTCCTCCCGAGACAATCCGAGCCAAGGGATGTAAACTTTCTCCTACGTTCGGCGAAATCATAAACTCTACGGTATCTATCCCTTTAGGTCCAATCTTATATTTTTTCCCATTTACATTAATACCGTTACTATCTTCATAACAATTAATAGAAACTTCGAACCGGCATTTCTTCATTTTTAAATCAGCTAATTCCTTAACTACCATTTCTTCTAAATTTCGAGCAATGTGTTTTCGATCCTCGCTTAATTTTTGAGAGAGATTTGAGATTATTTTTTCTAAAGACTTTACTTCTTCTCTTATTTTTTCAACTTTATTCTCATCATAATCAATGTTTTTTAATTCTTGATATATTTTATCCCGATATTGTAAAATATCTTCTATTGTATTTCCATATTTGCTTTTTAAACTATTAATAAGGTTTAATCTTTCTTCTACTTCTTTCAGTTTCTCTAAATTCAAGCTTACTTTATCTTTATATTCCATAATGTCATTAACCACATCTTCAAGCTGGTACCCTATCTCCTTTAAACTCTCTTTCATTTTTTCTATTCGCCTGTCTAAAGAAGCAATTTCTCCTAAATTTGTAGAGACTTCATTTATAAAATCTCTCACTGAAGACTGTTCTGTCCCCCCTTCATAGAGGATAAAAGCTGCTTTTTCCATTGTTGTAATAACTTTTTCTGAATTTCTCAAAACTGTCTCTTCTTCTTCTAATGTATTATCCTCATCTTTTGATAAAGAAGCTTTGTCTATCTCTTCGAATTGATATTTTAAAAAATCTACCCTCTTTAAATTTTCTTCTTTTTTCCTGAGTAAATCAGATAATCCTTTCTTTTTATCCCGCCATAATCGATAAGAATTAAAAAGTTCTTTCTTGTATTTTATATTTTTTTCTCCTCCCAAATTATCCATTAGGTCTATATGTGTAGAAGAATCGAGGAGAGATTGATGATTGTGTTGTCCGTGCAAATCAACTAAAAAATTCCCAATATTCTGAAGTACAGATAAATTTACCAGCTTTTGGTTTATCCAGCACTTATTCCTTCCTTTTTTATTAACTTCCCGTTTAATAAGTAAAGTCTCTTCATCATCAATAACTTTCAAATCAGGATACAAATTATTTATTAATTCTTTTCCTTGGGTTGGTACTAAAAATAATCCTTCAACTATCAAGCTGCTTTCTCCTTCTCGAATTAAATCTAATGTAGCATGACTCCCCAAAATTAAATTTACCGCTTGAATAATAATAGATTTTCCGGCTCCGGTTTCTCCGGTAAGAATATTTAATCCCTCTTCAAATTCTATATTTAGCTCTTTTATTAAAGCCATATTTTTTATATTTAATTGAAATAACATTTATTTTTTCTATCCGCCTTATTGCCTTTTAAATATTTACCTGACCGCTCCATTTTAACTTTTCTCGCAAAACAGCATAAAAACTTTTTTTCTTAAAGGTAATTAGCTTTGCACTATAATTTGACCTTTTTATTATTATTTTATCTTTACGTTCCAAATAAAAGCCTTCCTGTCCATCAATGGTAATCATCGCTTCTTCTTCTCCGCCTGACTCTAAATCTATTTTCACCAAATCGTTCTCACCAATTATCAATGGTCTTGCAGACAATGTATGAGGACAAATAGGAGTAATTAATATAGAATTAATTTGAGGATTAACAATCGGTCCTCCAGCAGAAAGTGAATAAGCAGTAGAACCGGTAGAAGTGGAAATAACTAATCCATCCGCCGAATAAGTAATAACATAATCATCATTAACATAGGTAGCTAGGCAAATAATTCGAGCGAAAGCTCCTTTCCCAATAACTATATCATTCAAGACAATAAATTTTCCTATTTCCTTATTTTTTCTTTTTACACAACAACATAACATCATTCTCTCTTCAAGAGAATATTTTTGCTGATATAATTTTTCTAAAGATTTTTCTATATCATCAATTCCAATTTGAGTTAAAAAACCTAAACCACCTAAATTTACCCCAAAAATCGGAATATTTTTTGGTGCAACTAATCTTGCGGTTCTAAGCAAGGTCCCATCTCCTCCTAAAGAAATTACCACTTCTATTACATTTAAAAATTCCTCAGGAGAACAACTTATTTCTTTGCTTCCTATCGGGCGACTATCATCCTTTTCAATGTAAACTTTAATATCTTTAG
>JAYEGH010000123.1:0-3042 GCA_034659055.1 Candidatus Caldatribacteriota bacterium
ACTTCCTTTGCCCCAATTTGGTTCGATCTCTGTCTACTGCAATCAAGGTAATGCGAAAATTTATTTAGACGGAAAATACAAGAGAAGAACCAGTGCTAACAGATCGGTTGAATTAAAAAATATCGAAGCAGGTTACCATGAATTATTGATTAGCAAAAATGGATATCAGGATTGGGTTAATAATATAATGGTTCCATCTAACCAAACTTATATGGTCTCAGCTTACTTAGTGCCTGAAATCAGCTACTATGGTTCTATTGCGGTTTATTGTAATGTAAGCGGGGCTAAAATATTTATAAATGGAACCTATAAAGCAAGGACTTTATCTTCTCACCCAAAAGTTTTAGAGGAACTGAAAGAGGGGATATACGAAATTACTATAATCAAAGACGGTCATAGAACTTGGCTAGAAGATGCCTGGGTATATACAGGTGAAACAGCCTCTCTTTATGTTGAGATGGAGGAAATAGAGTAAAAAATAATTTTAAGGAAACTTATTTTCCCCTTTATCATTATTTGATTAATTTCATTGCTAATTTTTTATCAATAAGTAAACCGTTTACAATTAATAAACCCGTATAAATTTAATACAAGGAAGGCATAGAAAAATATGAGTGAGATTGATGTAGTTATTATTGGCGGAGGTCCTGGCGGATATGTATCGGCTATAAAGTCGGCACATTCAGGATTAAAGACAGTGTTGGTGGAAAAAGATAAATTAGGAGGAGTCTGTCTAAATAGAGGCTGTATTCCCACTAAAGTTTTAGTAAATACCGCAAAGCTGTTAAATTCCCTCTCTAGGGTCGGGGAATTCGGAATTCAGGTTAAAGATTATTCTTTTGATTTTTCTACAGTAATGAAGAGGAAAAATATGATAACTCGGAGATTGTCTTCCGGTGTAGGACAGCTGATGAAAGCCAATCAAATAAGAGTGATAAGAGGAGAAGGACAGATAACCGGACCGGGGAAAGTGGAAATTACCGATACTGTAGGACAAAAAGAGACTATAAAGACAAAAAATATTATAATCGCTACAGGTTCCTCGGTGATGAAACTTCCTCTTCCGGGAGTAGATAGTAAAGGAGTGATAAGCAGCGATGAAGCTCTATCTTTAAGCGAACTGCCCTCCAGGATGGTGATTATCGGAGGAGGAGTAATAGGTATAGAGTTTGCCGGTATATTTAAGGCTTTGGGAGTGGAAGTTACCGTATTAGAGATGCTCCCCAGAATTTTACTCCCTATAGATGAGGAGATAGCCCATAGGCTTGCTTTGAGTTTAAAAAGAAAAGGGATTAAAATTCTTACTGATTGTAAAGTTAAGGAGATAAAGGAAAGTAATCAGAATTTAGAAATATTGGTCTCAACATCAGATGGAGAGAAAAAAATTGAGACAGAAAAAGTTTTGCTAGCTGCCGGCAGAGTTCCCGAGTTAGGAAATATAGATGTCCAAAGACTGGGTATCGAATTAGACGGAAGGGCTATTAAAGTAAATGAGAAGATGATGACTAATCTTCCAGGTATTTATGCAGTCGGAGATGTAGTGGGCAAGATAATGTTAGCCCACGTTGCTTCCCGGGAAGGGATAATAGCTGTGGAGAATATCGTTGGTAAAGATACTTTGATGGATTATAAAGTTGTTCCGAATTGTGTATTTTCTATGCCAGAGGTGGCTAGTGTAGGGCTAACCGAAGAGGAAGCCAGAAAAGAAAACGATAAAATCAAAGTGTCTAAATTTCCCTTTATAGCTAATGGTAAAGCCCTGACTATGGGAGAAACCGAAGGAATAGTAAAGATAATTGCTGATGGCAATACTTTCGAGATTTTAGGTATGCATATATTAGGAATTCATGCTAGTGACCTGATTGCTGAAGGAACTCTGGCTTTGTCTATGGAAGCAACTGCTGAAGAAATTGTGAATACTATTCATGCCCATCCCACTCTGGCAGAAACTATCGCAGAAGCAGCCGAAGGGATATTAGGGAAATCCATTCATCTGTCCAGAAGATAATCTAAAATAGATTCCCCTTTTTTTATCATGTATAGATATTATTTTAAGTAAGATAAAACAATATCCCGAAAAAATGGGAAATGCTTCCGCCTAGAACAAATATATGCCAGATGGGGTGATGATAAGGCAATTTTTTCCATAAATAAAATATCAATCCTGAAAGGTAACAAGCTCCTCCGATAAAAAGCCACATAATCATTCCTTGGGGAAGCATTCGTATCATTGGTTTGATGGCAATAATAACAAGTGATCCCATAACTACATAGGATATGACTAATAAAACTTTTAGCTTATCCAAAAGGAATACAGTTATAATAATTCCACCTATTGCCATTGCCCATGCAATTCCAAAAAGTGTCCATCCCCAAGTTCCTCTCATAAGAGTGAGCGTAATAGGTGTGTAAGTTCCTGCAATAAGAAGGTAGATTGCTGAATGATCAATTACTCTGAAAACATTTTTTATTTTTGGTCTAATAATACTGTGGTATAGCGTGGAAGATAAATATAGCAGGATCAATGAAGTTCCGTAGATGCTAAAACTTACAATTTTCCAGACATTTCCACATCTTGTAGCAAAAATTATTAGAATTACTAAAGCAGCTATACTTAAACCTGTTCCAATACCATGGGTAATGCTGTTGGCAATTTCTTCACCCGTACTCTGATATTTAGGCTTACGAGCTTCTTTTATTAAATTATTTATTTTACTTTTTATATTTTTTATTTTAATGTTTATCATCCCGCAAATTAATTTTATTTTAAAAAAGAATTTTTAATAAAACTACAAATTTTACATTTAAATTACTATTTTATTTACTTTTCTAATTATGCTATCGTATAATATAATACTACTAACTTAATTGTACATCAAGGTTAAATTTAAATAAAAATAGTATCGAGTATAAAAATACAGTAATGAAATAGTTATCCAGTTGGCCAGTTACCCGGTTAGTTGGTTAAGAAAAGAAAGGCGACAGAAGAAAATACAGTGATGAGCGAAGAAAGAAGAGACAGAAGTCAGGAGAAAGAAAAGA
>JAYEGH010000124.1:0-3004 GCA_034659055.1 Candidatus Caldatribacteriota bacterium
ATGATTGTGCATCAGGCAATGGGAATGAAGGAGGAGATGATAACGTTTGGTGACTTTACAGAGAATGGTTAGAAAATGAATGAGGTCATCTTTATTGAGAAAGATATTTTGTTTGGCATTTCCCCGGGCGTTAATATGATAGAATGCTCCGGGGGAATTGGATACGCAGTGGTCTGGCTATAAAAATAATATATCACTTCAAAACTTATGATTCAAGACCTGATCTCCATATATGCTTTTTATGGTATTTAACGAGAATCGCCATAAATTTTTCATAATCTTCATCAACGGAGAAGATATTCTGCTGATTAATGCCTCTTATAATGGTGTGATAGATTTTACTTTTACTTTTTATTCTGGCTGCTCTTGGCATATAAATTACCCCACTGATAGTTTATAATACCAGTGGGATATTGCCAAACAAAGAACCGTCCCCTTGTTTCCTATATCTTATCATCATCTACAAATATATTTTCTGGTGTATACCGCTTATATTCTTCTATATTTTACCATTACTTGTTCTTTTTGTTTCCCCGGGGATAAAAATCATCCCGGTAAAAGTCTATCTTGCTAACTGTAATAGGGGAAAGCTAAACAAAGAACCGTCCCCTTGTTTTTGCTGTATTATCCCTTTGATATTATATTGTCAGTAAAACCGTCCCTATGACAATGTTACCCGGAATTTTTTCTTTTAATCCCTTCCTCTGATACCATTTTTATTGGTCACACCAGAAAGCAGTTTCTCCAAATCTGGATTATTATCTTTAGACTGTAATTATTTTACCTACTCCACCTTCAGTGTATTTGTCCGGATATAAGGATTTTATCTTTGCTTTGTGTTGGGTACAATGAGTGGGGCAAATTAATTCTAAATCCTTAAACAATTCAAATTCAGAAAATCCATGCATTCCTCCAATAACACCATAGATCTTCCCAAATTTTCTGGCTGCATCTAAAATATGACCCATATAGGGATGAGAGCAACCTACAATTAAAACTAATCCCTTTTCCGTTTTAACCGGCATGGATTGTTCTATACCATCAAGTTCACCGGTAGAAAAAACATTTTCATGGATCTTTGTGGGTCTTTTTATGGTTATTACTTCTCTTCCGACAGGTTCAGCAAATGAAGGTGGAACATAGATTTTGGCTTTTTTATTTATTTTAAGAAAACTCGAAAGCCCACCAACGTGATCAAAATGGGCATGGGAAATAAAGACCTCATCAATAGAAGCAGGGTTAATATTAAGTTTTCCCATGTTTGAAAGAAGTATTTTGCCACTCGTCCCAGTGTCAAAAAGGATTTTTGGAGTATTTTCTACCTCTACAAAGCAGGAAAATCCCCAATCAGACTGTAAACCAGGCTTAAAGATGGTATTATCATAAATAATAGTTAATTTCATTTATCGATACCTCCTATTTTCTATTTATGGTTCCAGAGTAAAAAAAAGCATGTTGTTTCATCTTAATCCATTTTCCTTCATCTATCCCAATTAAATTTCCACATTCACACCTGACTTCATTTTGTTTACGAAGAGTATAGTCCTCTATTAGTCGATCTTTCCAACAATGTAATAATTTCCCTTTCCCTATTTTTCTATACTTGAAGATTTTTCTTTTACATTTGGCACATCTTAATATGATCATTTTTTGTTAACCTTGGTTGATATGATTTTATTATAATACTATATCAATGATTAAATTTTTCTCTTTCAATGTATGGTGCAATGGGCCTGGAGATTTATCTTGGCCAAACATGTTCATGACAATGTGAAAGAGGATAAGGAAATTCAAACACAATCTTTGTAGGAACTCCTTCTATCTTTCCTTCGTAAACTAATTTCTTTTCATATTCTTTAAATTGGTATAAATCGAAAGGCCATTTCCCTAAAAGAAAATGCATACTATAGGAATTGGTACTATATCTAGCTCCTTTAATATCACATTTAAGTATTACAGATTTTTTTGGCTGGTCTAAATTAAATTCAAAATTCTCCGCAGATACCCTAATTAAACTTTGTTTAAATTTCTTTATTAATTGAGATTTAAACTCATCTTGATTTTCCAAAATCAAGGGAAAATCGTTTTCAGAATAAAAGGATTCTTCTTGGTATTTAACTATCGCTTCTTCTACTTCTGTTTTTATTTCATCTTTTATTCTTTTTATTTCTGCTAAATTTACTGCTTTTAGTTTTACCTCTTTTTCACCCTCTTCATGTCTTAGAAAAAAAGTTATACCTAATATTGTGCCAATGGCTACTATTAAAATAACTAAAACCCATATTTTCTTCATTTTAACCTCCTATCTCTTTATTTGAAACGTAATCTTTAAATATTTAAAAGTTTATCTGAGAATCTAATAAAATTTACCGAATTACTAATTATATAGAATATTTTGTCACATTTTCCTTGGTAATTTTATCAATCATAGATTGTTCACCTATATATTCCGCGGCAGTCATCAATTTTTCCCCTGCCTTTTCATAAACTTCCTTAAACCTTTCTTTATATTTTTCTTCTCTTAAAATGTGATGGTCATAAATGATTACACAATGGGCTTTTACTCCATAGACAATTCTTATAATATTATTTTTAGCCCTCTTCATATTTATTCGATTGATCATTTTCCCAAAAAGATACGTAGGAAAGCCATCGAGTATCAGTATATCCGGGCTTTCTCTTATAATCTCTTCTGCATAATCTTCTATCTGTGGTCCTTCAATATCAGAAGAATAAATCAGCTTTTTACCATCATATTCAACAATAAGCCCTACCACCCAACCCACTCGGTCATATTCAATTCCGTGATAATGAGGAAAGGTAAATCTGATTTTGGTGTTTCCTATGCTAAATTGTTTGCCATCGACAAAGACAGTTCTTCCCTTTTTAAATCTAAATTCCCTGACCCATCTTTTATTCTCCCATAGCTCTTTTAATTTACTAAGCCGCTTTCTTCCTTTCTCTAAAAGTTCCTTCTTCCTTTCTTGATAATCACCATAATCTT
>JAYEGH010000125.1:0-3004 GCA_034659055.1 Candidatus Caldatribacteriota bacterium
TCTTAATCATTTACAAATATTTCAGTTAGTTACATTTTGTTAAATATTTTATTACAGTAACATGATTTTTTGTATCTATTATACTACAAATATTTTAAAATCACTTTTTATAAAAAAGCCCTTCAGCTAATGCCAAAGGGCTTGAAATTGTCTGGCTCCCCCTATTGGAAACACTTAGAACTTTTAAAGGTGATATTGCACTTGAAAATATTAGATTAACAAGTTAGTTATTTATTATTATAGATAATCTTCAAAAACTGTAATCTGTAAGATGTATACGAATAAAAACTTTACAATCTAAAATTCTTTCTGCTGTTGATTGCTACAAATAAAGCTGTATCCTATAAAATTAATTACATTTATAAGATACAGCTTTTGCTTAATTTAATAACAATTACTATAAAATTAGACTATTTTGCTTCAGGTGGAATAAGTTCTTCCGGAATCTCAACTCCTATTTCTCTGAAGTACTTAATAGTACCTGCATGCAAAGGAATTAAAGAGCCTAAAGTTGCTTCAACCCAATCTGCTTCACCTGCTGCAGGATAAACTTGGGCCAACATATCTTTTCCTTGGAAACATGCTTTTACCCATAGGTATGCGGCTTCTTCGCTTAATTCTGTAGTTGCAAAATCACCCATAACGACTGACCATGAATTTGCATCTTCTGTCTGACCATTAAAAGTACCGGCAGGTATAACTCCTGTTGAAAAATAGGGATAATCTTCTTTTACGAGTTCTAATGTTTCAACAGACCAGTTTATTGGTTTTAATTTTAAATATGTCTGCAGTTCAAGAAATGCTGCATCAGGCTTATTTCCACAACTAGTTTTTAAAAGACCATCAATTCTTCTATCTTTCATTGCATTAGTTGCATCTGTTAAACTACCTCTGAAAAATTCCGGTTCAACTCCTAAAGAATCTAAAATCATTTCACATGTAGCTTCACATGCACTACCTCTTGCACCACAACAAAAACCAAGACCATCTAAATCATAGGGAGTCATAATGTCTGAGTCAGCTTTTACAACATAAGGCTGCATGTTTTTCGCCCAAGATAACATGTTCCTTAAATTAGAAACGGGTTTTCCTTCCCATTTTCCTATTCCATTATAAGCTTGATATTTTATTGAATCCGGTGCCAATCCAATATCAATTTCCTTTCTGGCTAATCTGTTTGTGTTATCTACAGCTGCTCCTGTTTCAATAATAGTTGGTTTAAGATTCGGAGCATATTTGTTAAACACTTTTAGAGTTTGAACATAATAACCATATGCACTTGAAGCTTTATTAGTAGTTCCTACATTTAAAAATATCTTATCCGATGCAGCCAGAGAAATTAAAGAGAAGAATGATACTAGTAAAATAGACACAATTACAACAGTTGAAATAGATAATAATTTTCGATTATTGTTTTTAGAAAAAATCATTAAAATGAACCTCCATTTTTTTTAGTTTATATAAAACATAAAAGATTATTCAATTTTGAGCCCTTCGATCACCTCCAATATTTCAATTTAATTTATTTCAGCAGTTCTCTCAAGCATTTTACTCTTTCTTAAATTATAAAGATAAAATAATCCAGCGATAAAAATACCAACCAAAGTCGTAATATAACCGGGTATCATTATCATAATTCCACAAATTATAAAAACAATTCTAGAGATTGTACCAATATTTATAAAAATATTGCCCATTAATCCACCAGCTAACAATATTGTACCTAATATTGCAGTAGAAGTTACAACTAAAATTGAATGCCAAGTGCCTATCATCAATAATTCATTTGAATACATAAAAATAAAAGGAATTATAAAAGCTGCTATCCCCATCTCTACTGCTACAAAACCAGTTTTTAGCCAATTTGAATTTGCAATTCCTGATGTAATATATACAGCAGCACATACAGGAGGCGTAAAAGCTGATATTGCTGCAAAATATAAAATAAAGATGTGTGCTGAAAGAGGTAATAAATTAAATTCCATTAATGCTGGAACTGTAACAGAAGATGCTAAAATATAAGAAGCTGTAGTAGGTAACCCCATACCCAAAATAATTGATACAACCATAGTAAAAAATAGTGCCAAAATTAGATGACCACCACTCAGCGAATATATGGCTGAACTTAATTTGACACCTAAACCTGTTAAAGAAATCATACCAATGATAATATCTGCACATCCTCCTAATAACGCTATTAAAACTAGGCCTTTTCCAGCTTTCATCAAAGCATTTAATATACCCATTAAGCGCATTTTTATTTTTTCTTTTTTGATATCTTTTAATATGTATAATACAAAAGCCAAAATAATGGCAAAAATCCCAGCTCTTGCTACAGTGTATCCCTTAACAATAAAATAAATTAATACAAATGTCGGCACGACTAAATGCATTACATTACTAAAACTTAAGCTTTTTTTGATGTCAGGCATTTCACTATCTTTTAAACCCCTAAGATCTTTTTTTAAAGATCTAAAATGAATTGTTGAAAAAACACCGATAAAATAAATGACAGCCGGAATAAATGCTGCAATTGCCACATTAAGGTAGGGAATTGACAATCTTTGTGCAATAATAAAAGCACCTGCACCCATAATAGGAGGCATAATCTGCCCACCAGTACCTGCTACTGCTTCAGTTGCCGCTGCAAACTCTGGTTTATAACCTACTCTTTTCATCATAGGGATAGTAAATCCACCTACAATCGCACTATTTGCTGCAGCACTTCCACTTAGCATTCCAAATAGTGAACTTCCGATAACCGCTACTTTTGCAGGTCCTCCCGTCTTTTTGGCACTCAATTTCATCGCAAAACTAAAAAATGCTTCTGCTCCCCCAGTTGATGAGACAATTTGTCCAAAAATAATAAATATAGCAACAATTCCAGCCATAATACCTGTCGTTAATCCCCATATTCCCCGAGAAGTAATGTATAAATGCTGAAGCATAAAAACTAAACCAAATCCTTTATGGGCAAAGTCACCGGGGAACCATGGCCCAAAAA
>JAYEGH010000126.1:0-14357 GCA_034659055.1 Candidatus Caldatribacteriota bacterium
TTTAATTTTACAATCTCTATTATATCATCGAACATTTCTTCTTTACTTCTATTTGCATCAATTATTTTTATTCTTTTTGCATTATTTTTTGCTATTTTGTAGTATCCATCTCTAACTCTATCTAAAAAAAACTTACCATTTATAACCTTTTTACTGATAAATTCTTCTTCAAATCTTATCTCTTTGGAATCGCTAAAAGAAGTAGACCTTTTTAATCCTACTTTTGGTTCAATATCTAAAAAAAATGTTAGATCAGGAACAGCTTTATTTACAACTAAACTGTTTAAATCTTTAATTGTATCAATATTAATTCCCCTTCCATAACCCTGGTAAGCTGTAGTAGAATCGAAAAAACGATCTGAAATAACTATTTTTCCTTTTTCTAAGGCAGGCATAATATTTAATCGAACATTTTCAGAACGTGAAGCCAAAAATAATAGCATCTCTGCTTTATAATCCATCCCATTATTTTTTTGATCCAATAATATTTTGCGAATTTTATCTCCAATTTTTGTTCCACCTGGTTCTTTAGTAATAATTAAAGGGATTCTTTTTTTATTTAAAAATTTAAAAAGCATTTTTACCTGAGTAGTTTTTCCACACCCCTCAAGACCTTCAAATGTTATTAATAACCCTTTTTTCATAAAATTCCTCTTTGTACTTTAAAATTCAAAAATCACTATTTAGTTTAATTTTTTTCTTCTTCTTTATTATTTTTTATGAGTACTCTGCAAATGTCAGTTAATGTTATGATTCCAACTAATTTTTTATTTCGTACAACTGGCAACCTTTGAACTTTATTTCTAATAAGTAAATCAGCAGCTAAAACTTCATTATCATTTTCATCAACAGTAATTACGTTCTTTCTCATAAAATTTTCTACAGGATAATTAGAATTTTCTTTTAGACTTTTGGATAATTGTATAAATTCAGAGAGTATGGAACTACTATTTATTATACTCAAATAGTTAGGTAATGTTGCCTCAATAACATCATGTTGAGAAATAAACCCGATAACCTCTTGCTCATTGTTTACTACCGGTGCTCCCGTTACTCTATGTCGAGATAATATTTCTAATAAATTATATAATTTGCAATCAGCTAATACACTGGTTACATCACGAATCATAATATCCTTTATTTTCATCCTTAAATTTCTCCCTTAAATGTTTTCTATATTTTTGTAACTTTTACACATTTTATACACTCTTCTATTTCTTTCCTTGAATCAAATTCTTCTTCTTCTCTCAAAGCGCTCGCCAAAGCACAAGCCATGGAAAATTTTATTACTTCTTCGAGTGTATTTTTATCTTCTGTTAAGGAAACCGCGAGTCCTGCAATTAAAGCATCTCCTGCACCAATTATATTTACTATTTCATGGTATGTAGTTTCAGCAAACCATAATTCATCTTTTGTTGCAAATATGTCTTTTTCCATTTCGAAGGAAATTACTCCAATTTCCGCACCTCTTTGAACTAATTCTTTTGCTGCTTTTATTGCATTTTCTTTTTTATCTATCTCTATTCCAAAGATTTTGTTTGTTCCCCTAAGATCAGGTTTAGCTAAAAATGGTTTTTTTTCTAATCCTCTAAGAAATTGTTCTTCGGAAGAATTTAATATTACTTTTACTCCTCTTTCTTTCGCTATTTCAATCATTTTTGCATAAATATTTTTAGGTGTTCCGGGGGGTATGCTACCTGAAAGTGTCACTATTTTGCTTTGAGACATAACTCTATAAAATATTGATAGAAGCATTTCTAAATCATAATCTGTTATCTTTGGACCAATTTCACCAAGAAGAGTGTTTTGATTAGTTTTCTTGTCTGAAATAATAGTATTGCTTCTAGTTTTGTTTTCAATGTGCCAAAAATTTGTGGTAACTCCTAAACCTCTCAATTCTTCTTCAATAATTCTTCCTCTTCCCCCTCCTAAAAATCCAATAGCAATGGTTTCTCTACCGCAACCTCTAGCTGCTTTAGATACATTAATTCCTTTACCCCCAGAAGTAATATTCGCACTTAATACTTCATTATATCTATTTAATTTTAATCCATCAAGTTCAAGTACCACGTCTAAAGCGGGATTCAATGTAACAGTTGAAATCATTTTTTTACCTCCTTTTATTTATATATAAAAGTTTTAGTATATTTAAAATTATATCTTAATAAATTAATTTTATCAATTTTAATTAATGGTAGTACAGTATTGAGTATCGTGTATCGAGTATATAGTCCAAGATAAGATGCGAGCAGGAATTACAGGAAGGAATAGTATTTAGTCTCTAGTATTTGGTATGTAGTGGAAAGAAAAGATGGATTCCCTCCTTCGAGGGAATGACATATAGGGAAAAGGGAAGGAAATGTAAAGAATAAATAAAAAAAGGACCATCCGTAAGACAGGCAAATAACTTATTCTACTGGAAGGTTGTAATACTTCGACGCGCACTTATTATTTTATCTTGTTTTTGCCTTGTTTCAACTCGATACTATATACACGATACTCGATACTGTTTTAATTAATCTTTATCTTAACTGGTAAAACTGGCTAATCGGTAAATCGGTAAATTGGAGAATTGGTATATTATCTATCTCCTAGTATGTATGGTAAAATTGTATATTTTTATCAGAAGAAATCCCATTATAAATCCGCCAATATGTGCAAACCAAGCCGTTCCTCCCTCACCGGATCTTTCAGCTAATGAAGATAATCCATATAGAAATTGATATATTATCCAAAAACTTAATACTACTACTGCTGGTATTTTAATTATTCTTATGAAAAATCCAAAAATAATAAGAGTATTAACCTTTGCTTTTGGGTAAAGCACTAAATATGCCCCTAATATTCCTGCAATAGCACCACTTGCCCCAATAACAGGTATTGTGGAATTCAAATCAGTTAAGACTTGCGTCAATGCCGATGCAATGCCACAAATGAAATAAAATATAATAAAATTTACCCTACCAATATAATCTTCAACATTATTTCCAAATATCCATAAAAATAACATATTTCCTGCTAGATGGATAAAGCTGCCATGTATAAACATTGAGGAAAATATTGCTGAATAAATTAGAGAAGGACCGCTCTTCAATATTTCCATGTTATGACTTATCTCATAGGGGATCAACCCCATACAATAGATAAAAGCGGAATATCCGTCACCCAACGAAATTTGATAAAAATAAACTATTGCGTTTATTACAATGATTGCAATTGTTATTATTGGAAGCCTTTTGGTTGGAACATCATCATAAATCGGAAACATAAATTTCACACCCTTAAATAGTTATTAGCAAATAGTATTTAGGACAGGCCCACCTGTTTACTTTGCTTTAAATTCTATGGGAGGTTGATCTATCAAATTGAAATGATTTAATATTTTTTTCACAATTCTTTCAGATGCTTTTCCATCACCATATGGATTTATGGTATTTACCATTTCCTGATATTTTTGTTTATCTGTTAATAATTTATTGACCTTCCCAACTATTCTATCCTCATTTGTACCCACTAATTCCACCATACCTACTTCCAATGCTTCCGGTCTTTCTGTTTCGTTGCGTAATACTAAAACCGGTTTTCCTAAAGAAGGCGCTTCTTCCTGTATTCCTCCGGAATCAGTCAATATAATAAATGATTTTGCTATCAAGTTAATTATATCTTTATAATTTAGAGTATCTA
Source organism: Candidatus Caldatribacteriota bacterium (assembly GCA_034659055.1). GTDB lineage: Bacteria > Atribacterota > Phoenicimicrobiia > Phoenicimicrobiales > Phoenicimicrobiaceae > JAYEGH01. Next base: position 3,685 of record JAYEGH010000126.1, read on the forward strand.
AAAGAATCATTCTTTGTTCATTTTTTAAAATTTTATTCACTGCTTCTCTTATGCGGGGATTTTTGTGCATAGGGAAAATAACATTAACATCAGGATTGTCTTTTAATATCCTTGTCAGCGCATTACAAATATTTTTTAAAGGTTGTCCCCAATTTTCTCTTCTATGCATGGTGATCAATATAATTTTATTTTTAAACAGAGCTTTGTTTTTTAATGCCTTTTCTTTAAAAGAATAATCTTTTCTCACAACTGAAAATAAAGCATCTATTACTGTATTTCCACTGATAAATATTTTTTCTTTGTTAACACCTTCAAATAATAAATTCGAATAAGATTTTTCTGTTGGAGTAAAATGCAGGTCTGCCAATACACCGGTTAAATGTCTATTCATCTCTTCAGGGAAAGGATAATATTTATTATTGGTTCTCAAGCCAGCTTCAATGTGGGCAACTTTTATCTTTTGAAAGAATGCAGCAATTGCTCCCGCAAAAGTAGTTGTTGTATCTCCTTGCACCAAAACCATATCAGGTTTTTCTTTTATCAATATTTTTTCAATTCCATTTAAACTTTTACTAAAAATTTGAGACAAAGATTGATCTTTTTTCATTATGTTTAAATTATAATCCGACTGAATTCTAAAAGCAGTCAACATCTGATCCAACATTTCCCGATGCTGTCCGGATAATATAATTTTATAATCAATAAATTCCGGAAATCTTTCCATTTCAGAGATAATAGGAAACATTTTTATGGTTTCCGGTCTGGTGCCAAATATTAACGCCAGTTTTATTTTACTCATAACATACCTCTTCTACCCCCGCCTCTTTTAACATTTCACGTGCCAGTCTATCCGGATATTTTTCTTTATAAATTATTTTTTTAATATCTGAATTAATAATCATCTTTGCACAGGTAATGCATGGTTGATTAGTACAGTATAATGTGCTTCCTGCTATACTTACACCACATAATGCCGCCTGGACTATGGCATTCTGTTCTGCATGTAAACCTCTGCATAATTCTTGTCTTTCTCCGGATTTAATATTTCTTTTTTCCCTTAAACATCCTATCTCTAAACAATGAGATAATCCTCGGGGAGCTCCGTTATATCCGGTAGTAAGTATTCTTTTATCCTTTACTATTACCGCTCCTACCTTTCTTCTTAGACAAGTTGAACGCTTGGAAACTAATTCAGTTATTTCCATAAAATATTCATCCCATGATGGACGAGTCATAAATTGAAACCCCCTTTAAAAATATTAGCCTAGAGCGTATAGCGTTTAGTGTATAGGATAAAATAGTAAAATAAAAACTCAAAGCGCAAAGCGAAAAACCATAATTATTATTTTAGAATTCAGTAGTTAGTAGTCAGAAGAATATAAAATAACTTAATGCACAATACAGTCTCATAAGTTAAAATAATTCTGGCTCCTATTCTTCATTCTTTTCTTTATTCTAAATTTTGGCTCCTGGCTCCTGAATTCTATCTTCTATTATCTTTACTAGCATCTCTTAACTTGCATCTTTTTCTTTTCTTCTCTTTGCTATATACCATATACTATATACTAATTTACTAATTTCTAATTTATTTCGTACCGTACAATCTATCTCCTGCATCACCTAATCCCGGCACTATATATCCATGTGAATTTAATTTTTCATCAATAGCCGCAGTATAGATCTTTATATCCGGATGATGTTTTTGAATTTTTTCTATACCTTCAGGAGCAGCGATTAAACACATAAATTTTATGTCTAATGTTTTTGTCTTTTTGAGATAATCAATACATGCTACTGCTGTCCCGCCTGTAGCTAACATCGGATCAACGATAATTACTTTTCTTTCACAGATATCAGTCGGTAATTTAGCATAATATTCATAAGGTTCTAATGTTTTTGGATCGCGGTACATTCCAATATGCCCTACTTTTGCAGCGGGTATTAATTTTAATACTCCTTCAACCATCCCTAAACCAGCTCTTAATATAGGTACAATAGCAATATTTTTTCCAGATATTACTTTGCTTTGGGTTTTTCCAATGGGTGTCTCGATTTCTATTTCCTTTAACTCAATCTCTCTTGTAACCTCATAAGCCATTAGATTGGATAATTCATCTACCAATTCTCTAAATTCTTTTACTTTGGTATTTTTATCTCTAATTAATGTTAATTTATGTTGTATTAGTGGATGGTCTAATATAATTGTATTTGACAATGATTCTTCCTCCTTATTAGTCGTTAGTATAAAAACAAGTTGCAAGATTATTCGGTAATACGGTTAGCCAGTTTACCAGTTCTCTTTTTTCCCTTCTTTGAACCAGTTAACCGGGTAATTATGTAACTAATTAACTTTCTTCTCTTAAGCTCTATGTTTACCTTGCCTGTACTTTTTTATTCACAGTTTTAAATTATGATTTTTCATGTACTATTTTGATCCTCTATTTTCTTAATCTTATTTAATCGGTTAACATGTCTTTTTTCCTTGCTAAAATCAGTGCTTAACCATATTTTTACAATTTTTCGAGCTAACTCTTTAGTTATTACCCTCCCCCCAAGAGTTAAAATATTAGCATCATTATGCTCTCTGGCTTTTTGAGCAGAAAAAACATCATGGCAAAGTGATGCTCTGATACTTTTTATTTTATTGGCAACTATAGACATGCCAACACCTGTTCCGCAGATCAATATTCCCCGGTCATAGTTTCCATCTTTTATTTCATTTGATACTTTAAAACCAATATCAGGGTAGTCAGTAGAAGATTCACTTTTACATCCAAAATCCTTATACTCTATATTTAATTCTCTTAGATATTCTTTTAAATTTTCTTTTAATAAATATCCACCGTGATCACTTCCTATAGCAACTTTCATTTTTACCTCACCTTCTTAATTTGTATTCTCTTTGATAATTATATTTATTACTTTTTCTACATTTTCTCTTATTTCTTTTGCAATAATTCTATAATAGTCAATATCTTTTCCTATTGGATCATTTATTTCATAATGTTTTTTATTTTTTATGTTTTCTTTAATTTTATCTTTTATTGCATATCTCTTCAGGAGAAAAGCTTTACTTTGCGCTGAGGGATTTATGTTTAATAGATAATTTAGATGATTATTTGACATTGTGAAAATATAATCAGCTTTGTCTATTAAATCTTTTGTTAATTGTTTAGATTCATGTTTGGAAATATCAATATTCTTTTCAGACATAACTGATATTGCTTCCGGAGTTGGAATCATTCCCGGCATGGCACAGATACCGGCTGACATAACATTGAATTGATGTGGACTTTCTGTTTTTTCTTTTAACAATTTCTCAAAAATACCTTGTGCCATAATGCTTCTGCAAGTATTTCCGGTACAAACAAATAAGATGGTTTTAATCATTTATAAATAATCCTTTAAATTAATATTTCAAAACGAAAATCGAAAAGCAAAAAAGATTTCATTCTAATCTTTCCTGTATGCTATTATTACTCTATCTATTCCGGAATAATCTTTGATTGTCTCAATATTCCGCTTGTATCTTCTGTTTTGAGATATTATTGCTTTTATCTTTTTTGCTTGTTTTGTCCCTATTTCTAAAGCTAAAAATCCATCTTTTTTTAGATAATAAGAACTTTTTTCAATTATTTCCCTGTAATATCTTAATCCGTCAATTCCCCCATTTAAGGCAATCTCAGGCTCATTATCTTTTATTTCAGAGGGCAACACTTTAAAATCATCTTTAACTATATATGGAGGATTGGATACAATTACATCCAGACTATTTAATTCAATTTTTTCTACAAATGCTTTAAACATATTTCCAAATAAAAATACTATTTTATTGTTGCACTTATGTTTTTTAGCATTACTTTTTGCAATTTTTAAAGCCTTTTTAGAGATATCAATGGCGTAAATTATGTCAATATTTTTTAAAAATTTAGCTATACTTATAGCAATTATTCCTGTACCGGTTCCCAAATCAGCTATTTTTAAATTGGAAAATATTTTCCTTTTTTTTAATATTTTTATAATTTTTTCAACTAATATTTCGGTTTCCGATCGAGGAATCAGTACACCCTTTTCCACTAAAAAATCTATTCCCATAAATTCTTGATGTTTAGTTATATACTGAATGGGGACATTTTTTAGCCTTCTACTGACCATCTCATTTAATAGCATATTTTCATTTTCTGTTAATATTCTATTAAAATTAAGATAGATATCACTTTTATTTATTTCTAAAAGATAGCTGAATAATATTTCTGCATCACTTACCGGGCTTATAATATTTTTATATTTAAAAATATTTTTAGTATCTTGAAAAGCTTGTCCAATGGTTTGCAACATATAATTATCTAATTTTTGCTTTTTAATTTTCATCGTTATTCTTAAGCTTCTCGGCCAATTCTGAAATCAAGGTACCTAAATTTCCACTCAACACGCCTTCGAGATTGTGTAAAGTCAGATTGATTCTATGGTCTGTAACTCTATTCTGTGGAAAATTATAAGTTCTAATCCTTTCACTTCTATCGCCTGTTCCAACTTGATTTTTTCTTTTTTGAGCAATTTTATCGTGTTCTGCTTTTTTCTTCTTATTTAAAAGTCTTGCTCTTAATATTCTTAATGCTTTTGCTTTATTTTTGTGTTGAGATTTTTCATCCTGGCAGGTTACTATCAACCCTGTTGGGATATGGGTAACCCTAATAGCTGAATCAGTGGTATTAACGCTTTGACCACCGGGTCCGGTAGAGCGAAATCGATCAATTTTTAAATCATTCGAGCTAATTTCGAGTTCAATTTCTTCTGCTTCGGGAAGTATGGCTACAGTGATAGTTGAAGTATGTATTCTTCCGCTTGATTCAGTCGTAGGAACACGTTGAACTCGATGTACTCCACTTTCATATTTTAATTTCCCGTATACTTCTTTCCCTTTAATATTAAAAATTATCTCTTTAAAACCACCAATTTCTGTAGGACTTGAGCTCATTATTTCTGTTTTCCAACCATTATTTTCTGCATAGTGAAAATACATCCTAAAAAGATCACCGACAAAAAGTGCGGCTTCATCTCCACCGGCTCCTGCCCTTATTTCTGCAATAATATTTTTTTTATCTGACGGATCTTTGGGAAACATTATTTTTTCTAATTTTTTTTCTAATTTTTCCTTATTTTTTTCTAATTTTTTTATCTCTTCCTCTATTAATTTTCTAAATTCAAAATCATTTTCTTCTGAGAGTATCTTCAAATTTTCTTCAATCTCTTTAGAGACATTCTTATATTCTTTATATTTTAAAACTTCTTTAGATATTTCAGCATGTTTTTTTGCATATTCCAGAAATTTAGATTGATCAGCAATTATTTTAGGATCAGCCAAATATCCATTTAATTTTTCGTATTCTTTTTCTAATTCTTCTAATTTTTTAAACATTATTCACAACTTCTTTTTTTAATTTATCATCTTCCGGAAGAACTCCAATTAAAGCATTTATCGCAACTTCTACTTGTTTTGCATCAGGTTCCTGGGTAGTAAGTTTTTGAAACCACAATCCTGGCATTACCAGCCATCTTACCATTGTTTTATCCATGTTTTTAGCTGATAATTTTAATATTTCATAAGATAACCCTGCTATTAAAGGAATTATAGCAATTCTATAAGTTATTCTTAATAGTAAAGTTTGTTTCCCCAACATAGAAAAGACCAAAATACTTATTATTAAAACAATAAAAATAAAACTCGTTCCGCATCGAGGATGTAAAGTACTGTATTTCTTAACATTATTTACAGTAAGTTCTTCACCTGCTTCATAAGTGTAAATTACTTTGTGCTCTGCTCCATGATATTCAAATACTCTTCTAATATCCGGCACTTTTGATATAATAAAGAGATAAATTAGAAATATACTTATTCTTAATATCCCTTCGAATAAATTATAGATAATTATATTGGGCAAATATCTATCTAAATATCTTGCTATACCTGTAGGAAGAGCAATAAAGATAAGTATAAACAAGACCATAGCAAATATAATAGTAAAAAACATTTCAGTGCTGTTTAATTTTTCTTCTTCACCTGTGGCCTGTTCTGCTGAGTAAGTTAATGCCTTAAAACCCAAGCTTAGAGATTCAATTAAATTAGTTATTCCTCTAAAAATAGGCATTTTAAGATACTTTATTTTTTGTGATAATGATTTTATTTTCCCCGTTTTAATAATAATATTTTTATCTGGTTTTCGAACAGCAATAGCATATTTTTTAGGAGATCTCATCATTACTCCTTCAATTACAGCTTGTCCTCCATAATCACATTCGGATTCGGAATTTTTCATACTTCTTGATTACTCCTCATTTAATCTTTAGACCAGGGATGACCACAGGATAATTCTCCTTCAGGACAAGGACCTCTTACACAAGGCGGTCCAGCATTTTCGAATATATTTGGCGCAATAATTTTAACTTCATTTAACATTGTTTTAGCAACTTCTCTTATTTCCCATTGTGCTCTATTGCAGCATCTCAATTCAAATATATGTAATAATTCCCGAGCATTAGCAGTAATAATTATTTTTGTTTCCACAGCTTGGGGCAAAATATATCTTGCATCCTCAGCTGCTATTTTATGTTTTAAAAATTTATTGTAAATTTTATCTAATTCTTTTATTTTATCCTTATATATCTTCGCTAATTTTTCATCTTTTGCTATTGATTCCGGTATGATATAAGGAAATTCTTTTCTCATCCTAACATATCTCTGGCTCTGTTGAGAAAATGATGCCATTCTATGTCTTACTAATTGATGAGTTGTCACTCTGGATATCCCTTCTATTGCAAAAGTAAAGCTTGCATGTTCTAAAACAGAATAATGCCCCAATCTCATTATTTTTTTAATTAATTTAGTTATCGATTCATCAGTAAGTTTTTCCTCTAACTCTTCTATATCTAAAGCAGAATAACATAATCTTGCCGATTGTGCTACAATTCTTTCGGGATTCTTTGTATAATTTATCAATCTAACTTTCATTTGTATTTAGTCCTTAGGTACTTTGTGGCATCTTCTACATCTTGCCTCATAGCTTTCTTTTGCGCCAACTAATATAGTGGGATCACTATATTTTGCAGGATGTCCATTTATTAATCTTTGAGTCCTTGAAGCTGACTTTCCACAGACCATGCATATAGCCTGTAATTTATCTATATATTCTGCTATAGCCAACAATTGTGGCACTGGTCCAAAAGGTTCTCCTCTAAAATTTTGATCCAATCCGGCAATAATTATTCTTTTTCCTTGATCGGCTAATTTTTGACTTATATCAATAATATTATCATCAAAAAATTGCACTTCATCAACAGCAACTACTTCCGTATCCGGCTTTAATTTTTTTTGAATATCGCTTGAATTATTTATATTAATTGCTTCGACTTTGCTTCCATTATGAGAGTAAATATACTGAATTTCATATCTATTATCAATAGCCGGTTTAAATACTTGAACTTTTTTTTTGGCAATTTGAACCCTACGGACTCTCCTTATCAGTTCCTCACTCTTTCCGCTAAACATGCTTCCACAAATTACTTCAATCCATCCTGATTTTTTTTCTTCTCTCATTCTTGCTCCTCCTAAAAATCTTGTAGATAAAAATATATTCATAAAAAAACAGAGCTTGAAAAGCTCTGTTTATTTTTATAACATTTTAGCTGTAAATATTTTATAAATAATCTATTTCCATTGCCCTTTGCAGCCATAAATAACTCCCACTGATCACCTTATCAAACTTTCTCGTAAAAGTATCTATTGTATATAATGTTTATAGCTTCATATTACAAACAAATCAGTTAATTATCGTTGCTTTCTTCATTTTTTAGATTATATTTTCTATTAAATCTCTCCACTCTTCCTGCAGTATCAATTATTTTTTGTTTTCCGGTGAAAAATGGATGACAGGCTGAGCAAATTTCTATCTTCATACTTTTTTTCGTTGATCCGGTTTCAAAACTATTTCCACAAGCACAAGTTATTATAGCTTTCCCGTATTTCGGATGTATACCTTTTTTCATTTTTCTTATCTCCTGCTATTTTTTATTAGTCAATATTAAAATCTAGAAAATTATAGCACAATCTTTTTTTAAGGTCAAAAATAATTATTAATTAAAATATGAGCATACTACCAAATTGAAAAAGAATAAAAAAAGGGAGGATAATTTAAATATCCCTTTCTTTGATAGAGCTTAGGAATTGTTGATTAGTTTTCGTTTTTTTTAATTTATTAAGTATAAATTTTGCTGCTCCGATATTAGTTTGAGAAGATAATGCTCTTCTTAATAACCATATTTTTTGTAATTCTTCTTTGGGTAGTAATAGCTCTTCCTTTCTGGTCCCCGATCTTCTAAAATCTATAGCTGGAAATAGTCGGTTTTCGGAAAGCTCCCTATCTAATTTTAATTCCATATTTCCAGTACCCTTAAATTCTTCAAAAATGACATCATCCATTCTGCTTCCAGTTTCTATTAAAGCAGTTGCTAATATGGTTAAGCTTCCACCTTCTTCAATGTTTCGAGCAGCTCCAAAAAATCTTTTTGGCCAATATAAAGCACTTGAATCTAATCCTCCGGATAATGTTTTGCCACTTGTAGGTATGTTCTGATTATATGCTCGTGCCAATCTTGTAATGCTATCCAATAAAATGACAACATCATTTTTTTGTTCTACTAATCGCTTAGCCCTTTCTAATACTATTTCTGCTACTTTTATATGATTTTTAATCGGTTGATCAAAGGTAGAGCTTATCACTTCAGCATTTACCGATCTTTGCATACCGGTAACTTCTTCGGGCCTTTCGTCAATCAACAAAACTATCAATATAACTTCCGGATGATTCTCAGTAATTCCATTAGCGATCTTTTCCAATAGTATTGTTTTTCCTGCTTTAGGAGGAGATACTATCAGTCCTCTTTGACCTTTCCCAACAGGTGAAAACAAATCAACCAATCTCGTTGATAACCCTCTCGATTTATTTTCTAAATTTATTTTTTTATTAGGAAAAAGAGGAGTAAGGTTTGAAAAATCTATTCTTGCTTTTGCTAATTCAGGGTCTTCATAATTTACAGCTTCAATCTTTAATAGTGCGAAATATCTTTCTCCCTCTTTTGGATGTCTAATTTGACCGGATACAAGGTCTCCGTTACTAAGATTAAATCTTTTTATTTGAGAAGGAGAGATATATATATCATTTTGACTTGGCAAATAACCATCTGTTCTTAAAAAACCAAATCCTTCGTTCATTATATCTAAAGAACCTTCAGAAAACATGTATCCTTTCTTTTCTGTTTCTGCTTGCAATATTTTAAAGATCAAATCCATTTTTTTTATTCTTGTAAAATTATTAATTTTATATTCTTTAGCAATTTTAATTAAATCACTAATTTTCTTTTCTTTTAATTCGCTTAATAGCAATAAATTAAGACCTCCTTATTGTTACGCAAATTCTTTCCTAATTGCGTTTCTTACTTTTATTTCCGTAATTTATTTATTGTCTTTACAGTTTCTTCTTATAAGAATGTAAAATTGTTCATACTTTTATTAAAATAGAATAAGTAACTATTGTTTTAAGCTTTTGTAATAACATGGCCATTTAAAGCAGAAAACGATAATTAGATAATTTGTTAAAATGGGGAGAAGAGAAGTAATCTTTTTCTGTAGTATTTTACCATCATTATTCAATTAATACAAATATTTTTAAAATTATTTTATTTTTTTCTAATATGTTGAATATTTATTTGATTTTGTTTAACTATTTTCTATTTTTTCTATGAATTTTTATAAAATAAAAACTATTTGCTAATCTTATTTCTATTTGTTTTCTATGCATTTTCGAATTAATTGCAAATCGCTTATTTTATCCAAATCTATCATTATTTCCGGATGTGAGACATTAACTGCGATTGAATTATAACCAACTATCTCACTAATTTTTCTTTCTATATCATTAAAAGTCAAAATTTTTAATAAAAATTTAATTATAAATTTAAACCCTAATATTTTTACATATTTTCGAACATCTTTTCTATCATTGACTAAACCTTTAATTAATTTTTTATTTTGAAAAAATACCTCTGGTTTAAGAAGAACAATATTTCCACCGCATACCGTGCCTTCTTTCATTTTAATATAAGTTCTTTTAGTTTCTGGATATTTAACCAATATCTTCTCTTTAACAATAATAGGATAAGCGACCATAGCTTTCCTTTTTTCGCAAATTTCTATAAATTCATCAATTGCATCAGATGTGATCAGGGGGATGTCTGAAGTTAATATTAATATACTGTCTTGAGAATTTAAATAGTTTAACCCTTTCTCTATGTTGTCTAAAATGTTATCTCCAGGATTTAATATCTTTTCAACTTTATTTCCAATATAAGAAGATAGCTCCTTTTCCGGACCAACCACTATTATTTTTTCTATCTTTTTTGAATTATTTAGAGCCTCAATGATGTAATTAATTATTGTTTTATTATTCAGTAATATCAAAGCTTTATTCTCTACATTGTTACTAATTTCTAAAGGACCTTTTTCTTTAGATCCTGCTAGAATTAACGCATTAAACATGTTTCAATCCCCTTTAAAAATAATTTGGCAATTAGAACAGTATCGAGTATCGAGTATATAGTATCGAGTCCAAGAAAGAAAA
>JAYEGH010000127.1:0-14352 GCA_034659055.1 Candidatus Caldatribacteriota bacterium
CTTAAATTCCAGTAATGAATTTTAATTTTGTTTGCTAAGCAATCTTTAGGTATGATCTTAATTTAATTCCTCTTTTTTATTATTTTCCCTAATTTAATACAAAAAAGCAAATTTTTTTTATTTTTTATTGGCAATTCTTTCTATTATAAAATCGGCAAATTGATAAACTAATATTAAATCTCAAATATTTAAACCCAAGCACTATTTTTTTTCAATATTATTTTCTTTTTTTCTTACATATCCACCTTAGAAAGTATTTTCTTTTCTTTTTCAATTACTTTTGACTCAAGCTCGTGCACTTGTTTGGAAATTTGGCTTATGAAATTTTCATCTTTTATTGACTGCAAGTTTATTTTCACATTATATAAGGCTCCAAGAACGGAAGTCCTGGCCATCATTGCAGCTACTGCTCCATCACTAATGGCGTTCTTATTACCCTTTTCTACAACTTTTGATATAAATTCCATTAATTTAACCGCGTCTTTAGCTACCTCAAGAGGGACTAAGGCGGCATTTTTAAATTCTTCCTGAATAACTTGTTTCCTTTTATCTATCTCTTCCGGTGTGTTCTTTGACAATTTAAAAGCCTTCATAACCTTATTAAAGGCTTCAGCATCTTTATCAATATCCTTTAAAAGTTTCTCCCGATAATCGGATGCTTCCCGAACTATCTGTTTCATTTCCTCTTCTACTTCCTCGAATCCCTTCTTCCCAACGGTCAAATTTGCTACCATTTCTGTTAAGGCTGAAGCAAGACTTGCACTTAAAGCAGCAACACTTCCTCCACCGGGAACCGGGGAATGAGAAGCCAACTCTTCTAAAAAATTTTTAACACTTTTATTTACCAACATATTTCTTCACCTTTCCTTTCTTTGTCAAAAATAATTCTACCATTTTTAATTACTTTTTCCACACAATTTACTCCTATATGGTAGGGAATAAACTTATAAGAAGGAAATTCTAAAACTATTATATCCCCTTTCTTCCCTATATCAATACTTCCCACTGTTTTTGTTCTATTTAAGGCTGCTGCCCCATTAATAGTTAATGCAGAGATCGCTTCCTCTGCAGTCATGTTCATATAAATTGTAGCTAAAGCAAATATTAAAGGAATTGATTCGGTAAAACAGCTTCCAGGATTCATATCTGTAGCTAAAGCTACTGCACAATTATTATCTATCATATATCTGGCTTTGGGGTAGGGCTCTTTTAAACTAAATGCTGTTCCGGGAAGCAGGGTAGCAACTACGCCGGCTCTTGCCATTTCCTTTATTCCTCTCTGGGAAGCCTGCAATAAATGGTCAGCAGAGACAGCTCCCAATTCAGCTGCTAATTCCGCTCCTCCTAATTGTACTATTTCATCAGCATGAAGTTTTAATTCTAATCCCACCTCTTTTGCCTTCAATAATAATTTTTTAGATTGTTCTACAGAGAATACATTCTTTTCACAAAAAATGTCACAAAATTCTGCCAGCTTTTTCTTTGCTACTACTGGAAGTACATCACTGATGATATAATTAATAAATTCATCTTCTTTTCCTTTATATTCCTCAGGAACTGCATGAGCTCCTAAAAAGGTCTTTACTACATCTAAGGGATGAGTTCTGTCTAATTCATTCATTACTTCTAATTGCTTTATCTCGGTTTCAAAATCAAGACCGTATCCGCTCTTTCCCTCAATAGTAGTAACACCCATAGAAAGCATTGAATTTAATCTTTTCATTCCGGAATTATACAATTCTTCTTTCGAAGCAGCTTTTGTGGCTTTTACAGTGTTAACAATACCTCCTCCTCTTTGCATTATCTCCATGTAGCTCATCCCATTTAGTCTCCAGGAAAATTCCTCTGCTCGATATCCTCCAAATACAAAGTGAGTGTGAGAATCTATAAAACCAGGTAAAACTGATTTCCCTGCAGCATCAACTATCCGATATTCAAATTCTTGAAAAGAATCCAGGATTACATCAGTCTTATCGACTGCTTTAATTATCCCCTCTTCAATAATTACCGCTCCATCCGGAATTATTTTTAAATCAGACATTGCCTTGCCGGTTTTGGCTTCAAAACCACTACAAGTTACTACTTCTGAAGCATTTTTAATTAATATATTTCCTTCATTCTTATTCATAAATTACTCCATCATTCTTACTTCTAAAATCTGCTCCAATGAAAAGTTTTCTAAACCAAGATAATACCCGGCGGAATTAAGCAAAGCTTCCATGGGAGATAAACCGACTATTTCACTTCCCAATACATTCACCCCATATCTTTTAGCTTCGATTTTTACCAATTCAAAGGCTCTGTAAAGAGGGGTCTTGGTGTAATCAGTCATATTTATCGACACCTGTACTATTCCTCTCTCTTTTAATTCTACACCCATTGCCTTACAATAACGTAAACCTCCATTTATATGTCGGATACAGCGGGCAATTTTATCGGCAATCTCCAGATTATTGGTATCCAAATTTATGTTATAAGCTATAAGAGGTTTCCTTGCGCCTATAGCTGTAACTCCGGCAGTAGGATGAATTTCTAATGGACCGTAATCCGGATTCCATTCGTGCTGTCTTATTTTTTCAGCCATCCCTTCAAATTCACCTTTTCGAATTTTAGATAGATTTTCTCTCTTGGGAAAAGTAGCTGACTTTTCATATAAAAATACGGGTAGTTTATACTTTTCTGAAACTATTTTAGCAACTTCTTTGGAAAGAGAAATTGCTTCTTTAATGGTAAAATTCTTTATAGGTATAAAAGGAATAACATCAACAGCCCCCATTCGAGGATGCTGGCCTTTATGTTTGCGCATATCAATAATCTCTATGGCCACCCCTATAGCTTCTATAACCGCTCTTTTTACCTCATCAGGTTCTCCAATAACAGTTACTACTGACCGATTATAGTCTTTATCCCGTTCATAATCTAATAATTTCACCCCTTCTTTGTCTTGGAAAGTGGCTACTATTTTTTTTATCTTTTTTAAGTCTTTGCCCTCACTAAAATTAGGAACACATTCGACTATTTGTTTTTTCTTTTTCATTTAATCCACACCTTCCCTCTAATTAAATTATTAGATTTAATCTCCATTTTTCAGGCATTTTTGTAATATAGTCTTTTTAATTAAATCTGTTTTTACCAAATAAGGAAGAGTAATATGATCTCCAACCTTATTTTCTCTATTATGCTTTACAACAGTCTCCATAGCATGTTCATTTCGAGCCCAGGAGCGCCTGGCTACTCCACCTGAAACATCCCAGGATATTGCTTTCCTAATTACCTCATCTACTCTTTTACTTCCATCAAGAACTAAACCAAAACCACCATTGATAGCTTTACCGATTCCAACTCCTCCTCCATTATGCAAAGTTACCATACTCATTCCCCGGGCAACATTTCCGGCAAAACATTGTGTTGCCATATCTGCAGTTACGTTACTACCATCTCTTATATTAGCGGTTTCCCTAAAGGGTGAGTCCGTTCCACCTGGGTCATGATGATCTCTTCCTAACATTATTGGACTAACTTCTCCCTTTCTAACCATTTCATTGAATTTAAGAGCAATTTTTATTCTTCCTGCTGCATCCTGATATAATATCCTTGCCTGAGTTCCTACTACCAATTTATTTTTATCAGCATCTTTAATCCACACATAGTTATCCCTATCCTGAAATCTTCTATTAGGATCTATACATTCCATCGCTGCTTTATCTGTTTTTAACAAATCTTTGTGTTTACCGCTCAAGCAAACCCATCTAAATGGCCCATAACCATAATCAAATAATAGAGGACCCATTATATCTTCCACATAAGAAGGAAAAACGAAACCTTCATCAGGATTCTTTCCATTTTTGCAAATTTCTTTTACTCCGGCATCATATACTGCTTTCATAAAACTATTTCCATAATCAAAGAAATATACACCTTTACCCACAAGTAATCTAATTAATTCAAAATGATGAATTAACGATTTATTAACTAATTTCACAAATTTCGATATATCTGATTTTAGAAGTTCTGTTCTTTCTTTAAAAGTCACTCCTTGAGGACAATATCCTCCTCCATAAGGAACATGACAAGAAGTTTGGTCTGATAATAAATCAATTTCTATATTTTTTTCTACGGCATATTCAAGCAAATCAATTATATTTCCATAAAATCCTATAGAAATACTTTTTTTCTTATCCAAATATTCTTGTGCTATTTTAAAGGTTTCCTCCGGGTCTTTCGATATTTTTTTAACCCAACCCTGATCAAATCTGGCCTGAATTCTCGAATAATCAACTTCGGCGATTATTCCTACTCCATTAGCTATTTCTATTGATTTAGCTTGTGCTCCGCTCATTCCTCCCAGTCCTGAACTTACAAATAAATATCCGGAAAGATCACCTTTATCGGGTATATTAAGTTTCAATCTGCCTGCATTTAATAAAGTATTGTAAGTTCCATGTACTATTCCCTGTGGACCGATATACATCCATCCACCGGCAGTCATCTGTCCGTAATTAGTTACACCTAAAGATATAGCTTTATGCCAATCTTCTTGATTATCATATTCGCCGATTAATAAACCATTGGTTAAAATCACCCTTGGAGCATCCGGTGAAGATTCAAATAACCCAAGAGGATGCCCTGATTCAAGAACCAAAGTCTGATTTTCGGTCAATTTTTCCAAATATTTTTTAATAAGTCTATATTGCATCCAATTCTGACAAACCTGTCCTGTTTCCCCATAAGTAGTTAGTTCGTAAGGATATAGAGCTACATTAAAATCCAAGTTATTATCTATCATAACCTGAATAGCTTTTCCTTCTAAACAATTTCCTCTATATTCATTTATTGGTTTCCCATAAATTTTCCCTTTGGGTCTAAAACGATATCCATAAATTCTTCCTCTATCTAAAAGTTCATCTAAAAACTCAGGAGCTAATTCTTTATGCCACTTTTCCGGAATATAACGTAAAGCATTCTTTAAGGCCAATCCGATTTCTTCTTTATTTAAAACAAGTTCTCTCTTTGAAGCCCTTCTTATTCCTTTTATAAATTCAGGCATCTCCGGTAAATCATCATCTAATTTAATAGTCATTGCTTTTGAAATATCCAAATTTGTTAGCATAGTTATCACCTCTTTTAAAAATTATAAAAATAAAAGGCCTATCTATCCTCCCAGATAAGCTTTTCTAATTTCATCTTTTTCTTTAAGAATATCTGCTCTATCTTCTAAAACTATATGACCGGTCTCTAATACATAACCTCTGTCCGCTCCTGCGAGAGCTTTCTTTGCATTCTGCTCTACCAAAAGTATGGTAATTCCCTCTTTATGCATCTTTTTAATAGAGGCAAATGCTTTGTTTACCAAGATAGGCATAAGTCCCATACTGATCTCATCAATAAGAAGGAGTTTAGGATTTAGCATCATCGCCCGAGCAATAGCTAACATCTGTTGTTCTCCTCCACTCATAGTACGGGCTAATTGCTTTCCCCTTTCTCCAAGTCTGGGAAAAATAGAAAAAACCCTTTCTAAATTTTCTCTTAAAACTTTCTTGCTTTTTATTGTGTATGCTCCAATTTTCAGATTTTCAACTACAGTAAGATCGGGAAAAACTCTTCTTCCCTCAGGAATATAACCGATACCCATTTCTGCTCTAACCCAGGGTGGCTTATTGGTTAAATCCGTGTCTTCAAAATATATTTTTCCTTTCTTAACCTCAATTAAACCCATGATAGCTTTCATTATGGTAGTTTTTCCTGCTCCGTTTGCCCCAATTATAGTGACAAATTCACCTTCCTTTACATAAATAGATACATCGCTTACTGCTCGAGATTCTTCGTAATATACATGAATTCCCTCTATCTTAAGCATCTTCTTCCTCTTCTTTCCCCAAGTATGCTTCGATTACTTTTTTATTCCCCTGAATTTCTTTTGGTTTTCCTTCCGCAATCTTTTCTCCATAATCCAAAACTATCATTCTGTCACATAAAGCCATAGCAGTAGGCATATTATGTTCCACCATCATTATGGTAAGTCCTTCTTTTTTTAATTTTTTAAACAATTGTATAAAATCTCTTACGGCATCATGACTTAAACCGGCGCATGGTTCATCTAACATAATAATTTTAGGGTTTATTCCTAAAGCTCTGGCAATTTCTAATCTTTTAATATATCCTAAACTTAAAGCTCCTGCTTTCTCTTTTTCATATTCTCCTAATTCAACCATTTCAAGAAGTTTCTTAGCTTTATCTACAGTTTCACTCACCCGGCTATTTTTAAAAGATCCCCATACTCTTTTATATTTATTGATCCCAATTGCTGATATTACATTATCTAAAACAGTCATGTCTCCAAACGGTTTTACTATTTGAAAAGTTCTTGCAATACCCAGCCTGGCTATCTGAAAAGAAGGCAATCCTTGAATTTCTTTATCCTGAAATATTATTTTGCCTCCATTGGGATTGTAGACTCCACATATAGTATTAAAAAAGGTAGTTTTTCCTGCTCCGTTTGGTCCAATTACTCCGAGGACTTCTCCCTTCTCTACTTCTACACTCACTTCGTTGACCGCTTTTACTCCTCCGAAATATTTTTTTAGATTTTCTACTTTAAGAATTGCCATTTTATGTACCACTTTCTATTTCTTTTTTAGAGTATATCTTTTTGAATAATTTTTTTATATTAGTCCACAAAAAACTTCTTTCTCCTAAAAGACCTTCAGGTTGAAATCTCATGGTAAACACCAATAAGGCACCATAGATTAACATCCTATAATTCATGGCGAATCTAAATAGCTCCGGGGCAAGACCGAGAACTATTGCCCCCATTATTGGACCCCTGATAGTACCTGAACCTCCCACCATGGCCATAGATAAAATGGTAATAGAGGTTACAAAGGCGAAATCCATTGATGAAATAAAAGTCATATAATGAGCATAAACACATCCGGCTATTCCCGCAATAGCTGTACCCAGAATAAAAGCTACAACCTTAAATTTTTTAATATCTATTCCTATAGATTCGGCTGCTCCCTCATTATTCCTTATTCCTCCCATAGCCATACCAAACCAGGATTTTTCTAGTTTCCGTAAAAAAAGAATAATCGAAACAATTAAAAAAATTACTAAAAATAAATAACCTATATAAGTTAATTTTTTTCCAAAAATATAAGCTGAGGGAACAGATAGACCTAAAGATGCGCCAAAAAAAGGAACATATTGGAAAATAGCTACTGTCACAAAATTAGTTCCTATGGTAGTAATGGCTAAAAAATCATCCCTCACTCTTAAACTGGCAAGCCCTAAAAGCGCTCCTATGAAACCTGCAATTACGCCTGATAATGGAAGAGATAATAGGAAAGGTACACCATATTTTCCAGTAAGTATAGCGGAAGTATAAGCACCTATGCCAAAAAAGGCAGCGTGACCTAAAGTAGGCTGTCCAATATAACCGGTAATAATATTCACGCTTAATGCTAGTATAGTAAAAATACCTATATTGATAGCCACAACAACTTCATACATGTTTATTTAACCTGACTTTTAAATATTTTTTCTTACAAATAAACCTTGCGGTTTAACTAATAATATGATAATTACAGCGATAAAGGCTATAGAGTCTCTGGGAAGGAAAAACCCGATGTATCCCCCTACTAAAGTTTCAATTAATCCAATTAGCATGGCTGCGACTACCGCTCCCACAGGATTTCCCAAACCTCCTAAAACAATTATAGCTAACATTTTATAGGCCGGAACGTCACCCATTGTAGGGGAAACAAAATTATACATTATTCCTATCATAATCCCTGCTGCTGCCGCGAAACCATATCCCAAAAAAAAGTTAAAGGCAACAACTACATTTACGTTAATCCCCATGGCTTTAGCTATCTCTAAATCCTGAGCGGTAGCTCTCCAGGCCAATCCAATTTTAGTTTTAGTTATTAAATACCATAATATAAAAAGAAGAATAGCAGTAGTTAAAAGAACTAATATCCATACATCCATAATAGTAAGATTTTCTGTGTTAATTCCCGAAAAAGGTAATTTTAAATCCGCTGGAAAATCTTTTATTTGAGGTCCAGCCCATAGTCTTATAAAATCCCCTAAAAAAATAAATAAACCTATACTAGTAATAAGTGATATTAAGGGGGACTTACCTAATAAAGGAAGATATAAAAACTTCTGTACGAAAATACCCCAAACACCCATGCCTACCATTCCTATCAGAAAAGAAAGTAGTAAATTTCCAGTTGCCACATAAGAAAAAAGACCAACATATGCTCCCAAAGCATAGGCTCCGGCACAAGCAATATCTAAAATCCTAAGAATGCTATATATTAATGTGGCACCCATTGCGGTTAAGGAATATACACTGCCAACTACTATTCCGTTAATTATTTGTTGAAGTAACATCAGATTCTTTTTCCTTCCCTTTGTTAGGATTACCCCTAGGAAATGAAATAAAAATAAATAAATCCGTAATATTATTACAAAAATTGGAATTACCCGTAAAGTCCTATTTTTTATTAATAATAAGCTTTATAATAAGCTTTACGGATAATTCCCTAATTTTTTATTATATAATAATTTTTATTAGCTTTAACTAAGTATCAATTTTATAAGCTTTTATTTTGCTTTTATAATGTTGGAGGAGCAACAACTTCCGAATCAGTAATTTCTGAAAAATAATGGAATTCTCCATCTACGACTTTTTGAACCTGTACGGTTTTAGTTACTTCTCCTAATTCATTATAACCTTTGATAATCCCTGTCACTGCAGGAAAATCTTTTACTTTATAAAGTCCTTGTTGTATTTCCTGGGGTGAAGTGCCATAATTCGTCATAACATACCCAAGAACTGTAAAGGCATCAAATACTGAAGCTCCAACCATATCGGGAGCATAACCGTATTCCGCAGTAAATGCTTCTATAAAGTTTTGCACTTCCGCTCTTTCACTATCTCTATTAAGATTAGTAGTGATAACTAATCCATTAGCCTTTTCTCCTGCTATTTTTAAGAACTGCATGGTAGAGTCAACACCTTCAGTGCCCAACTTTTGGCAGTTTAAACCAATTGCATCTGCCTGAAGAATAATCTGTGCACCTTCTCCTGCATAAGCAACCAAAAATAGTATATCAGGATCTTCTTGCTTTATTTTGGTAAGAGCAGGGGTAAATTCTCTTTCTCCTATAGAAAATGAATCTACTGATAAGATTTCAATATCCTTCTTTTCTGCAGTCTCAATAAAGGATTTAGCTAACACGGTTCCAAAATCATTATCTACATGAATCACCGATACAGTTTTAGCATCCAAAAGTTTTGTTGCAACTTCGGCTGCTGCTCTTCCTTGAACAGTTCCCACAAAAGACTGTCGAAAAACATAATCACCAGCTCTAGTTATATCAGGATGAACTCCATATGCTGAAATCATAGGAGTCTTTGCGTTTTGATAAGTCTCAGCGGACGCTCTGGTGGTATGACTATAGGAACCACTAACTGCGGCGACTACTCCGTCTTTAGTAGTAAGTTTCTGGGCAATACTTACTGCTTGAGGTGGAGAGAAAGCATCATCGTAATAGACTAACTCAACTGGAACTCCGTTTATTCCCCCTCCTTCATTCAGCAGCTTAACCGCTAATTGCGCTGCCTGCAGACAACTTTCTCCATCAGCAGCAGCAGGTCCAGTTATGGGAGCAAAAAATCCTAATTTTATTGGTTTTTCAGCACCACATGCTACTATAAAACTCGATACCAACAAAAAAATCGTTACAATTCCCATCAAACCAATCTTCTTGAAATTAAACATAAAATACCTCCTTAAAATTTTAATATTTTGAAATAATCATTAAGTAAAGCATTCGTGATTGAACACTTATAAATCATTTAAATTTATCAAGCTCTCCTTTTTCAGCCTTTTTTCGTATTCCTTCTGCAAATTCGAGCTTTTTCGGTAAATCAGCATCTAATTTGATAGTTATTGCTTTTGAAATATCAATGATAAGGTTTAAACTATCTTTTCCTTTAGTGTAATATTCTTTATTATTTTAATATAATAAACTCATTACGTCAAAAAAACGTCCATTTTTTTATTACTAACAAAAGAGAGTCTTATTAATATATAATATTTTTTTCTAAGTACCCCACTAAAGTTTACACTAACTCCATTTTTAATTTTACATAAAAAATCAAATAACTTAAAATAATGCTGGAAATTCATATTGAATTTTATAGAATATCAATAACTACAACTAATATTTAAAATAAGAATAGGAATTACGCCTGACTAAACTATAATAATATAATAGAAAATATTTTTATATTATTTTTAATTGTTTTTTAATATTTCAACTAAAATATTTTTTTCATAAGCTTCCTTTATAGCAGCCAACTTCTCTATTCCCTGTTTACAATAGTCTTTGACATCGAAGATCAGATATTTTTCAAAAACCTTTCTTAATAATTTATTAAATTTCATTTCTCTTTTTATTTCGGCTTTAATCCTATAGATTAACCCCAGTTCATAGGGACTTTTGATTTTCTGGCAAAATTTATCAGCTGACTTTAATGCATTGTAAGCTTTTAAATATTTACCTTCTTTAGTATATATTAAAGATAGATATCCATTTGATATAGATCTACCCCAAAATGAGTTAAATTTACGATATAGAAAAATTGCTTCTTCAAAATAATCTTTTGCTTTATCATAATTACTCATATCAAAATAAGATTTTCCGATTCTAGTATAAATCAGAGCTAAACTTTTATTTAAGTTTTTATTTTTGCAAATTGCTATAGCTTTTTTATAATAGAACAGGGAATCGTAAGGCTTCATATTATACCTTTTTATATCTCCAAGATAATTATAGGCCCCGGCAATATTTAACAAATATTTAATTTCACTATGGCTTAATTGTTGAAGTATTTCAATTGACCTATTTAAATACTTTTCACCTTCTTCATAATCTGCAATCATAATTTTATTCAACCCTTTTAGTCTCAGGAAAAAGGCTGTTTCATCGCGGTAATGATGTTTTTTTGATAATAATAAACCCTTTTCTACATATTTTTTCATTAATTCACAATCATGTATTTGTATGCAATAATAAATTATTTGTCTAAATCCTTTTAAAATATATCTGTAATCATTAATTGACTCAGCATGTCTTATCATACTGTAAATGAATTTTATACCTTTATCATAAAAACCCTCTCTTATATAATATCTTCCTACTATATGATAATAATAAACTTTAAATTTAAGAATATCTGTAATCAAACCATATTTTTTTTCGCCTGCTTTAAGCAATTTATTTATTTCTTCAAAATAATTTGTAATTTCTCTTTTTTTAAAAAACAACTCTCGCCCCATTCTTACCTTTACTTTAGTTATTGTTGGGAACAATTCATGTGCAAAATCGAGATAAAATTCTATATACTTAATACTATATTTTAAAGCAAGTATAATATTGCCTGCATTTTCAAAATGATAAATCAAAGAAGAATATATTTGAATGTTAATATTTTTTTTATTTTTTAGTGAATCTTTTATAATTACACCTATTCTATTATGTAATACTTTCCTTTTTATTAACGGTTGCTTTAAATAAACAAATTCTCTTAACTTTTGATGTGTAAATTTAAAAATAACCCCTTGAGGAGAATCTATTTCTTTTATAAGAAATTTATTTTCTAAATTTTCTATCACATTCATTATTTTAAGTTCTTCCTCCCCAGTTATTTTTTTAAGTAATTTTAAATTAACTCCATTGAAGAAGAGCGAAATGATATTTAAAATATTTTTTTCTTTTTCTGATATTTTAAAAAATCTACTTTCAAGAATATCTTGTATTTTATGCGTAAAAATTGTCCCAATTTCTTTATTAGCTTTTATCGCTTCTATAACTTCAACTATAAAAAGAGGAAGACCTTCAGTTTCTTGAAAAATCTTAGAAAAACTTACAGGAGAAAGTCTATATTCGGGCAAAACATATTGTATAAAAGATTTGGTTTCTTCTTTGTTAAATCTGTTTATCGATATTTTTAGATACTTATTATATCTAATTATTAAAGACAAAAATTTGTTAATTTTTTCTATTTTTTCATTTCTACATGATAATATAAAAAATATATTGTTTTTTTTATAATAAAGCAAAACATGCGCTAACAAAGACAGGCTTTTTATATCTATCCAATGTATGTCCTCAAAAATTAAAATAATTTTATTTTGCCTGGATATTTTATTTAATATTTTAATAATTTCTTCTTCTAATTTTTGATATTTAAAATAAGTTAATTTTTTTATTAATTTAGTAGAATTATTAGACAGGCCTTCTTTTTTGTTATGAGGAAAAATAGGGAATAAATTTGATATAACGGAAGATTTTGGATATTTTATTGTAGCTAAAATATTGTTCGGAATCATAGAAAATATATTGTTCCAGGCTTTTAGAATATAATTTTCTTCAGTTTGATAACAATTTGTTTTAAATACACTTACTTTGTCATTTTTAATTAAATTATTAAATTCTTGTATTAATCCGGTCTTGCCTACTCCAGCTTCTCCGAATAGAATTATTGATCTATAATCTTTATTATTAATAAATTTTTTATATTCTGAAAAAATGAAACTTAATTCTTTTTCCCTGCCATAAAAATATTTTTTATAGAAGAACGATTCCTGCTTTTTATCGATATTCCTTAATTTTAAAACTTTATTTATTAGTATTTTTGTATTGGTATCCGGTTCAATATTTAATTCTTTTTTTAAAAATTTTAATAGTTCATTATAAACTTTTATTGCCTTAGTGTAATCACCCTTATTTAAATACGTTTTAATCAATAATCTGTACGCATTTTCATCAAATTTGTCAGCCTTTATAATTAACTTAGCGTAATATTCTGTATTGTTATATGATTTCTCTTTAAAATTTTTATTTAATTGAAAATACAATTTCCTAATATATAATTCATGATAATGTCGCTTTCTTTCTACCATCCATTCTTCAAATCTTTCTGCTTGTTTTACAAAAAAACCCTTTAAGAATTCTCCTGCGTAAACATTTATTCCCACGATATTATCTTGAAGAAAGATATCTAAATCCAATTTAATTTCAAGTTTTGGATTTAATGCTAAAAAAGTTCTTTTAGGTGAAATAAATATATCCTTTTTAAATAGCTTGGAAATATTATATATTGCATTTCTTAAATTTTTCTTAGCATATTTCTCATTACAATTTCCCCATAATAAATCCGCTAATTCATCCCGAGTAGCTTTTTTATTAATAACAATATAATAAAATAGAGCTTCTAATTTTGTATAGGGAAATAAAATTCTATTGCCGTTATCTCCTATTACTGCAGGAATACCAAATGTTCTAATTTTTATAGACATAAAATTACCTTTTTATTGATTTGAATTATCACCTAATTAACTAAAATTTCGTAAAATATACTCGAATTATCTATCTCTTCAATTTTTAAATTTATATTAAACTCAGAAATTAACGAAGTAAACTCAATTGGTCTAATGGTGGAAGCTTTAAATCCATCTTTAGTAACAATTATCCCATTACGAGTTGCACTTAAATCAATTTCTCCAATTAGTCCTGCTTTGGATTGAAGAATAAACCACTTTAGTCGTTCTTCCCAAAATTTATCTGAATAGCTGGAAAACAGCACTATTCCTTTTTTTTTAGTAACTCGAATAGCTTCTTTAATTAAATCTTTTTTGTTAACCTTAAAGGCAGAAATTCCATTTTGAATACAGATAACCACATCAAAAATATTATTTGGAAATTCAAGATTAATAGCATTCATTTGGAATAACTGGTAATTTATATTTTCTTTTAAAAATTTTTTAGCAAATTTTAAACTGGACATTGATATGTCAGTACCAATCACGCTTTTTGCTTTTTTACAAATTTCCTTAAGTACTCTCCCATAACCACAACCAAGCTCCAAGACAATATCTAAGGGCTTAATCTTATTTAAAACATATTGAATTTCAGTATCCAAATATTGTCTTACTCGAGGTGTAGCAATTTGATAACATTTCTTTAGCTGTTCTGCTGAAAGTTTATCTGAATAATAACTCTTATTCACCATATCCGATTCCTTTTTCTTAATCTACGGGGTCAGATTACAACTTCAAATTTTTATCAATTTCTATACTCGATTTGCTCACGAAACTATTTTCCTTTTGTTAACTTGTGAAAACCCCATTTGCTTTTATAATAATTATTTACTGTGACCGAGCATCGGTACAAATCTTACTCCGATAATCCCTTTGGATTTTACCTCACTATTCTTTTTTTCTATTTTCATTAAAGTTTGAACCATCCATATTCCTCCAACAGGTATTACTATTC
>JAYEGH010000128.1:0-2929 GCA_034659055.1 Candidatus Caldatribacteriota bacterium
AAAGAAAAAAGATAGTGTTAGAGGTATTAAAGAAGCACAATATCGATTTAAGTTCCTTTAAAGCGGTTATAGGACGAGGGGGAATATTAAAACCGTTAGAAGCCGGAACCTATACTGTAAACGATAAGCTTATAGAAGATTTAAAAAATTCTCCCAGAGAACATGCCTCTAATTTAGGAGGAATTATTGCCTCTGAAATAGCTGAAGAAATTGATGTTCCTGCCTATATTGCTGACCCTGTCTCTGTTGATGAATTTACCGATATTGCCCGGATATCCGGGATAAAAGGGATAGAAAGGGAATCGCTGCTTCATACTTTAAATATCCGGGCTAATGCTTTCCGTTACGCTAAAGAGCAAGGGAAAAAACTTGAAGAACTAAATCTTATTATAGCCCATCTGGGCGGTGGGATATCTATAGCCCCGATTAAAAAAGGAAAAATTGTGGATGTAAATAATGCCAATGATGGAGGACCTTTTTCACCCGAGCGAACCGGCTCTATCCCTAATAAGGCTCTAATTTGCCTATGTTATTCCGGTAAATATTCAAAAAAAGAATTAATCAAGTTTATTACTCATCAGGGTGGACTTGTCTCTCATTTGGGGACCAATGATGTAAGAGAAGTAGTAAAGAAAATGGAGCAGGGAGATAATTATGCCAAGTTGGTTTTTGAAGCGATGTGTTATCAAATTGCCAAAGAAATTGGAGCAATGGCTACAGTATTAAAAGGGAAAATTGAAGCAATTGTTCTTACCGGAGGCATAGCTTATAATAAAATTTTAACAGATAAAATAAAAAAACATACAGGTTGGATAGCTCCGATTGTGGTTTATCCGGGGGAAGAAGAAATGAAAGCCCTGGCAGAAGCAGTAATAAGAGTGGTAAAAGGTGAAGAGAAAGTAAAAACATATTCCTAAAAACAATTTTCCTATCAGTGTAATCTAATCTGTCATTGCGAGGAGCGAAGCGACGCGGCAATCCCTTGATTTGTAGGGACTTGAGATTGCTTCGCTATCGCTCGCAATGACAAATCATTATAATATTATTAAGGAATGCTCTACTTGTTTTAATCTGTGTAATCGGTTTTATAATCTGCGTAATCTGTGTATGTAATCTGTGTCAGTAATCTGTGTATATAGGAGGTTTATAAATGATAAAAAGTTTTAAAGAATTATTTACTAATTTAAAATCAAGGGGAAGAGAAAAGATTGTCGTTGCCGGTGGAGAAGACATGGAAACCCTTAAGGCATTAAAAGAGACTTACGATTATGGCTTTGGAGAAGGAATCTTGGTTGGAGATAAGGCTGAAATAAATAAATCCCTCTCTATGTTTGAAAATAAATCCTTTATAAAAGAGATTATTGGAGTAAAAAATGAGCAGGACAAAGCGCGAAAAGCAGTTGAGAAAGTAAAAGAGGGAGGAACGCTTCTCAAAGGCAAAATAAAGACAGCCATCCTGTTAAAGGCAGTGTTAAACAAGGAGTGGGGTCTGAGAACCAATAAAATAGTCAGCGATGTTTTTGTATTTGAAGATAGAAGAGAAAAAAATCCCAAATTGGTCTTAATGAGTGACGGGGGAGTGAATCTTAATCCTGAGGTGAAAGTTTTAGTATCAATTATAGAAAATGCCGTAGAAGTTGCTCATAAATTAGGGATAGAAGTTCCCAAAGTTGCTCTTTTGGCAGCTGTAGAAACCATAAATCCTGATATGGAAGAGACTATAAAGGCGGGAATGATTTCTAAAATGAACCAAAGAAAACAGATTACCGGGTGCATCATAGATGGGCCTTTAGCTTTAGATAATGCTATCTCGGAATTTGCTGCCAAGAAAAAAGGAATTGTTTCCCCGGTTGCCGGCAAAGCTGATATTCTTATTGTTCCTAATATAGCTGCTGGAAATATTTTCGGTAAAGGGCTTACTTATTATGCCAACTATCAAGTAGGGCATACATTATTAGGTACCAGTGCTCCGGTAATAATTCCCTCTCGTGCAGATAAGAGTGAAGTAAAATTAAATTGCATTGCACTCTCTGTTTTGTGCAGCAAGTAAAGGAGGAATATTTATGAAATCTCTTAAAAAAGACGCCAGAGACCGTTCCCTGGCGTATTTTACGATAAAAAATTATTTTTCCTGATTGGGATGTTTTATGTTTTTCCCATTTAATATATACACTATTTCCTCACTTATATTGGTGGCTAAATCGGCAATTCTTTCTAAATGACGGCCAACTAAAATTAATTCTATCGCTCTTTTTATAGTTCTCGGGTCCTCTATCATATAAGTTAAAAGTTCTCTAAATATTTGGTCATTTAAATCATCAACTAAATTATCTCTTTTCCCGATTCTTTTAGCCAGAAGAGAATCTTTATTTACAAGAGAATCTATCGAAGTTCTCACCATCTCTTGAGCCAATTCTGCCATTCGTGGGATATCGATTAGAGGTTTAAGCAAGGGTTGTTTTATTAATTCTAAGGTCCTTTGGGAAATATTTACCGCCTGGTCTGCTATTCTTTCTAAGTGACTGATAATTTTCATACTAGAAGTAATAAATCTTAAATCAACAGCCATAGGCTGTTTCAAGGCCAGAAGTTTTAAACATTGATTATTTATTTCTATCTCCAAAAGGTTAATCTCACTATCTCGATCAATTATTTCCCGGGCTAAATTCGAATCTCTTTCCACTAAAGCTTTTATTGATTTCGCAATTGCTTCTTCAGCTAAAGAAGACATTTTTAATAAATTTTCTTTTAGAGCATTTATTTCTTGGTCAAATTGCCTTTCCATCTTTTTATCCTCCGTATTTATTATAATTTAATTATATAGGAATTTCCTTTTCCTGTAAGCCCTAATTAGTATATAGTGAATAGTATTTAGTAAATAAAACACATTAATAAGTCAAAAGTTTCAAGTTGCAGGTTGCGAGTTTTT
>JAYEGH010000129.1:0-2893 GCA_034659055.1 Candidatus Caldatribacteriota bacterium
TAAGGGAAAACTTTTAAGGAAAGAATTTAGTAAAATTAATAAAAACTAAAGGAGTGCAGTACTAAAATACCTTTCTGCGCGGTCAGGCAAAACGGTTACTACCCGATTAGAACCATTGTCTACATGAAGTGCGGCAAAAACATTAGCCCCCGATGAGGTTCCTACCAATAATCCTTCCTCTTTAGAAAGTCGACGTGTAGTTTTAATGGCTTCTTCATCGGTTACAGTAAAAACCATATCCACCATATTTATATCAAGTACATCAGGAACAAATCCATCACCTATCCCTTGAATTTGATGAAGTCCCGGCTCCCGCCCTAACAAGGCAGCACTATTTCTCGGCTCCACAGCTATGATTTTTACTTTGGGATTTTTCTCTTTTAAAAATTTTCCAACTCCCTGAAGGGTTCCTCCACTTCCTATTCCCGCCACAAAGACATCTACTTTCCCATTCATATCCTTCCATATTTCCGGACCGATCTGCTGATAATGAACTTCCGGGTTATGAGGGTTTACAAATTGATCAGCTACAAAATATTTTTCTGGTTCTGTATCAGTAATTTCTTTCAGCTTTTTTATACTCCCAGAAAGACTATCTTTAGCAGAAGTAAAAATCATTTCTCCACCGAAAGCACGAATAATTTTTTTTCTTTCTTCGCTCATATTCTCCGGCATTACGCAAACTACATTATAGCCTTTTTGCACTCCAATTAAAGTTAGACCAATTCCCGTATTCCCGGAAGTAGCCTCTATAATAGTCATTCCCGGTTTTAGTTTTTTTTCTTTTTCCGCCATTTCAATGATATGTTTGGCAACCCTATCTTTAATGCTTCCACCCGGGTTTAAATGTTCAGCTTTGACAAATATGTTTCCGGAAGATAACTTTTTTAATTGAATTAAAGGAATATTTCCTATGGTTTTCAAAATAGAATCTAATCGCACAATAATCTCCTTTTAATAGATATAAATTCACTAACGAATCAATATTTACAATACAAAAGTTATTATTAACTTCAAATTATAATAAAACTAATCAATTTATGCAAGACAAAAATAAATAATATTTATTTTAAAGGCATTTCTGTATCTTCACTTTTAATTTTGCCTTCTCTTTCACTATCGCTTTTTTCACTTTTTTCCTGAAGATCACTTTCCAGCTCTTTTATTTTCCTTTTTTGGCTGGAAATCACTTTTATTTCCTTTATTCTTGAAGGTACCGAGACTAATAAACTTATTATAATTCCCAAGGCAATAGCAACCAGAAGTACTAGGGCTAACGAACTTTCAAATTTCCACATTAAAAAACCGACAGTTATAGTTGCCGCGTTTTGAAGTGCAAATATAACAGCAATAATTGCAATAATAATAGCCAGAATTAATTGTAACTGCATATAAACCTCATTCCTTTCTCTTAATTTATTTTATCCTGCTAACTTTATTGGCTATACTACCGATTATTCCTACCAAAAAACCTATAGGGCATGCGATAACAGCGATTAAAAAAAATACTACTTCTAGTATTTTCAGCAAATAATTCAACACAACAATTTCACCTGTTATCATTCCTAAACCATAAAATAAATTATGCAAAAAGGCAAAGAAAAAAAAGCCGGCAGCAGATACCCCGGTCAGTATTAGAAAAAATTTTAATTTACCTTCCACTTTTTGCTGCAAAGTGTAAAATACCAAACTTCCGCCTAACAGAATAAGAACAATCCCGGAAATTATCATAAAAGTACCGCTTAAATATTCTTGAAATAATGGGATAAAGATTATGCTTAATGCCGTTGAAAAAACCATTATAAGCATCCAAAATATTATTATCAATATATTTACTTTTCTCCCTTTAGAAAATAAATTTATCATTAATTATCTCCCGCAAAAAAAAGACAGTGCATTTTTTTTATTTGACTCGAATTACATCCATTTTTTCTTTTTAAAATAGATAATCATTCCTGCTCCTATGGCCAACATAACAAACAAAGCTACCGGGTAACCCCAAATCCATTTTATTTCCGGCATAAATCGAAAATTCATTCCGTAAATACCGGTAATGAAAGTTAAAGGAATAAATATGGTGGCTATGATGGTCAATACTTTCATAATTTCATTCATTTTATTGCTCGTACTGGAAAGATAGATATCAAGAATACCTGCAATTATTTCTCTTAAAGTTTCCACATTATCAATTACTTGAATAGTATGACCATAAACATCTTTTAAGTAAGGTATGGTTTGTTTGCGTATAAGGGCTGTTTCTCCTACTTGCAGGTTATTTATTACTTCTCTTAATGGCCAAACAGATTTACGTAAAAAGATTAAATTTCTCTTTAATTTATGAACTGACCTTAAATTAGATGGATTGGGCCGACTTATTACCTTGTCTTCTAATTTTTCTATATCTTCTCCTAATTTTTCAATTGTTACAAAATAGTTATCAACTATAGCATCTATTAAAGTGTAAATGAGATAATCCGCTCCCGATTTTCTTATTCGCCCGATATCATTTCTAATCCTCTCTCTAATAGAATCAAAAACATCTCCTTCCCTTTCCTGAAAGGAAATAACGTAATTTTTCCCTAAAATCAGACTTACCTGCTCAATTTTTATTTTATTATCATTTTTATCACAATAGAACATTTTTAAAATAATAAAAAGATAATCTCCAAAATCTTTTATTTTAGGACGCTGTTTAGTATCTATAATATCTTCCAGGATAAGAGGATGTAAATTAAAATTCTCTCCTATTTTTTCTATAATTTTAATTTTTTTTACACTATTTAAATTTATCCAGGTCACATTTTGTACATTTTTACGAGGGACTATTTCCCCGATAGATTCCTCTACCCTCTCCCGAATTTTTTTATTATCATAATCAATGACAGTAATTTTT
>JAYEGH010000130.1:0-2787 GCA_034659055.1 Candidatus Caldatribacteriota bacterium
AATTACATTTCTCATCATCAATTTTAGGCACAGGAATTCCTACTGATTCCGAATTTGCTATAATAGGTTTTAAAAAAAGATGGGCATTGGGTTCTTCTACATCACAATCTAAAAATTGTACATTTTTGGCTTTATCTTTAGCTAAAGCCAAAGCAAAATTAACAGCAATTGTTGTTTTACCGGTTCCACCTTTCCCGCTCGCTACTGAAATTATCATTTATCTTAATCCTTCCCTCTTATCTTATTGCCTTGTCATCATAGTGCCACACTTAGGGCATTTAATTTTATTACAAGGTAGACCTACATTATGAGTAACTATGTTTCCACAAGAAGGGCAAACACAATTACCACCTATTCCTATTCCTCCGCCTCCTCGACGTCCTTGACCGGTACTTCTTCCTTGACCAGTTCCTCGACCAGTTCCTGGCCCTGCTCCTGTTGGTCCAGTTCCATCTCCTCTTGGCATTCTTTTTACCTCCTTTTTTTTAGTTAATTAGTTAGTTGGTTATTTAGTTATTTGGTTTGCTTAGCTTGTGTAGATTTTTATGTTTTAATGTAAAAATCTTATTTTATTTATTCTAACCAATGCTAATCTAAACATTTTCATTCTTACATTTTAGTTTTATTTTATATTAGTTTTACTTATTAATGAACATGTTCTTCATCAGGATGATCACATTCTTCTTTTTCCAAACCATACCCTTTCCCTATACCGGGTTTACAAGCCGATTCTCCAACCTCTAATTTTCCCTGCACAAATTTATCTATCACTTCTGTAACCTTTCCTGTAACTCCTACTATAGGGATAATTTCTTTTTCAGCAAATAAATTTAGAGCGTTCCTGCCCATGCCTCCGCAAATTATATATTTTACTCCACGTTCTGCAAGATAATTTGGTAAAAATGCAGGTTGATGTCCAGGATTATTTATCTCTTCTGTTTTTAAAATATCTTCCCCTTCTATCTCAGCTATAGTGAAGGAAGGACATCTTCCAAAATGGGCTGAAACAAAACCTCCATCGGTTGAAATTGCTATTTTCATTTTTTATTCTCCAATTTTTTTTATTTTCCCCGTTTCATACCTGAATGAGCTGAGGCATTAGCCTGGAAAGTTGCCTTATAATTACCTGATTTAAATTTATCAATAGCTTCTTGAACTGTACCATTTGCTCCGGTTATCACTTTTATACCTGCTGCTTGTAAAGTTTGGAAGGCGTTAGGACCACAACTTCCGGTTAACACTATCTCTATTTCCTTATTAGCCATTATTTGACCTGATTGTATTCCTATTCCTCCCATTCCTTGGGCACCAGTATTTTCTACTGCTTCAAATTTATTGGTCTCAGTATCAAATAATATAAAATAATGGCATCTACCGAATCGAGGGTCAACCTTATCCTCTAATTTTGCCCCCATAGAAGTGATTGCTATTTTCATTTTTTTCAATCCTCCAAATCTTTTTATTTTTTAAATGCTTAAAGTATTAGCTAGTCATATAATAATACTTTTTTAAGATAAAGTATATAAAAAAACGATTAATTATCCTTAATTATCCAATTTTCCAATGTATCAATTTGCCAATTAAATAAATTTTGGATTATTTTAACTATTACCAATTTCTAACTATTTCTACTGGAATAAAAGATATAATTCGCGAGATAGGGGATAGAAATATCTGATCCCCTCACAACTGTAGGAGCGTATCACTATACGCCCCTACATATTACACATTACTGATTTCGTTTCTATTCCTTTTCTTTTTCTTTTAATTCTGCAACACGTTTATTGATAGAATCAAGTTGTTCTTTTAAAGCTTTTGCATCTTCGTTTAACATTCCTATTTCCTGTTTAGGCTCCACTGGTGGTTGATAAAATCCACCTCCACCACCATATATTGGTGGAGCATTATATGGAATAGGGTTAACATACCCTGGTGCAAATCCTCTGGCGTATCCTCTGCCGTAACCAAAACCTGATCCTCTACCGTAGCCTCTACCGTATCCTCTACCATAGCCAAAGCCCATACCCATTCTACCTCCATAGGAATTTGCAAAACCTGGCATAGAATAACCTGCACAATATCCGGCTGCTCTTCCGGTCATTGGACCTAATCCTCCTGGTCCTGTTCCATCTCCTCTTGGCATCTTTTTCATCTCCTTTCTATTTTTTTCTTTGATATTTTTCTTATAAATTTCTCTCTTTTACTCTTTAGTAGCTCAATTTTCTTTGCAAAATTTATACATTCTATTATTTGATCACATTTCGTACATATTAAATGGTGTAATAATAAATCGATAATCTTTAAATTCGCTTTGCCACCATTTTAGTGAATGTTTACACTATCTTTCCGGTTTAATATAATCCTTGCTTATTGATAATGATTACCATTAGCATAATATACTACATAAAATATTTTGTCAAATATTTTCATAATATAGTCTTTTCAACCCTTTTTATAATACAGTAAAAACCCCAGGCAGTGGTTAATTTTTCTTTATAAGGATTATTGTCATAACTAACAGTAATGTTTAGCTCTTTAGCAGTAGTTACAGAGGTACCTTCTTTGTCTTGCATAGTATGTTCTTTTTTATCCGTTTCATGTCTGGAAAAAATAGTTAAACCTAATATAATCCCAAGGGCTACTATTAAAATAACTAAAATTCATATTTTATTCATTTTAGCCTCCATTATCTATCTAATAAATGTTCCACACAAGAGGTATTATTTTTAATTATTTTAAGTGTCTTCTCCTGCCTTTTGCTTTATTTCCTCTATGGCCAGATCTATT
>JAYEGH010000131.1:0-2779 GCA_034659055.1 Candidatus Caldatribacteriota bacterium
TAAAAGAAGAATTCTTAGATCCTTTCGGAATAAGTGCTTATAGATTATCCAAGGAGATAAAAATACCTCAAACACGGATATCACAGATAATTAAAGGGAAAAGAAGAATAACAGCAGATACAGCATTAAGATTATCAGAGTTTTTCGGAAATTCCCCACAGTTCTGGATGGGTATTCAAGATGATTATGATTTAGAGGAAAAAAGGATAAAGATAGAAGAAGAATTGAAGGATATAAACAGAGTAAAAGCATCATGAAGAAAGAAGAGATGGGAAGTTCAGGTCTCAACATTTGACATAACAAAATTGTATAGGAAACAAGGGGACGGTTCTTTGTTTGGCAATATCCCACTGGTATTATAAACTATCAGTGGGGGAATTTATATGCCAAGAGTAGCCAGAATAAAAAGTAAAAGTAAAATCTATCACATCATGATAAGAGGCATTAATCAGCAGAATATCTTCTCCGTTGATGAAGATTATGAAAAATTTATGGCGATTCTCGTTAAATACCATAAAAAGCATATATGGAGGTCTTGAAATATAACAAAAGCTATGTTATCTTTGCAGCATGACCAGACCATTGCAGATATAATTTTCAGGAGCAATTTATTACATCACTTCCATGAAGAAATACTACACAAACGATCTTTCTTGATACTAAAAAAATTGGGGGAGATACGAAAAGTGATATTCCAAGACCCTAATATGTACTAATATGTACCTAAAATTGCTTGGAGGTAAAACAATGAATATGTATTTTTACCAGAAAAGTCTCCCAAAATTACCACTTCCCATCCTTGATCAAACATGCCAAAAACTCATGAATTGGAGTAAAATTATGCTTTCAGAGGATGAAATCAAGCTGACCCGGGATGCGATTAATAATTTTCAATCCACCAGGGGCGTTGGGCCAATTCTTCAGAATCACTTAAGGGATTTATCCAAAGACCCTAAATTAAACAATTGGTTAGAGCCTTTTTGGTCTGAATCGTATCTTTGTAATCCCTCGCCTCTACCGACAGGCGGTAATGTGACTTTTGTTCTCGATAAAAATCCTAAGATTAAACATTTATTGCTGCCTGAATTTCTCACAAGTCTCATCATAACCCTTTTTAAATTTAATGATCTTATATTAACTGAGTCTTTGGATATTGACTATCAAAGGAAACAACCCTTATGCATGTCCCAGTATAAAACCCTCTTGAGTACCACAAGAATTCCCGGAAAAATAAAGGATTTCCATCTCACTGAGGCCAATACCTCTCATGTCATTATTATTCACAAGGGTCATTACTATCGCCTCAATGTTCTTAATAATAGTAGGAAAATTTTGAGTTACAACACTTTATACCAAAATCTCATGGCGATTATAAACACTCCTAAAACGATTAATAGGTTGGCTTTAGGTGATTTAACGGCTCTCCCAAGAAGAAAGTGGGCACATCTAAGAAATCATCTTATTACCCTTAATCCACGGAACGAAAAAAGTCTTCATCAGATTGAAAGAGCCCTAGGGGTTTTTGTTATTGATGAAAACCAATATAAGAATGATTCACAGATGTTTAAAAATATTTTTTGTGGAGATTCTCATAATCGTTGGTATGATAAATCTCTTCAATTTATTCTTAATGAAGCGGGTGATTTTGGTATAAATTATGAACATTCCGGAGTAGATGGCACCACCTTGGGTCATCTTGTGGCCTATCTTTATCAGAATCTGCGCACCTTTGAAACCTCATCCAATGTTATTAAAAAAACACCTGTGGATGAAATTACCTTTACCCTCGATGATTTACTTAAGTCAGCAATAAAAGAAGCTGCGACACTGAGCCAAGAGACATATGAAAATTTTGCCTTCGAAGTCTTGCCTTTTACAGATTTTGGCAAGGAACATATTAAGACTCTCGGTGTCAGTCCTGACAGTTTTGTTCAGATTGGTATTCAATTGGCTCAATATAAAATTTTCCAAAGGGTTTTTAATGCATATGAATCCGTTATGACAAAACAATTTTTAGGTGGCAGAACAGAAACCATGCGGCCGCTCACCAGGGAATCCCTGGCTTTTGTTAGAAATCCGACTCTGGAACATTTAAGAGCCGCCTCTTTAACACATGTTGAGCGAATCAATGAATGTAAAAATGGCCAGGGAATTGATCGACACTTATTTGGTCTTAAAAAAATGCACGAAAATCTTTATCCATTAAAGCCACTCCCCAAAATATTTTCTTCTCCGGGTTATACGGCAATTACCACCGATTACTTTTCCACTAGTACCAGCAGTTCTTTCGGGATGCGCTATGCAGGTTATGGCCCTTCTGTTAAAGATGGCTTTGCAGTGCGTTATTTAGTTTATAAAGATAAATTGCATTTCGTTCTTTCGTGTCAAAAACATAGGGCTGATTTCTTGATTTTCTTAAAGGCTTCCCTGGAAAAATCACTAAAGGAAATGGCAACTTTAACTTAATTACCGTCCCCTATTTATTTAAAACCGATTTTTCCTGATGATATAAATAAAATCGAGATAAAAAATTTAAAGATGGGCAATAATGGAGTCGATTTTGTGGTTACTAAAAAGAGGGATCACATTAAATTGAGCGATGTAAGAATAGAAGGAAATATAGAGTTAGTCTTATTAAAATAATTTTTCAAATAGATTTTTTAGGAGAATAACTAATTTAATAAAAATAAAAGAAAGGCGAAAAAATGAAACATACTGAATTTAAATTCAAAACTTTTGATGGATTACAGCTCTTCGGTCAAAGCTGGCAACCGGAAGA
>JAYEGH010000132.1:0-2769 GCA_034659055.1 Candidatus Caldatribacteriota bacterium
TCAAGCTGCCCGTTATTCTGATGTTATTGAAGCTATAAAAGCAGTTGGAGATAAAGGGAAATATGATTTAGTGATAAACAGTGAAATAAAAGTACCGGCAGGAAACGATATTTTAAATTATCCTATTACACTTTATGGAGGGGAAGATATTACTCAGGATGTAATAGCAGAAATCAATAGAAAGCTTGAAGAAGAATCAAAAAATAAAGATAAGACGCAATAATTTAATTAGCAAATTAGTCAATCGGTAAATAGTTAGCGTATAGGGTATAGCGTGTATGGGTGTAGCAGAAGTTGTGGTTAGTTAGCTAGTTTAAACTAGTTAGATAGTTGTCCGGTTACCCGGTTTACCAGTTGGAGGGAAGAAAAGAAGGAGCCAGTAGTCAGGAGCCAGAATAAAGAATAAAACCCAGAATAGAATCGACTAATAAGTCAATTGTTTTATCTTGACTTTTTCCTTATATTGTATTTCTTTTCTTAACCGGTTAATTGGTTAACTGGCAAACTGGTTAACTGGCAAATTCGTTAATTGGTGAATTGACTAATCGGTTAATTGAAAACTTATATTTTCTTGTATCTTGTATTTTATTTCTTAACTGGTAAACCGGCAAACTGGTTAACTGGCAAACTAATAGCAACCTGCTAACCAAACATGCCATCAATTAAAACAGGGGGAACCATGCAAGGCATACAAACCGAAAATTTAGTAAAAATTTATCGAACCAGACGGGTTGTAAATGAAGTAAGCCTGGAAATTAATAAAGGAGAAGTAGTAGGACTTTTAGGGCCTAATGGGGCAGGAAAGACTACTACTTTTTACATTGTGGTAGGTTTAATAAACCCGGATAAGGGAAAAGTAACTTTTAACGGAAAAAAAATTACCAATATACCCATGTTCCAAAGGGCTCGAATGGGCTTAGGTTATTTAGCCCAGGAACCTTCCATATTTCGCAAACTCACTGTAGAGGAAAATATCTTTTTAATACTGGAGTCTTTAGGAATGAAAAAAAGTGAACAAAAAGAAAGATGTTATTCTTTACTAGAGGAATTAGAAATAACACATCTATCAAAATATAAAGGATATATGCTTTCCGGTGGAGAAAGACGCCGGGTGGAAATAGCTCGAACTTTGTCTGCTTCACCTTCTTTTATGCTGCTTGATGAACCTTTTACCGGAATAGACCCTATCGCCATTTATGACATTCAAGAAATAATCGCTTATCTCAAGAAAAAGGGATTAGGAATATTAATTACCGATCATAATGTAAGAGAAACCTTAAAAATAACCGACAGGGCTTATATTATGCATAATGGAAAAATATTAACTCATGGGAATCCCCGCCAGGTAGCTAATTGTAAAATTACCCGTAAAATTTATTTAGGAGAAAGATTTAATCTATAAGATTTACCAATTAACCAATTCGCCAATTGACCAATTAATAAAAGATACAAGATGCAAGTTAAATCAGTTTCTTTAATAATGACTAATTTATTTTGAATTCATTCTTTGTATTTTCTTGTTTTAATTAATTAATAAATCGGTGAATTGACTAATCGGTTAATCGGTGAATTGACTAATCGGTTAATTGGTAAATTAGTGAATTGGAGAATTAAAAAAACATGTCCAGTTTTATTTTAATTTTTTTCTTGATTATAATCAGTGGCTTAATTGCCGTTGCAGGTGATCGAGTGGGCCTTAGAATAGGTAAAAAAAGACTTACTATATTTGGATTACGTCCACGCTATACTGCTATATTTATTAGTATACTTACCGGTATATTGATTACTTCAATTACAATTTTAATTCTTTCTGTTGCTTCCATTGATGTTAGGACTGCTTTATTCGGGATGGAAGAATTAAAGGAAAAGCTTTCTAATTTATCCCATGAAGTTCAAATTCAAAATATACAGTTATCCAGCACAAAAAAGGATCTGGAAACCAGAACACTCCAGCTACAGGAAACGGAGGATAAATATCAGAAATTATCTAAAGACATAGAAGAAAAGACAAATCAATTAGAAACATTATCCATTGCCAAAGAAAATTTAACTAAAGAAAAAGAGAGCTTAGACAAAGAAGTAAAAGAATTAAATGCTGACATAAAAGCCCTTTACTCGGGAATTTCCTGGGTTAGAGAAGGAAAAGTTATCTTTGGACCGGATGAGCAGATTGGTCTAACTATTGTTCAAGGTGGAGGAGTGATTGAAGAAATAAGAGCAGAACTAATTAAGTTTCTAAATGAAGTTTCCGAAAAAGCATTATCCATGGGAGCCAAAAAAAATGAGAGGACTAACCAAGTTTTTATTATTTCTCAACAGGAATTTGAAGATATGGTTCAGAAGATACATGATAGTGATAAAGAGATGATAGTAAGACTTTTATCCTCTATTAATGTAATAGAAGAAGAGCCGATAGTGGCTCATTTTAACCTTTTAGAAAATAAACTGGTTTTTGCTATAGATGAAAAGATTCTTTCCGAGGAATTAGCGGATCAAGAAGATACTAAAGAAGAAATTGAAAAACAGCTTTTTTCGCTCTTAAGAAAGGTAAATATTTTAGCGGTAGAAGGGGGAATAATCCCAAATCCAAAATCCAGCTTTGTAGGGACAATTTCTGCAATTAATTTTTATCAAACAATTAGGAAAATTGTAGAATCTGAAACTCCAATGAAAGTTTCCGTAATTTCACTTAATGATACCTGGAGTGTAGGTCCTTTAAAGGTAAAAATGGAAGTCGAAAGTATTTCTTCCCCAAATTCTTCCTCCTCC
>JAYEGH010000133.1:0-2706 GCA_034659055.1 Candidatus Caldatribacteriota bacterium
TCTTTACGTAATCAGATAGCACTTCCACTACCCTATCCATTTCCCATTCTTCTCCGATAGTAAATCTAATAAATTTATCCTCTAAACCGGAAAATTCGTCTTTCCAACCCGGTAGGGTATGGATATTTTTTTCTTTTAAATGTTTCCAAATATGTCTGGTCTCTTCCTCGTTTTTAAACTCTACTAAAACAAAATTTGCCTGGGAATCATAAACAGAGAATCCCAGCTCATTTATTTGCCTTACAAATTTATCTCTTATTTTTTTTATTTTCCCCCAAACTTCTTGATAATAGTCTAAATATTTTAAGACTTTCCCTGCAGCTTTTTCAACTAATCTGTTTACCCTAAAATATTGACCGAAAGAAGATAATTTTTTTATATTTTGTTGATTGGAAACAGCAAACCCCAAGCGCAAACCTGCCAAACCAAAATCCTTGGAAAAACTACGGGAAACAATTAAATTCGGATATTCATCTATTAAACTTATTACTGTTTCTCCTAGATAATTGTAGTTGCATTCATCAACTACTACCATCCCTTCTGCTTTTATTAAAACATCAATAATCTTATCTCTGGGGATCTCTGTCCCGGTAGGATTATTCGGATTACATATCCAAACTAAAGAAGCTTCTTTTAATTCTTGGACAGAATAATTAAGATCATACCTGCCATCATGCAAACAATTAACTAATAGTTTAAGGGAATTTCCCCTGTCTGCACTCATCTCGTATTGAGAAAAAGTGGGAATTGGAATTAAGATCTCTCCTTTATAGGCACGTGTAGCCATCTCGATAATTTCATCTGAGCCATTAGCCGGTAGAATATTTTCTACTTCTACCCCGGTATATTTAGCTAAAGTTTGACGAAGTGAAGTGTATTCTCCTCCGGAAGGATATTTATTGATATCTTTCAACTCTTTAGTCAATTCTTTTATTAATCCTTCGGGTAAGGGATATTTAAAATAAGAATGTGCTAAATCTATGATTTTATCTTGTGTTTTTTTCATGTTGTGTTCTCTTTACTATTATTTATTTAGTTAGCATATAGCGTATAGGTGCGGGTCGGATTTATCCGACCCGAGTTATTTTATATTTTATCTATCGGGTTCGATGAATCGAACCCTACTTCCATTCGCTATCAGGGCGTATGCAATACGCCCCTACTTATGCCTACCCCGTGAAATTCTGTTTAACCGGGGTCATTCCCATTCTTTTCTTTATCATCCAGCTTCCACTTATCCCATTCTTTCCAGTAACCCCCTGCTCGTCATTGCGAATCAACGCGGCAATCTCATATTGTATTTTCTCCAATTGGTCAACCGGCAAACAGGGTAACTGGTTAATTAAATAACGGCTAACTAAAGCCGTCTCTTTCCCTTTCAATCTTTCGTAAATCTGCTTCTCCCAAACCAAAATAATGTCCGATTTCATGTATAACAACTTTTCTGACAGATTCTTTTATACCTTCTTTGTTCTTACAGCGCACTTCGATGGGTTTTTTAAAGATGATAATCTTATCGGGCATAACATTCCTATACCAAATACCTCTTCTTGTGTAAGGGATTCCCCGATAAAGGCCCAAAAGATTATAAGGAGATTTTATCTTCATCTCTGCAAGAAGTCTTCTGGAAGGTAAATCTTCAGTTACTACTACAATGTTTTCCATCTTTTCTCTATACTTACCGGGAAGAGTATCTATCGCTTCTTCTACCAGTTTTTCAAATTCCCTTTGTGTTACTTTCATCTTTTACCGCTATCCCTGCTCTTTAATTTTCTTAATAAAATCATCAATTTTTTGATTATCCATATTACGTACTACTTCCCTTGAAGTTAATTCAAGCAAAGCAAAAGGCTTTTTTTGACATATGTTCTCCATATCTGCAAATACTTTTTCAGCATTAGAACCTAAACGGGTACAAAAAAAGGCAATATTTTTTAACTCTTTTTTATGTAAAGTAATGTAGGTTCTGATAGGTGTAGATATATTAGATGACCAGACAGGAGTTCCGATAATAAGCAAGTCATATAAAGAAGGATCCTTCTTTATATCCTTGAGTGTAGTTAATCTTCTCATATTAGCATCAGTTCCAGCACTTAAGAATCCGGGAATTCCTTTTCTGTTCCTGGTATCAATAATTTCTTCCATATCGCATTTTAATAAAGCTGAAATCTTTTTTGCCACTTTTTTAGTTTTTCCACTTCTTGAATAAAATATTACTAATGCTTTCATAAAAAACCTCCAATTCGTTACTTGGGCTATATTGAAACATTACTTTGA
Organism: Candidatus Caldatribacteriota bacterium; assembly: GCA_034659055.1. Classification (GTDB taxonomy): domain Bacteria; phylum Atribacterota; class Phoenicimicrobiia; order Phoenicimicrobiales; family Phoenicimicrobiaceae; genus JAYEGH01. The sequence continues at coordinate 2,278 of JAYEGH010000133.1, forward strand.
TGATTCTAAAACTCTTTCTATTTTAATTAATTTTTCTCTATTTACGTATAATGATATTTTTCTTACTTTTTATCTCATTATAATGTAAAGTTGTAACTAAAAAATCTAATTATTTTTACCCTGCTGCATCATATTTTGCATCATCTCCTGCATATTTGGACCTGATACCTCTACCTTATCTATATCAAACAGGTCATCAGACAAACCCTGATTTATCTTTAAGGATTTAGTTAATACGGTCATTGTCTGTTCTCCATTTATAAATACTTCAATAGCATAAGGCAATTCCCAACTGCCTTTGACTTTTCTGAAATCGGAAAATGTAGTACGAACCTTATTTCCATCACTGCTATCTCCCTCAGCTTGTACTAAAAATAATTTATCTTTATCCACCCATATTCTTTTATAGGGAGATTCTCTCTCTATCTC
>JAYEGH010000134.1:0-2684 GCA_034659055.1 Candidatus Caldatribacteriota bacterium
GCCCTGACAGGTTCAAAGATATTGACCCTGAGAAGAAAGCAGATGAAATCTACACATTCTTGGTTGGGAAACCTGTTTACAAAGAAATGCAAAGAGATTTTGGAGGATTCAAAAAAATAGAATATGCCGGAAATAAATAATTCTTCAAATAGCTATTTAAGTTATACCAAAAGAAAAGCATACTTTGGTTTACTGCTTATCATTTTGATTGTTATTTTTTCTCTTTTTGCTATCTGTTTAGGTCCTCTTTCTATTTCCATAAAAGAAGTCCTGAAAGCGCTTTCGTTAAAGAATATTTTAAATTTTATTTTAAATGGAAGTGCAAGTATAAACACGCTTGTTGCCTTTAATATACGTTTACCCAGGGTACTTACTGCAGTCATTGCCGGGGCAGGACTTGCAGTCTCTGGCACTGTAATGCAGAATGTATTACGCAACCCACTGGGCTCTCCTTTTACACTGGGAATTTCACAAGGTGCGGCATTTGGTGCTGCCTTTGCAATCATTGTGCTTGGTGCAGGGGAAATTCATTCAAGTAGCACAGATGCAGTGTTTATAAACAATCCGTATCTTACAACAACTTTTGCTTTTATTGGTGCACTTTTAGGTATCTTTATTATTCTTTTCCTTGCAAAGTGGAGGGGGCTTTCACCAGAAGCAGTAATTCTTGCAGGTATTGCAATGGGGGCACTGTTCAACGCTGCTACAACATTTATTGAGTTTTTTGCTACAGATACAGAGGTTGCTTCCGTTGTATTCTGGCTGTTTGGAGATATCGGAAGGTCGGGGTGGAGAGAAGTAGGAATTATGATTATTGTTACAACTTTTGGATTTATTTACTTTGTTCTGAACAGATGGAACTATAATGCATTGGAAAGTGGCGATGAAACAGCAAAAGGATTGGGTGTGAATACAGAAAAAATACGATTGTACGGAATGATTGTTTCTTCTCTCATTGTTGCAGTTACAGTTGCTTTTTTGGGGGTCATTGGATTTATTGGTCTTGTTGCACCTCATATTACAAGAAGAATAATAGGAAATGACCAAAGGTTTCTTATTCCTATTTCTGCTCTGTTTGGTGCTCTTCTGCTTCTTATTTCTGATACACTCGCAAGGATTGTAATATCACCGATTATTATTCCTGTTGGTATTATTACATCATTCATAGGTGGTCCACTATTCTTATACATACTTGCAAGGAGGCGAATATGATTTTAGAACTAAAAAATATTGAGTTTTCATATAACGGTTCTCCTGTATTAAGAGGAATAGAATTTGCTGTGAGGAAAGGGGAGATTATTTCTATTTTAGGTGTAAACGGTGCAGGAAAATCTACGCTGCTTAAATGCATTAATGGCATCCTAAAACCACAAAAAGGTGAAATTTTTATAGACCACATAAATATTAAAAAAACAAGTAGAACAGAAATTGCAAAAGCATTGGCATACGTGCCTCAGCGCTCAGAACAGAGTTTTATTACCGTATTTGATGCAGTGCTTTTAGGAAGGAAGCCCTATATAAAATGGGATGTAACAAAAAATGATATCGAGATTACTGAGAGAGTGCTGAGTGCTCTAGGACTTAAAAAATTTTCCTTAAGGTATATAAACGAGCTGAGTGGTGGTGAATTTCAAAAGGTTGTTATTGCAAGAGCGTTGGTACAGCAGCCAAAGGTGATCCTTTTGGATGAACCAACAAATAATCTGGATCCAAAGAACCAGTTTGAGGTAATAGATATCATAAAAAAAAATTCTAAAAGAAAGGGTATTTCCTCTGTCATTGTGATGCATAATGTAAACCTTGCCGTGAGGTTATCTGATAGGTTTGTATTGCTTAAGGAAGGGAAAGTTTTTGCAGAAGGTGGATTAGAAATTATTACAAAAGATAATATAGAGAAAGTATATGGAATATCTGTTACGGTAGAAAATATAAGAGGTATAACTGTTATTTTGCCATATGGGAAAAAGGAGATTGCAGATGTGTATAGTTAATTGGGATTCAATCTGGAAAATTGAAAAATATCCAATGTGGATAGAAAATGGCAAGATAGAAGACTATTGGGACAAAAATGCAGCAGAGCGTTTCAAAAGGATTTCTAAAAATAGAGTAGCAACTGAAGATCAATTAAAAATGCTTAATTTAAAAAAAACAGATACCGTGCTTGATATTGGCTGTGGCACAGGGAGGCTTGCTATTCCTATTGCAAAAAAGGTAAGAAAAGTTTATGTGCTGGATGCATCAAGAGAAATGATTAAAATTGTCAAAAAATGTGTAGAAGAAGAAAAATTAAATAATGTACAGATAATCAATACAAACTGGGAGTTGTTTGATATTAACAGTATAGGAAAAGTAGATGTGACCATAAGTTATAATTCTTTAGGTGTATATGAAATAAGGAAGGCATTAGAAAAAATCAACGAAATAACAAAAAGAGATATTTACATTTTTACATTTGCAGGAAAAGGTGAATGGCTGGATGATGCACTTGCAAAAATTGTTTATGGAAAAAATATCGAACTCCGTTATTCCAGTGCACTCATCATCTATAATTTACTTTTTCAGATGGGAATTTCTGCGGATATAGAGATAAAAAATAACCATTGGCATAGTGAACATGAAACTATTGATGATGCGGTTTTATATATTATGCAGTTTTATAAACTTTCTGACGAATTAGAAGAAAA
>JAYEGH010000135.1:0-2667 GCA_034659055.1 Candidatus Caldatribacteriota bacterium
TATTTTTTGCCAGTTCATCTCTAAATTTCCATAATCCGATTTGCTTCAAACGGCTTTCAGCATGTTTTCTTATCTCCAATTCTTCCTTTTTTTGTCCAGGAGTTTGTAAAATAGAAGTCCAGGTTCCTTCATTGCTGCGGCAATGCTGGCCGGCCATAACATTTTCCAGACAGGTCATATTAGAAAAAAGTCGGATATTTTGAAAAGTTCGCGCAATTCCTTTTTTTATAATCTGATGAGGTTTTTTACCTGCAAGGTCTTCTCCTTTAAAAAGAACTTTTCCTCCATCAGCTTTATATATACCGGTTACTACGTTAAAAACGGTAGTTTTACCTGCTCCGTTAGGACCTATTAGACTGCTTATTTGCCCTTGACTCACTTTAAGATCAAAATTGTTTACCGCGGTTAAGCCACCGAATTTTTTAGTAAGTTCAGTGGTTTGCAGCACAACTTTATTAATTTTATCTGTTTCTTTGTTCTCTTGCTCGCTTTCTGTTATAGTTTTCATATTATTATTATCTTTAGCCATTTTCTTTTCCTGCTTTCATTAAAAGTGATTTTAATTTAACGGCTCCTCTTTTCCTAGGCCAAATACCACCGGGTCTAAAGACCATCATAGCCACCATTGCTACTCCAAAAATTAGCATTCGGTATTGGGCAAAAGTTCGGAAGAATTCCGGGAAAAGGCTGATGGCAGCAGCACCGATTAAAACTCCAGGTATAGAACCCATTCCTCCGATTAATACGATACAGAAGAGCATACAGGATTCCATAAAACTAAAACTTTCCGGAGATACCATCATCAATTTAGTAGCATAAACATTACCCGCTACACCAGCTAAACCTGCACCTAAAACAAAAGCCAATAACTTATAATACCTAACATCAATCCCGGTAGATTCTGCAGCAATTTCATCTTCCCGAATGCAATTCCAGGCTCTACCTATACGTGAACGCTGTAAATTAACCAACCCTATGATGGTCAGGCCAACTATTAACCATATGTAATAATAAAATTTAGTAGAATTATCAACTACAAAGATACTACCCAATGAAGGAAAATCAATTCCAAAGACTCCATTTGGACCACCGGTAATTCCAAATGGATTATTATTTAAAGTAAGCCTGATAATTTCTCCCATTCCGATGGTTACAATACATAAGTAATCTCCTCTTAAATGGATGATCGGAGAACAAACTAACCAGGCGAAGGCACCTGCCGCAATTGCACTTATTGGCAGTAAAATAATTATAGGAATTCCAAACGATGTATTAAGAATTGCGGTAGTGTAGGCTCCGATAGCCATAAATCCCATATGCCCTAAATCAAAAAGCCCCACTTCTCCTAAAACAATATTTAAGCTAAGTCCTAAAAGAGCGTAGACACCGAAAAAAAACAAGACATCTACCCAATAAGCATTTATTATAAAAGGTAATATTGTAAATAAAATCGCCACTATGATGATCGGCCAATTTTTAAATATACTATTTTTTTGGTTTATATTTTTGTTTAATTTCATTTTTCCGCCCCTTTATACCTTTTCTGCAATTTTTTCACCCAAAAGACCTGTGGGGCGAAAAATTAACACTAATATTAAAACTAAAAATACAAACACATCCTTATAAGCGGTAGAAAGGTAGGTGGAACCCAACATTTCCAGTACTCCCAGGAGAAGCCCTCCCAACATTGCTCCTGGTATATTACCAATACCTCCAAGAATCGTAGCAGTAAAGGCTTTTAATCCATAATTCCATCCCATTATAAAACTAATCTTCCTATAATACATACCTACCATTACTCCTGACATTCCACCTAAAGCCGGACCTAAGGCAAAGATAAAAAATATAATTGTTTCAATATTTATCCCCATTAAGGCGGCAGTGCTTCTATCCAAAGCACAAGCACGGATAGCTGCGCCAAAAGTGGTTTTTTGAACAATATAATACAAAAGTCCCATAAGCATAAAAGAAATCAATAAAATTATAACTTGTAATAAAGTAATTCTAATTCCTCCAATATTTAACATTACCGAAGGGACAACCTGTGAGGGATAAGCTTGCGGGCGCGGACCCCAAATAACCATTATCCCATTTTGAATAACAATTGATGCACCCAATGCAGACACCACTGCGGGAAGCCGACCTACTGAATATATTGGACGATAGGCAATTCGCTCTATTAAAGTACCGGCAATTCCTATGCCGATTGCGGCTATTAACATAGCCGCAATCATACCACCCCATAAACCCAGAGTAGCGGTAACATAGGTAGAACCAAATACGAGAAGAGTATATCCAAGGTAAGAACCCAGGGCAAATAAATCTCCGTGTGCAAAATTAATCAGCTTCATTACCCCGTATACCATGGAATAACCCAGAGCAATAAGAGCATAAAATGAACCTATAGTCAATCCGTTTAGTAACTGCTCTAATATTATTTTCATCTTCGCATTTTACCTCTTTTTATTTTATTTTCCGTAAATTCCGAAACTTCCATCTGCATTTACTACATAAAGATTTATACCTGTTCCTACACGGTCACCAATTTCATTAAAACCTATTGGACCGGTTATACTGGGGAATTTCTCCATTTTATTTCTCAGATAATCAGCAATAACATCTGAATCAGTGGAACCAGATTTATCGATTGCTTCTGCTAATACACAT
>JAYEGH010000136.1:0-2666 GCA_034659055.1 Candidatus Caldatribacteriota bacterium
GCTTTCCCTTTTTAGATTTAGATCTTTTGATTTTTGTTTTTACTTCTTGGGCTGTTAGTTTTCCTTCTTTTATTTGCCTGTAAAAACCCCTTATGTTATTTTTATCACTTTGCCGGAGAAGTAGTAACAATAAGGATTTAGGCACTGTGTCCGAAATTCGGACACTCTCTTTTATATCTTCAGGAAGTTTTAATAAAGCAAGGATTTCATTAACGTAACTTTTAGGCAAACCCAGTTCCCGGGAAGCCTCTCTTTGGGAATAATTTGGATTATCTATTTTTCTTTCACTGATTAAGGTTTGAATAGATTCCGCTTCTTCAAGTGGTGGAAGGTCTTGTCTTTGAATATTTTCAATTAACTGATGGACTAAACGTAAATGAGTGTTGGTATTTCGAATAATACAGGGTATTTCTTTTAGACCAGCCTTTTGAGATGCCCTATATCTTCTTTCACCGTTAATTATTTTAAAATAATCTTCCTCTTCAATATATTCCACTACGATGGGCTGAAGAATGCCGTGTGTTTTAATTGAATTGGCAAGGTCAGAGAGAGTCTTTTTATCTAGAGTTTTTCGGGGCTGATTAGGGTCACCTTTAATTCTGTCAATACTGATAACCCGTGCTCCAGAGATCCCTTTGGTTCCTTCCCGGATACCTTTTCTCTGTTTTGTTTTAGTTTTAGTTTCCTGTTCTGGAAGAGAAGTAAAAGTATCTTTAGCCAACTGCCTTAATAGGTTTTCCTTTTTTTTAGCCATGATTAATAATCTCCTGAGTTAGTTTTCGATAGCATTCTGCCTGCTCTGAAGAAGGCAGATAGGAAGTAATTGGTTTTCTAAAAGTGACTGCTTCCGCATATTTTACGCTGTTTTTTAATTCTACATTAAAAACCTTATCTTTAAAATTCTCTAATATATTCTCGTGATAGACATCTTCTAATTTTCTCCGGCTAACATATTTATTAATTAAATATCCCATTATTTCAAGATTGGGGTTTGCCCTTTTTTTAATTTTGGTAATAGCTCCCCTTAAATAAACAGTACCCTTAACAGCCCACTCCTGACACTCTAAAGGTATAATAACCTTATTTGCTGCTACCAAACCGATTCTGGTAGCAAGTCCCAGGTTAGGCGGGCAGTCAATGATGATAAAGTCATACTCATGATATAATCCTTCTAATTTATCAGCCAGGAAATATTGTGCATCCGGTTCCCCGGCAAGCTGAAGATCAATTTTGCTCATTTCAATATTAGAAGGGACAATATCAATATTTTTAAAGGGAGTTTTATATATTACTTTAGAAAGATCAATTTCATCATCTAAAAAAAGATTGGTAATAGTAAATTCAAGCTCATAAATTTTATTAAGGAAAGCAGAAGATAGATTAGCCTGCTGGTCCATATCAATCAAAAGAAGTTTTTGTCCGGATTCAGCCAATGCTCCGGCAAGATTAAAGGCAACATTGGTTTTGCCAACACCGCCTTTTTGATTGGCGATAGCAATAATTTTAGGGCTTTTTGTTTTTTTTAATTTTAATTTAGCCATACTGCAATTGTTTTACCTTTGCAAGATTTAATGGTTATTAAGTTTATCCAGGGCTTTTTGATAAGCTATTTTGTGCTTAAAGCCCTGCTTTAAAAATTTCCATATTACCTGGATTTTTTGAAAATCTTCATCTGTATAATCCCTCATCTCTAAATCGCCCCTGGTTATTTTTTTAGGATTAATATATCCTTTTTGTTCTAGGTAATATAGTTTATGTCTAGGGATATTAATTTTTTTTAGGAGATCTGAAGTTTGCATTTTTATTCCACCTACTAAATGTAAAATTAAATTTATTTTTCTACAGTTTATCTTAAAAAAAATAAGATGTCAAATATAGTTTATATAATAAAAAGTGGAGAGAAAAAATAAAGTGAAAAATATTTTATAATATTAAAACTCTTTAACTTTTTTTCTTCTTTTTGGCACAAAATCAATTTCTAAAACTGCTCCGCAGGCTTCTGCTATTCTATTCAAAAGAGGCATACTATAACTTTTATAATCAGAATTCTCATAGCGTGAGATAGCTGATTTAGTAGTATTTGTTCGTTTGGCCAGGGCATCTTGTGTTAAATTTGCCTGATGGCGGATTCTGGCAATATGTTCCCCAATACAAAGATTACGGTACTCTTTATCAAATTTCTCGCGAAATTCTTTATTTTTCATTAACTTATCCATATAAGTTTTAGTTTTTATCATAATAAAGGCCTTTAAAAATTTATTACTAAATAAAAACCCGCCAGGGTACGCATTGTTAAGAGGCGTAGCGGGTGTGTTGTATATATTGTAAATTAATACATAGCGTAGGTGTCAATACATAGGCCATCTAAAAATCCTACCAAAATGACAAAACGAGAACAAGTTGACAAAATTTTTAAAAATATATATAATAATTATAAAATAATATAATAAAATAATAAAAAATTATAGTTTTTATGTAAAAGCGGGTAAGTCCTGAATCGGTATACTACCGGAAGGGTGGTATAAACTAGATGTAAGCTAGTTGCCTCCAGGGTCCGCTTTTATGCTTGAGAATTGAAATATAAATGTTTATCTTCTATAATACTTCCCCTTAAAGTTTCATGGTATCTATTATTCGCTTGTTCGTAGCTTTTAAAAATACTATTA
>JAYEGH010000137.1:0-2665 GCA_034659055.1 Candidatus Caldatribacteriota bacterium
TTTCACCGTATCAACCCTATCACCGAAACATCACTCTCTAACTGCAAAAACATTTCTGTGCCTTGTTCAATCTCTACATTTTTACCGGGGATTAAGGCTCCAAAAGCTAATCCTACAGGATTACTTAAAATAATGAATCCTAAAATTCCTGCTCCTACTGCCATATATAATCTCTGATTTTCTTCTTCGGACTTTTTCCCCATTATTAGATTAAGAGGAGTCCCATCCAGGGCCGGAATTATATTAAAGTTTAGCTCAAGTTCTCCGGGACGAGATAAAATAGTAGCTTTCTTTACTTTAATTATTTCACCTACTCCCGAAGTTTCTGCAGGAATAACCAATTTGTTGCCAATAAACATATCTTTTACAACTTGATAAGTGAAAATATCTCCTTGGACGCTATCCTTAGAACTTATAGTACTTTGAAAACGAATAGGAATCAGAGTACCGGAAGGTATAATCACTTCTTCAATGGTAGGTTTTCCCTCTTTAAAACATACTCCAAAAATACTTTCTGCCCTCATAGCTAAAACATCATCGGAAATTTCACCAAACAAAACATTTTCCAAGTTCTCTATCCTGTTTGCTATTGGGCCTGAAGTAATTTTATCCTCCAATATCCATTGTGAAACATTTATTTTAAAATTTATTGAAGTGTCTTCCGGGGTCCCAAGTATTATAAATTCTTTTAATTGTTCCACTCTGCTGGTAATTGTTCCCGGTAAAGTTCTGCCCACTAGTTCTTTTTCTAAAGATTCGACCCTTTCGATTAAGGGTTTTTCCTGGACCTGGCCATACAAGGCGGTTTCTACCTGTGCCAGGTTTTTAAGTAAAGTTGATTGAGATGCATCTGCTGCCCAGGAAAATTGAATAAGTAATGTAGTACAAACAAAAATAATTGTTAAAAGAATAGAAAAAGATTTTTTTAATAACATTTAGGTCCACCTGCCTTTAAAATAATCTATCGATTATTTTAATTAACCAATTGACCAATCAGCCAATTAACCAATTAAAATACAAAACTGATTTTTAGTTATTAGTATATGGTTAGCCGGTTACCCGGTTTACCAGTTAATTAAATTCATATATGCGGGTAGAAATGCTCTGGATTCCCGCTTTCGCGGGAATGACAGAAAGAAACAGACGGGCCTCTTGATGTCTACCTGTGCGTGTACGCACGCAGACAGAAATCAAGCCCCTACCCCTCTCCTTGAAAACTTGTAAATTTATTACTTGTTAGACATTACTTATTTCGGGCAGACACAAGGTCTGCCCCTACTTTTATTCTGACTTCTGGCTACTGTCTTCTGAATTCTTTTCTTCACTATATACCAAATACTACATACTGTTTTATTATAATATGATTCTATAAATTCCGCAACTTCTTTTTTATAAAAGTGTTTCTTTAAAGCCCCAATTAAAAGTTTAAGCTATATTCTTAAAAATTCTTGCTCTAATCTAAAAAAATAACCCCCGGAAAATAATCTCCGGAGGTTATTTTATTTTTACAAGTTAACTTCTAATGTATTTTTCTTAGAATGTAACTTCGAGTACTGTTTCGAATGTTCCTACACCATCCAATACACCTTCATCCCAATCGTTCAAATCATAAGATACAGTAAGAGTGGTGTTTGCTGCTAAAGTATGTGCCACTTCTGCATAAGCACTGTATTTTGGTAAACCTGGAACTGCAGGGTCCGAATCCCATCTTCCTTCAAGTTGGAAAGCTGTGTCTGTAGTATAAGCATAATCCAAAGTTAAAGTACCATAGTAGGTGTAATCTACATTATCAGCTCCAAGATTAACACTTGGTACATTAGTATACTCACCATATGCACTTAATTTAAGCTTCTCAGCAACCGGGTAATTTGCATAATCGAGAGATGCTACATAAACAGCATCATCACCTTCTGCAGGTATTTCATATGTCCCTTCTAAAGTTGCAGTCTCTTCATTGGCAGCATCCATAGTAAAGGCAAGTGTTGCGGTTACTTCATTAGTACCAACTACAGCATCTACCCCTTCATCAGGAATATCAGATTCATAATCATACGCCAAAGTAGCTTCGGTCTTCTCTAATCCGGCAACATCTAACAAGTAAGAGACTGATGCGCCTCCACCCATGGTATTAGGATCGAAATTTCCAGCAGTTGGAGCAAAACCAGCTTGGACATAATGTCCATCTACACTTAATCCTACTTCACCATCTTCTCCAACTTTAGTAGCAACTGCTCCGGCAATACCATAATCTTCCATACCCATCTGGTAAGCAGCATCTGCTTTAACATTGGTTACTCCGTCTTCAAAGGTATAATCTAAATCTGCGCCTACTATAACTTCTCCAAAGTCATCGTAATCTTCTGAGGTAGCAGTAATTCTATCAAGAGAAGCATATACACCAAAACCAGCAAAGGAAACTTTTAGATCATAAAATCTATCAACTTCACTGATTAAACTAAGATTGGCTCCCAGTAAATTAGCTTCTACCCATAGACCTCTAAAGTATTCATCATCCCAGGCATAAACAGGACTTTCGTACTCATCATTAAATATCAGGCTAAGAGCGGTGAAACTACCTACATCAGCACTGGCGATATTCCCGGCATATAACTTTGCAAATTTTTCACCATCAGCAAAATCGATAAAGAAAGTATCGGCAGTAACT
>JAYEGH010000138.1:0-2659 GCA_034659055.1 Candidatus Caldatribacteriota bacterium
AGAGTTGTAGCTATATTGGCTGCTCTAATATATCTCTTTGGATTTCTTAGTATAAACTATTTCCACTCCTCAATCGAACCAAAGTAGATAGTAAACTTTTTTGTGGCAAATAAGAAAAAACCAAAAAGGGCAAGCTAAAATTTATTTAACTATTTCAACTTGCCCTTTTTTCTTTAGCTTTATTTAGTTTTGTCAATTACTCCCAAAACTACTATGCGTTTCTCTTACTTATTTCAGCTAATATGACTTGCAGCTTACTTTTTTGCTTCTTAAGGAATATAATAGTCTATCACTAATTTAGGACGCTTAGTAGTATCAGTTGTATAATCAGAACTGTGAAAAAAAGCAATTGTATTAAAGGAAGTCTCGTCGGCATCTATTAATGCCATTCCATAATTAGAAATAGTTCCGTTAAGCCAACCCTGGACTAAGTTATCTATATCCCAAAATTTCCAAGTAACTGCCCCAGCAGTGATATTAGTTGAAAATTCTGTTTCAGTAGAATAATTTGGTTGTAAGTTCCAATTTATGGTCCCTTCTTGCCACTCACTTGTAACCTTATGAAGGTCTATGATGTAATTTTCTGCTCCAGGTGTACTATATTGGTAAAGCCATAAATCAGCATCTATCACCCTCGCATTCACAGGAACACTGCTTGAGTCAAATTGAATATAGGTCCTTACAATAGTTCCACTTGCAAAATTTCCCGCATCAATTATCGGTGAACTCCCATAGTTAAGATCGGGGAAAAGGCTACTTACTAAAGTATCCATCCCCTCTGATGGGCCAGGTTGAAGAGTAATAGTGCTTTGAGCAGCATATGTTAAAAGTGGATTAAGGTATGTAGTTTCATTAGCAGTCACAATAACAGTTTCTTCCCAAATTTTGTAATGAAGTGCATCTAACTTTATAACATGAGAGCCTGCTCCTACATTTGTAATGGTAAAAGGAGTAGCCATTTCCGTGTCAACTCCGTCAAGATAGATTTTAGCTCCGATAGGAGTGGAATTTACCTCGATTGTACCGGTTGTGGGTGTTGTTGATGATGAACACCCTGCAATTAAGATTACCGCAGTTATAATTAGAGATAAAACTAAAATACTTTTCTTTTTCATTTTCTTAACCTCCTTAAATTTTATATTTTAATTCTTTTTACTTGTTACTTGCTTTTTCACCTCCTTTCCACTATTCATTGTCTTGTAAGTATATTTCTACAATATTATTTAAATGAGTAATTTTCTTAATTTATTCTCCTTGAAATAGCCTTATTATATTTTAATACTACAACACCTCAATAAAACCCTTTTTTTTCGAAGAAAATTTTTTATTGACCCAAAAAAGCAAAAATTGTATTCAAATTACTTGTAATAAATATTTTTAACTCCTGAATAGAACTTCTTCTTTGTTGAAGAGTCGTACAGCTCCATATAAAGTTATCCCGGCAATAATTATATTGGAACTAAAGGTAGTTAATATGTGACTCCAATAAATTTTACCCATTAGTATTTCTTTAAAAACAAAACTACTATTTAAAACCGGAACCAAAAACATTTTATCAGTTAATTCCATTCCCTGACTTATAGAAATTATTCCCAGAAAGATAGTCAGCATATAGATGGGGGTGATGTAACTCGAGGCCTCTCTAATATTGCGGGCAAATATGCCTACCATCACCAATAATGCACTGGCTAAACCGACCATGGGAAATAAAACTAAAAAGAGCAAAAAGACAGTATTAATTGGTATCCCAAAATTCATTCCCTCAACCCCCCCGGCAATAGAAGCTCCTGATAAAAAAGCAAGAGTGAGCCCGACTAATCCTAAAATCATGCTGGTAAAAGAAATTAACATTACTGCAAAAGATTTACCCAACACAATCTCTAATCGACTTATTTGGCTTACTAACAGAGTAGCAATAGTCCCTCTTTCTTTCTCACCGGCAGTGATATCTACTGCCGTATGCATTGCTCCTGCAAAAATAAGGATTATAATTAGATAAGGGAGCAAAACAGATAAAAATGAACCGGCCACCTTTTCAGTAGTAGCTATATTTTCTTCTTGTAAGATTACCGGAGAAAGAAATTCTTCTTTTAGGTCCTTGCGAGAAAGCCTTTGTAAAATTATTTCATTTTTATATTCTTCAATTACCTGACTAATTCTTTTTTGGGAAATCCTTGATTTGATTTCTGTAGTATCATATTTTAAAAGAAGTTTAATCGATTCCTCCTGTTCAATCTTATACTTAAAATCTGCAGGGATTACTAAAAGTGCCTGAATATCCCCGTTTTGCAATTTAGAGCGAGAGTCATTTTCTTTAGTAAGGATCTCAATTTTTTCATGATTTTGGAGATGTTTTACTAATTGAGGAGCAAATTCCTCACCACAGACTATAATCTTTGAGGTAGCCTCTTCTGATCTTATACTTCCCAGCTTGCTAAAATAGCCGATTCCCGCAAATAAGAGAGGATAAAAGATTAAAGGAATTATTATCATGGCAATTATAGTTCTTTTATCCCGTACGGTTCCCATTAATTCCTTGATGAAGATGAGTTTAATATTTTTCCATCTCATTCTAAATTTTCTCCTTGATTTATTAATCCAAAAAATATTTCTTCTAAATCCTCAAACGAAGATTTCCTTTTTAATTCTTTCAGGGTTC
>JAYEGH010000139.1:0-2632 GCA_034659055.1 Candidatus Caldatribacteriota bacterium
AAAATAAACATTTTCTTGTTGAAGAAAAAGATGTGACTGCTTATGCCGAAGGCTTAGCAAAATCTATGACTGCAAAATAAACAACTAAAATAGACAAAGAGGGGAGGCAAAGAGATTTGTCTTTTTGCTTCCCCTTATTTATTGTTAAACTTTTTCGAACATTATCATTTATATTTATCAATAAAAAAAGTGTTTATTTTTTTATTTTGTTTTTTTATGTTTAAATATTTTATTTAAAAAAGGAGAGTGAATTTAAAAAATGTATCATTGGAACAAATATAAAAGCATATTATTATTTACTTTGTTAGTGTTAATATTTTTCGCTTTCTCGGGAGTGGTTTGGGCAGCAGAAGAGGAAGGAGTTAATTATGGCTTTTGGTCTTTAGTGCCTCCTCTTTTAGCTATACTTCTTTGTGTGATACTTAGAGAAGCTTTAATATCATTGCTTTTTGCCGTATGGGTAGGGGCAACAATTATTAATCATGGAAATTTTTGGGCTGGTATTACCAAGACGGCAGACACATTGATATCTTCGGTAGCTGACTCGTGGAATGCAAGTATTATACTGTTTTTCTTTTTAGTTGGTGGACTGATGGGGATTATATTTTTTTCCGGAGGCGGTCAAGCGTTTTTAGAGAATATAAGTAAAAAAGCTAAGAATTCTAAAATGGCACAACTATTTTCCTGGATAGGTGGAATTGTTATCTTCCTTGATGATTATGCTAATGCTGCTTTTGTGGGAAATCTCTTTAGACCATTATCTGATAAGTATCATATATCAAGGGAAAAACTTGCTTATATTGTTGATTCTACGGCTGCTCCGGTGTCTTCCATATTTTTAATTTCTACCTGGATTGGTTATCAGGTAGGGGTAATTGGTGATGCCCTTCCGGAAAGTATAACAGTCTCTCCCTATTTTTTATGGTTACATAGTATACCTTATAGTTTTTATTCTATTTTTGCTATAGTTATGGTAGGGTTAGTCGCTTATACCGGAAGAGATTTTGGTCCAATGTTAAAAGCAGAATATAGAGCAAGAACGACTAATGAATTATGGGCAAAAAATGGAAGACCCCTTTCCGGCACAACCGATCTTAAAGTAGCAAAAAATGCTTCTTTAAAACCGATTAATCTATGGTTACCATTAGCAGTTCTAATTGTATTATCCTTTTACTTTATGTGGGTTACCGGGGGCGGTAGTGAAGCAGAATCACTGACAGCAGCTATATCTGATGCTGACTCCATGCTTTCTATTTTATACGGTACAGTTATTGCTTTTGTCTTAGCGATCTTAATGTATTTATTTCAAAAAGTAGCAACTGTGGCCGAGATAATGGATTCTTTCATGGGTGGAGCAAGGATGATGGTTTACGCTACTTTAATTTTAGTTTCTGCCTGGTCTATTGGTAGTATTTGTAGTGAATTAGGCACAGCTTCTTATGTAGTAGGCGGAGTTGAAGGAATTATGTCCCCGATTGCTCTACCAATTATTACTTTTGTACTTTCTGCTTTTATCGCTCTTTGCACTGGGACTTCGTGGGGAACAATGGCTATTGTTACTCCTATTGTTATTCCTTTAGCAGCAAGTATAGACACATCACTTCCAATAGCAATTTCTGCTGTTTTAACAGGAGCGGTTATGGGTGATCATTGTAGTCCTATTTCAGATACAACAGTTATGTCATCTACATTTGCCGGTTCCGATCATATCGACCATGTTAAAACTCAGATACCTTATGCCGTTATAGTGGCTTTAATTGCGGCAATTTGCTATATTCTGGCTGGAATTGGCGTACCAGTATTAATAGATTTAATTATAGGAATAGGTATTCTTTATGGAGTTTTAATGGTTCTTTCGAATATGAGTGCTAAAAGTCAGGGAATTACTTTTCCACTGCCTGCATGGAAACCAAAAACTACAAAAGAAAAAGATTAAGCATTTTATAAGTTAAAAAGGTAATCTACCTTACTTTTATAAAACAATAAATAGTAAAAGCAAGGTAGATTACCCGGATTTATATATTTTTTTAATACTATTAATAAACAATAAAAAAGGAGGAAATGTAATTAATGTTTGAAGAAAAAGGTCAAAAGTTATCAGCATTTTTTGAATTTGAACCGGGAAAAGTAAAAAAAGGTTATACCGATAAACGTTTACACATAAATCTTTCGGAAAATAAAATTGAAAGTAAATCCATCGATCCTCAAGTGAAGAAAAAATTTATCGGAGGGCGGGGTTATGGTATGTGGTATTTATGGGATGCTGTTTCATCAAATACTAAATGGGATGACCCGGAAAACGAAATACTTGTTTGTGCTGGTCCTTTAAATGGAATCACTCAATATTCCGGTTGTGGTAAGGCTCATATAGTTAGCCTATCTCCTGAAACCGGTTCGGCTAATGATAATAATGTAGGAGGATATTTTGCTCCTTTTTTAAAATTTTCCGGTTGGGACCTTTTAGAGATTCAGGGTAAAGCCGAAAAAGATGTAATAATATTTATCGATGGCAATAAGGGAGAAGTTATCATTGAAGAATCTCCTTATACAGAAATTGATACTTATCATTTAATAGAAGTATTATCGGAAAAATATGCAAATGATGATAAAGATAAAAGGAATATAAGCATAA
>JAYEGH010000140.1:0-2628 GCA_034659055.1 Candidatus Caldatribacteriota bacterium
AAAGGATTCGGTAGAGAGGTAAAACCTGAAGAAGAAGATGAGTTAATCAAGGCAATGCATAAGCGGAAAACAGAGATCTTTATTGAGCTTATTAAAGAAGGTGCTTTGCCTTTAAGGCCGGGTATTAAGCGGATAATGAAAGAGGCTATGAACAGAGGGCTCAAAGTCGGTATTTGTACTACTTCCAATGAGAAGGCAGCCCATGCTGTAGCTTATGAGATACTAAGGGATATAGAGTTTGATTTTGTGCTGGCCGGTGATGTGGTGGAAAAAAAGAAACCCGATCCGGAGATCTACCTGCTTGCCCTGAAAAAAGGTGGTTTAAAAGCGGAAGAATGCATTGTTGTTGAAGATTCCCGTAATGGCCTTTTATCCGCCAAAGAAGCTGGTATGAATGTAGTAGTTACCACTAATCACTATACCAAAAAAGAAGATTTAAAAGAAGCTGATATTGTAGTAACCTGTTTAGGTGACCCGAATGGCAAGAAAGGCAAGCTAAAGCAGGGTGGAGAAGGCATTAATTATAATGGTGTACTAAATATAGATCAGCTTATTGCATATTTTTTAAAAAGAAATTAAAATAGTTATAATAAAATTTAGTTTTAATTTTAAAATTATCATTTTTAGAAGTAAAAAATTTAACTCAACGCTTTTTATAAAATGGAGACAAGATGAGCGAAACTGCCAATCTTTTAGACGTAAAATTTTCCGAAGATATATTTTTTGAACTCATGCCGGAGTGGAAAAATTATGAGATAAAAATAAAGATTCTCAATGGGGGCATTACTAATAGACTATACCGGGTGCATTCTAAAAAAGGGGATGTTACTGTAAGAATCTATGGCGAGAAAACAGAAATTTTTATCAATAGAGACATAGAAACGGAAAACATAAAGAGAATAGCCAAGGCAGGGGTATCCCCCAGGTTAATAAAATATATGCCCGGGCGCAGGGTTACAATTGTAGAATTTATCCCGGGGTATGTATTAAAAAACTGTGATTTTTTAAAGGAAGAGCTTCATGAAAAGATTGTAAGGCCAATAAGAAAAATCCACCAGAGCGGAATCGTGTTTCCTCATATCTTTAATCCTTTAAACGAAGTGAAGAAAATGTACAGGATTTTGAACAACCTGGAAATTAATTGTCCGGAGTTTAATATTGAAGGTATAATTAAAAATTTGGAGAAATTCTCTGAAATTGCAAATATAGCAGAGAGTGAATTTACAGTAAGTCATAATGATCTGTTAGCAGATAATTTTGTGCTGGTTGAAGATGGTTATCGAGGAAAATATAAGGAACCGATGTATCTTATTGACTGGGAATATGCGGGGATGGCACCGCGGTACTATGATATAGCAGACATGTTCCAGGAGATATTAGTTCCACCTGATGTAGAGAAAAGCATAATAGAGCATTACTGTGAGGGCAAGGAGTTTGAAAAGACCTTTTATTTAGTCAATTTATTTAAACCGTTTCCCGATATTCACTGGTTCCTATGGAGCATGATTCAACACAATATTTCCAAGATTAAGTTTGATTTTTATAATTACGGAAAAGTAAAATATGAAAACGCTCAGTCTAATATTAAGTTTATTCAAGAGGAATATAGTTTAAAAAGATGAACTTGGCGGTAGGCAAACAACAAATTATCAAAAAACAGTATAATTTTATTTTTTAGATGATAGGTTTATAGTTAGTGTAAAATTAACAAAGCTAAAGTGAAAGTAAACGAAGAAATGATTAAAGCACATGTAGAATTCTAAAACAAGAAAGGAGGGGTAAAATAAGCAAAGTTTAAATTTATGAAACATCATACATGTAAAACTTGAGCATTAATTAGTAAAATTTTAAAAGGAGAAAAATAATGAAAAGAATAGTTAAATTAACAGTTTTTTTAATACTTGTATCATTAGTACTTTTCTTCATTGGTAGTCAGGTAATAGCAGCTTCTTCTTCAAATGTGTTACGTCTTATCACTTGGTCTGGTTATGCACCGGAAGAGCTTATTGCAAAGTTTAAGGAAGAGACAGGTATAGAAGTTCAGGTTATTCTCAGTAATAACGAGGAGATGATCTCAAAACTACGAGCTACAAGAGGCGGCGGTTTTGACCTAGCACAGCCTTCACAGGATAGAATTTCTTCTGTAGTGGCTGAATACGGTATTTATCAACCGATCGATTATTCGAAAGTTGATGTTGACCAAATTGATCCTTCTTTACTCGCAGCTGTTAAAAAGAATACTCTTGTTGATGGTAAATCTTATGCAGTGCCACATGTTTATGGAACTAGTGGGCTTGTTGTTAACTTTGAAAAAGCACCGGATGTAAAAGATTACAAAGACCTGCTTGACCCTAAGTATACCGGAAGAGTTTCCTATAGGATGAAAAGACCTACTCTCTGTGCTATGGGATTTTCATTTGGATATGATCCATTTGAACTATACAATGATTTTGAAGGTTATCAGAAATTTCTTGATGACATTGCAGAAAAACTTATTGCTGGTAAATCTGTTCTAAGAAATTACTGGGATAATGGTGATCAACTTCTTGAATCACTAAGATCAGGTGAAGTTTGGGCAGCAATGGCATGGGAACAAGCGGGATGGAAACTCCATAAGGAAAATCCAAA
>JAYEGH010000141.1:0-3752 GCA_034659055.1 Candidatus Caldatribacteriota bacterium
ATTTTTTGTGGTTGTTGATATTGGTGATTGGTTAATTGTAGTTAAATAATATTAGATAATAGATGTCAAGAGATGTCAAGGTTTAAAAAAAATAATTGGAAGGAGAGATGTTTGCAATGACCAAGATTATTAATGGAAGAAAAATTGCGAAAGAGATTAACGAACAATTAAAAAAAAGAGTAGAAAAATACTATAAAAAGAACAAAACACATCCTAAATTATCCGCAATAATAGTAGGAGAGGATCCTGCTTCTTTATTTTATGTTAAAATGATTGCCAGATCCTGCGAAAAAATTTTTATTGACTTTGAAAAACATAGCTTATCCCCTAAAACTAATGAAGAAGAACTCTTAAAACTTATATATAATCTAAATATTGACAAAACAGTAAGTGGAATTATTATTCAAATTCCTTTACCTAAGCATATAAATCAAGAGAGGGTTCAGCAAGCAATTAATCCTTTTAAAGATGTTGATTGTTTTAATCCTGTAAATATGGGAAAACTTGCTGTTGGGAAACCTGAATTTTTACCATGTACCCCTTATGCTGTATTTGAGTTAATGAAAAGGGAAAATATTGTAGTGGAAGGAAAACATACAGTTATTGTCGGAAGAAGTAATATCGTTGGCAAACCCTTAGCATTGATATTATTGCAGAAAGAAAAATACTCCAATGCTACTCTAACTATTTGCCATTCTCGAACTAAAAATTTAGCTTATTTTACCCATCAAGCTGATATTCTCGTTGCTGCTGTGGGCAGAGCAGAAATAATTCGTGAAGATATGGTAAAAAAAGGAGCAGTGATTATTGATGTAGGGACTAATGAAGTGGAGGGGAAACTGGTCGGTGATGTAGCATATGAAGAAGTTTTAAGCAAAGCATCTGCTATTACTCCAGTTCCCGGCGGAGTCGGTCCGGTAACCAATGTTATGTTAATGGAAAATACGTTAAAAGCAGCAGAAAAATTAGTTAATTGACCAATTGACCAATTCTCCAATTAAGATAAAGACCAATTGACCGATTAAATTAATAGAGAATGAATAGTTATTAGTAGGGGCAGACCTTGTGTCTGCCCTCCTTAGGACTCATTACTTGTTACACATTACTCATTGCAAAATAGGATGGGGATCTTACCCATCCTATTTTTTTGTTCTTTTTATTTTTTCAATATTTATCATTAAAGCTGTAATATCAGCAGGGGTGACTCCGGGAATTCTTTTAGCTTGACCCAAAGAGATGGGTTGAATTTCAGAAAACTTTTCTCTGCCTTCATGAGAGATGCCGTATATTTTATAATAATCCATGTTTTTAGGTATTTTATAGTTTTCTAATTTTTTAAATTTTTTTACCTGTGTTTGTTGACGGTTGATATACCCGGCATATTTTAGTTGAATTTCTACTTGCTCAGTTACTTCGCCAGATAGTTCCGGCCTGTCACGGTCGATAGAAGCACTGGAATTATAAGTAAGTTCGGGCCTGGTAAGCAAAGAAGCCAAATCTATCGTTCCTGAGAGAGGGCTAGTTTGTAATTTGTTTAGTAATTTATTTACTTTTTCAGAGGGTTTAATAATTACTCTTTTTAATCTTTCTTTTTCTTTTTCGATAGAATCTTTTTTCTCCAAAAACTTGTTATATCTCTCATCTGAAATCAAACCAATTTTATATCCATAAGGAGTGAGCCTTAAATCTGCGTTATCCTGCCTTAATAATAGTCGGTATTCTGCAAGTCCTGTTCTTAGACGGTAAGGTTCTGTTACGCTTTTAGTGACCAGGTCATCTATTTCTACGGCAATATAAGCCTCTGAGCGATCAAGTATCAATGGTTCTTTTCCGGATACAAGATACACTGCGTTTATACCAGCCAATAAACCTTGTTCTGCTGCCTCTTCATATCCTGAAGTTCCATTAATCTGTCCTGCTAAAAATAGACCTTTAATTAACTTGGTTTCCAAAGAATACTTTAATTGGTTTGGGTATACAATATCATATTCGATAGCATATCCATATCTGATAATTTTAGACTTCTCCAGACCTTTAATAGAGTGAAGAGCTTCTTGTTGAGTATCAGCGGGAAGGCTGGTAAAAAATCCTTGCAAATAAATTTCCTCAGTATTGTAGCCTTCCGGTTCTAAAAAGATTTGATGAGATTCCTTTTCTGAAAATTTGACTATTTTATCCTCAATGGAAGGGCAGTATCTAATAGCTACGCTTTGAATAGTTCCGTTAGAGAGGGGAACCCGGTGAATATTACGTCTAATTATTTGATGAGTTTTCCGGTTGGTTCGACCCATATACACTGAGAAATCTTTATAAATTTTACCTGTGGATTCAAAAGAAAAAGCCAAAGGAATATCTGCGCTATTTTGCTCTTTCAATTTAGAATAATCTATCATTCTTTTATCTACCCGGGGAGGAGTACTGGTATTTAATCTTCCCATTTTAAGACCTGTTTTTTTTAGGCTTTCTCTGAGACTGACCGAAGCTAATTCGCCCGCTCTTCCTGCAGAATAGATAGTTTCTCCTATATAGATCAAACCATTTAAAAATGTTCCCGGGGTTAAAATTACAGTAGGGGAGGAAAATAATAATCCACTTTTTACTATTACTCCTTCTATTCGGTTTTTACTTATTTTTAATTCAGTTACCATTTCTTGCTTTAAGTCTAAATTTTTCTGGATTTGAATAGTATGGATCATTTCCTGAGAATATATTCTTTTATCAATTTGAGCCCGAAGAGCCCACATGGCCGGTCCTTTGCTTGTATTTAGCATTCTAAGGTGAATAGTAGCTTTATCGGCGTTTTTTGCCATCTCCCCACCTAAAGCATCAATTTCTCGAGCTACATGTCCTTTTCCGGGTCCGCCTATAGCAGGGTTACATGGCATTAAAGCAATATTGTCAATATTTGAAGTTATAAGTAGAGTTTTGGCTCCCATCTTGGCAGCAGCCAGGGCAGCTTCACATCCGGCATGGCCGGCACCTACCACAATCACATCATATTTATATTGTGTCAATTTTAGGGTTTCTCCTGTATTCTAAATTAAAAATAGTGACTAATCTATTTTATTAGCATATTTTAATATATTTTAATGTTTATGGCAAATTATAAATACAGTATCGAGTATCGAGTTAGGAAAAGAAAGAAAGAAAAGAAGAGAGAAAAATACAAGAAATAATATCGAACATTGATAAAAAATACGAATTTGCTGGTTAGTGTAAATTTTAGTGGAATAGTTAGATAAAAAGAAGAACACTATTTTTTTTATATTTCTTTCTCCTTTTTTCCCTTATACTTGCAGTCTGCATCTATATGTTAAACACTACCCATTATATGTTAGTATTTTTTTTCTTAACTCAATATTCGATACGCGATACTCGATACTATTTTGTCGGTTTTCCTTGCCTGGAAAAAATTAATATGCTATACTTTGAAGTGGAGAGATGACCGAGTGGCCGAAGGTGGTTGCCTGCTAAGCAATTGAGCGGGTTGAGACCTGCTCCGAGGGTTCGAATCCCTCTCTCTCCGCCAATTTTATCTAAAAAAAGCATAAAAACTAATATCTATAAATTGGGGATTATTAAAAGATAAAGTGAATCTTATTGCAAAATTTACTAAATAAGGGAATAAAAATATTTGCTAATACTGTTTGGTGTTAGCAAATTTTTATATAACTTTTAAAACAGCTGTATATTATTAAGCATAGAGTACGAAAATGCAGTAATGGGTAATGAGTGGTGAGTGAAGAAAGAAA
>JAYEGH010000141.1:3852-12867 GCA_034659055.1 Candidatus Caldatribacteriota bacterium
AAAGGAGGAATAAATCATAATGAGTATCCATATTGAAGCAAAAAAAGGGGATATCGCTAGTACAATTTTACTTCCCGGAGACCCCTTAAGAGCACAATATATTGCAGAAAAATTTCTTGACAAGGCCTTTTGTTACAATAAAGTTAGAGGAATGTATGGTTACACTGGGTTCTATAAAGGGAAAAGAGTTTCAGTTCAGGGGACAGGTATGGGAATACCATCAATATCAATATATGTTAATGAACTTATTTCCAGCTATAAAGTTGAAAACCTGATTAGAATTGGAAGTTGTGGTTCTATGCAACCTGACATAAAAGTTAGAGATGTTCTTCTGGCAATGAGTGCTTCTACTGATTCAAATATTAATAAAATACGTTTTAAAGGTTTGGATTATGCTCCTATTGCTGATTTTACACTTTTAAAAAGTGCTTACGATATAGCACTGAAAAGAGATATTGAAATAAAAGTAGGAAGCGTATTAACTACTGATACCTTTTATAACGATAATCCTGATTCCTGGAAGCATTGGGCAGATTATGGAGTGAAGGCTGTGGAAATGGAAACAGCCGTCTTATATAGTTTAGCAGCAAAATTTAAGGCAAAAGCCCTTTCAATACTAACTGTTTCAGATAGTCTTATTACTCATCAGGAGACTAGTTCAGAAGAAAGAGAGAAAACTTTTAATCAAATGATAGAGATTGCCCTGGGATTGGTAAAATAATTTTCTCCTTTTATTTGTAAGTGAGGAGCTTTATGGAGAAAGATACAAAGATAAGGTTTTGGGAAATAGATTCTTTACGTGGAATAGCCATCACGATGATGGCAATTTATCATTTGGTTTATGATTTGAGCTATTTTGCTCACTATAATATTAATGCCGTTTCTGGTTTTTGGTTATATTTTGCCCGGGCAACCGCTAATACCTTTATTTTTTTAGTTGGAGTGTCTCTTTCTATAAGTTTTTCCAGAGCTGTGAAAAAAGGTAGAGATAGTAAGAAATTATTTATAAAATATCTTCAAAGGGGACTAAAGGTCTTTTTCTGGGGTTTAATTATCACCTTCGTAACTTGGTTTTTAGTAGGAGAAGGTTATGTGATTTTTGGCATACTTCATCTTATTGGAATTTCTATTATTTTAGCTTTCCCTTTTTTAAAACTTCGTTTCTGGAACCTGTTAATTGGTACAGCTTGTATATTCTTTGGTATATATATAAAAAACTTAACCGTTAATTTTAGTTGGTTGCTTTGGTTAGGATTTAGAACGGATCAATTTTATACGGTTGATTATTTTCCTCTACTGCCTTGGTTTGGAGTAGTATTATTGGGAATATTTTGTGGGAGTTTTTTTTATCCTGATTATTCTCGGAAGTTTCCCTTAACTGATTTTTCCTATTATCCTCCAATTAAGGCATTATCTTTTTTAGGGAAACATTCTTTGTTTATCTATTTAATTCATCAGCCTATAATAATTGCACTATTATATATTTTTGGCATAGTGAATATAAATTTATGATATAACTCTGGTTATGCTGAAAAATTAAGAAAGATTCATTACTGCTTCATTGAATTGATTTCCCCGGTCAAATTCATTTTTAAACATTCCAAAACTAGCTGCTGCCGGAGAAAGAAGTACAAAATCTCCTATTTTGGCTTGTTTAAAAGCTACTTTCATGGCCTCTTGCATATCTCCGGCTAAAATTACTTTCTCTAATCCGGATTGTTTTTTAAAAAAAGAAAATATTATAGATGAGGCATCATAAAGGGAGTGTTGGAGAAGGATAATTTTTTTTATCCGCTTGTCTTTACTTATCGTTTTAGTCATAATTTCATAATCCAGTTTTTTGTTTTTCCCTCCCAGTATTAAAATAATAGGTTGTCGAGGGAGAGATTGGAGAGAAGCCAAAGTTGCTTCTGGAGTAGTGGCACAAGTATCATTGTAGAATCTAATTCCTTTAAATTCTCTAATCATTTCAAGTCTATAAGGGATGCCGGAAAAATTTGTTATAACCTGATAAATGACTTTAACGGGAATTTGATGAACAAAAGCTACCGTACAAGCAGCCAGGATATTTTCAAGATTGTGTTTTCCGGAAAGGGAAAGTTCGAAAATTTTAGCAAAAGATTTTTTATATTCCCCGGAATGGAAAATCATCTCATCTTTTTTCAGATAACAACCTGGATTTACTTTTTCTTTAGAACTAAACCAGTAAATTTGAGAGTTGATTTTTTGCTTATTACTATGAGTTTTTTTGTTATCAAAATTTATTATTAAATTGTCACTCGATTTTTGATATTTATAAATTAATTTTTCCGCTTGAGCATAACTTTCAAAATCTTTATAGCGGTCTAAATGATCAGGTAAAATGTTAGTTAATACTGCAGTCTTAGCTCTAAATTTATAATCTTTTATTCCTTCCATTTGCCAGGAAGATATTTCTAAGATGATATAAGTTTGAGGAGTAATCTTATCTAAAACATCAAAGACGGAAATTCCCATATTTCCAGCTAAAACTGATTTTTTTTGTGCTTTTTGAAAGAGTTTATAGATAAGGTGGGAAACAGTGCTCTTTCCCTTAGTTCCTGCAATAGCAATAATATTTTGAGAAGGACATATGTTTAAAAACAGATCTAAATCACTTTTTATGGGTATTTTTTGTTTGCGGGCAAATTCAAGGTATTTAGAGTTGTGGGGAATAGCGGGATTTTGAATGATTATATCTGTATCAACAAAATCTTTTTTTCGATGTCTACCTAAGATATATTTAATATTAAACTCTTTTAATTTTTCCAATGAAGGTCTAAGTTCTTCCTCGGTTTTCAAATCGGTGACTAATAACTTTGCTCCGGCTTTAGCTAAAAATCGAGTAATTCCCAATCCTCCCTGATTTAAGCCTAAACCCATTATAGTAATATTCTTATTTTTTAAATCTTTAATGTTTTTTATCATCAAAAACACATAACCTTTTAATTTATTTTTAACAAAAGTTTACGCCTGATTTAATAAATGCTTTTTTATCAATAACCTGAAATAAATATAACAAAATTAGCTTAATATTTCAATTAATAAAATTTTTAATTAATTTGACTAAGTATATAAATTATAATAAAATCAATGTTGACTCTTAACAGGTATTTTAGTGCGCCCGTGGCTCAACTGGATAAAGCAACTGACTACGGATCAGTAGATTGGGGGTTCGAATCCCTCCGGGCGTACCAGGTTAATAGTCCGATAACTTTTAGGTTGTCCCGGAAGAAAAGAGAAGAGAAATAATAAAAACATATTACAAAGTATTAAAGAAGTTTTCTTACTATAAAAGTATTTAACAAATATGCTAAAAAAGAAGATAAGTGACACCCGTTTGCTTTTAATATATAATACAGTTAACACACCCGCTACGCCTCTTAATAATGCGCACCCTGGCGGGTTTTTCTTTTTATAAAAGGTTTTTGTATAAAATTCAACAAATTCCCTACAACATTTCAAAGACATCCAAACCGGGTGATTGACAATCGATATTATTTTGGAAATAAATCCAAAATGAAGATCTCATGTAAAAGAAATCGAAATCATAGTAGAATTGAGAATGTCTATCAAAGATGTTATTATTTTAGTCAGCAAACAATTCATATTAAAGTAAAATAAAATTTAAGCAGGAGAAGAAATATGGAAACACAAAATATTGAGTATAAACCTTCTTGGAGAGATGAGTATCTCAAGGTAGTAGTTGCTTTTGCTAATAAAGACGGTGGAGAATTAATAATTGGGGTAGATGATAATGGTAATCCTATTGGGGTTAAAAAATCTAAAAAATTATTAGAAGATATTCCTAATAAAATTAGAAATAAATTAGGAATAATTCCTTCGGTTAGAATTGAAAAGGTGGGAGATAAAGATATAATTCATATCTTTATCAATCCTTCTTCTGTATCTATATCTCACAATGGAAAATCTTATATTAGAAGTGGAAGCAATAACTTTGAATTAAAGGGAGAAGAACTTACTAATTTTTTAATAGAAAAATCTGGTAAGACTTGGGATGAGTTTGTAGAGGAGAAAGCAGGTTTTGATGATATTGACCTAAAAACGATCGATGAATTTAAAAAATATGCGGTGGATAGAATTCCTTCTATTGTTGCGGAAAAAGATTATCAGACAATTCTTGAAAAATTAAACTTACAGGCAGATAAAAAATTAAAAAAAGCAGCAATTTTGCTTTTTGGTAAAAATCCGCAACGATTTTATCCTGCTGCTTATTTAAAGATTGGAAAGTTTCTAACTGAAACAGATATACAGAGTAGCGATATTGTCGATGGGAATCTTTTTGAGCAAATTACCAATGCTTTAGAGATTTTAAGAAGCAAATATTTAATAAGTATAATTAAATTTGAAGGGATTCACAGAAGAGAAATTTTAGAATATCCTTACGAAGCCCTAAGAGAAGCAATTATAAATGCTCTAATTCATAGAAATTACATAGGAGCTTCTTCTATTCAGATAAGAGTCTATAACGATAGATTAGTTATAATGAATGAGGGAAAGCTTCCCCCCGAAGTCCCGGTAGAAAAATTAAAGACAGAACATCTATCCAAACCAAGAAATACTCTTTTAGCGGATGTTTTTTATAAGGCAGGATTCGTTGAAAGCTGGGGCAGGGGAACGATCAAGATAATGGAGAAGTGCCAGGAGCAGGGACTTCCTGAGCCTGATTTTGAGGAAGAGCATGGAGTGATGAAGGTTGTATTTTATAAAGATAAATTTACAGAAGAAAATTTGAAAAAATTAGGATTGAATGAAAGGCAAATTAAGGCAGTGATGTATGTGAAGGAGAAGAGCAGTATAAATCTATCATCTTTTAAAACCATAGTTTCTGAGGTTTCCGAGAAGACACTATACCGTGATTTACAGGGGTTAGTAAACAAAGGGATTTTAAAAGAACTTGGAGAGAAGAAGGGTAGAAAGTACGAATTATTATAACAGACATTTATCGGACATATTAGACATATTTCGGACATTTATCGGATATAGGTACAAAGATTATTACGCCTCTTAACAATGCACACCCTGGCGGGTTTTTCGAGACAATTAAATAATAATGGTTGAAATAACCTATAGATAATATAGCTTTTTATATAGTAATACACTTTAATGAATATAAAAGACCCGAGTGTACAGGCAACTCGGGGCCAATAAGATACAACATCTTACTGGGATAATACCTTGAATATATCTAATAAATATTTTTATGTCAAATTTTCGATTATAGCTGATTAAGATTCACTTTCTCTCTCTCCATCAATCAATACCAGGCCAGGACTTATGCTTAATTTAGATCTAATTTAATCCCCCTCATCTAATCCCGATTTATCGATTCTGGCCACTCTGCCCAATATGATTTAATCTATTTTAACCATTCCGATTAATTCACTTCGCCTATTCTAATTTTGCAATCAAACGCGCGGGGCGGGTAGCTTTCCTTCCCCCTTAAATCTCCCCTAAGACCCCCCTCTTAAACCCCCTTCTTTTTATTTTTGCTCCTTGGCTCAAAAGCCTAGGCTCGCGGGGACGCTTCTAAGCATAAACGCAAGGGTAACGCTCTGATGCCCGCTGTTGCTCCGCTTTATTTGCCACCGCAAAAAAACAAGGTTAGGTTTTTATAATAGGGGGGGGAAGCATTAAGGGGGAAGGAAAAACTGCGGTCGATTCACCCAGCCTCTTAAAGCATAATTGCAGGCTTTATCGGCGTTCCTCTCTCCCTTGCCCCGCCCCTGTTTGCGAATCTTTTCGTGATTCTGTTGCTGTTTATGTTTTAGTCTTCTTCCCGTAACCCGGTACTCAAGCAATCAAAAGTTTAAAATAACATTGAGTGGTGTTCAATATATATTTGAGTGCCGGGTTCTTATCGCGGGGAAAAGAGAAGGGGAAAGAGAAAGAAAGAAAAGAGCAATGCACCCACCGGGCAAAAAGTAATTTACCGGTGGAAGCATTGCCGGAGAGGGAAAGAGTATTACTTTTTGTAAAACAGGGGAAAAACATCCCCCGATTTATAAAAAGTAATACAAGAGATGAAAAAGCGAATAAGAAACATAACACTCAAAAAATAACTCAAATTTAGGAAAGATTGAAATTTGAGGTTATTTTTATCGTGTAATGCAAGGAGAAGAAGTCTGCTTAAAAGATATATAAGAAGGTGGCACTCAAGTAGACTTAAAACTAATAATTTTGAGTGCCACCCTCTTATATATCTTTATTCTAATATAAACAGGGTTTAGCGTATAGGTGCGGGTTTTAAGTGTAAAGATGCAATATGCATTTTGGCGGAGAGCGGATAGTATTTTAGCGGGGAATGGGTTATTACTTCTGTAACCACTTTTCCCTGGTAATACCTGCGTGTTTTAATATTTTTATCAACAGTTCTACACTTATAGCTTTTCTGTGTGGGTTAGGAAGTGTAAGTCTTAGATTATCCTTAATCATATATAAATGCTTACCACCACTATAAGGGCCTTTAAATCCAAACTTTTTAAGTTTTTTTATAAATTCATGAAAAGATAATGGATTTAGTTTAGGCATTTACATTCTCACCATTTTAACATCTTCTACTGTGATACCGCCGAGTTCCGGAACAGAGAGTCCCTTTTTTATGCTAAGAATAAGCCAACCTTCTATTACTTCAATAAGTTTTTTTCTACATTCTTCGAGAGTCTTGCCACTAGCCCATACCCCTTTAAGTTCAGGAACTTCTCCATAATAAGGCTCTTCATCATCGATTATCTCATATTTCGCTCTTTTCAAAGCTTCTTCGATATATTCAGTTAACATGAATACAATCTCCTTGACTTATTAATTTCTATATATAATTATACCTATCATTATAATTATTATCAAGTTATTCCCTTAAAAAGTCTTACCCCCGTAACCCGGCACTCAATCAATCAAAAGTTTAAAATAACATTGAGTGGGAGTGGCGTTCAATATATATTTGAGTGCCGGGTTCGGTGGCTAATATCTTTTAAATTCCTCACGGTTAAGCGATAAGTAAAAATATCCATAAATAAAACATTAAAAGAAAAGAAATATTTTCTTTATGTAGTTTTTGCCTATCGCCAAAGGGCAGGGGGATACCCAGGGAAAATTTCCTCCTTATAATCCTTGGATAAAATCCGTTACCCATTTGCAGACCCGGCTGTTTTTATTCAACGAAATATGGTCTATCCATTCAAAACTGCCTACATGATGGACATCATTATCCCCGTAAAAACGTGCGGATGACTGTGGAACCATACCGTCATTGGGTTTGCTTAAAGCTTTGTATCCGAGTTTAATATTCCATGGATAGTCGCCGTGCCAGTTATGGTGTCCCCACATGCATGTACCATCACAAGGCCAGTCATCACAATACCAGTCACACACCCAATATCTGCCGACTTTACCGTTGAGAAGTCTGTACTTTGAACGCTGAGACTGCTCATAACTATTCGAGTTGAGATCATCCAGAAAATTCGATCCGGGTGCAAGATCCGTAACGCCTGTTACATTTGCCCAATCAAATATCCACGCCAGATCGGCAAGTCCCGAACCGAGGTGAGGTGTGCCAAGAGTCACGAGTCTGTGAAAATCTCCGCCTTTGGATATGTAAGAACGGGCCACAAGCCCGCCCATTGAGTGGGCAATAATTATCGGGTCTTCGGTTATATCGCCGTCTGACTGCTTATCGTTTATCATTGACTTCATTATATTGCCGTTATCAGCAATATGTATCTCCCATATGTACTGAAAAACCCATACATTATTTGTCTCGCTAATGCCGTGGCTATCAAAATAGTCAAGCATATCGTTCCACGATTTCGCATTGTCATCCATACCATGGACGAGTATAACACTCCTGCCATTGCCCGACGTTCCTAACTTTTTTTCAAGCTTATAATTGTTGAGTAACGCCGTTGACTGAACAGGTTCTTTTTTAAATAAAAAAATATGGTAGATTTCGCTCCCTATTCCTTTGACTGCAATCTGTAATGAGTCTTCCTCTTCGACAATTCCATCAACACTGACCTCTGAATCGTTGTATGACCCATTCAACTTCACCTCATTACCGTAAATCGTACCCGAAAGTGCAATTGGGGAATCGACATCAAACTCAGGAGGGAGGGTCAGAGAGGCTGTCAAAAAATTAGTATTTTGATCGATCCAAAGATAATAATGGTTCGAAGCCGATATCTCGATCTCGTTTTCCGAACCGTCGATTCCTAAATTGCCCATCCAATCTCCGGCAACATCTTTTAATTCGTTTTCTGAAATACCGCAGCCAGTCAACAACGTAAATAAAAGTACCGTAAACATTATTAGAATAACTTTTCTCATAATACACTTACTCCTTTCTGGTTAATTAATAAGAGCTCTCTTTTTTAATAATTAAAGGGTTTAGCCCTTGAATCGTGAAAAAATATCTTTAGCCTCCTTTCTCCATCTGTCTTGGCAACTTCTTATTCTCTTTTATCTTGTTTGTTGTTCTTTTATATTAGTGATTCACTCCAGATGGACTTAAATCTCCAAATATTTATTAAAAAACTGAAAAATTTAAGTTAAATATTCATATTTACAATATATTTGAAAGATGGAAATCATGGTAAATTATATAGAAAGTTTTCTCGAAAAATGTGCAAATTTCTCTCGCAATTTAAATGTAATTTTGCTAATATTCAAATGTGTCCTTCCTCGTAGTTAATTGAAATGTTTTCGTTTAATATGATTATAAGGTGGACGCTTTCGGTAATTATAAAACAGTGAGAAAGTAAAGTCAAAGAACGAATTGCCTCATCAAAAATCTAAATGAAACATTTTTTTATTATAACCCAATCTCCTCTATATTTCGAGAAGAAATTATCCTCTCCTTGTTACTCGTCTTATTACTAACAAAAGAAAGTAATATTAAATATAAATATTTTTTCTTTTAACTACCCAACTGAAGTTTACACTAACCCTTTAAAAGTCCTATCCCCGTAACCCGGCACTCAA
>JAYEGH010000142.1:0-2621 GCA_034659055.1 Candidatus Caldatribacteriota bacterium
ATGCAGATCAATCCAGTGAAGAAGGGTTAGCTAAACAGAGAGAAAGAGTAGAAAAATTAGTAAAGAAAATAGATAAGTTGGAGAAACCAGAAGCAAATGATTTACTAAGCATGATCGATGTTCTTACCAGAAAAAGTGTATGGATTTTAGGTGGTGATGGATGGGCATATGATATTGGCTATGGTGGATTAGACCACGTTATAGCGCAGAAGCGCAATGTCAATATTTTAGTACTAGATACTGAAACCTATTCTAATACTGGTGGTCAAATGTCTAAAGCAACTCCTCTTGGAGCTATCGCGAAATTTGCTGCCGGAGGGAAAAGAACACTTAAAAAAGACCTTGCCATGATGGCTATTACTTATGGAAGTGTATATGTAGCAAGAGTAGCTATGGGAGCAAGTGATTCTCAAGTAATTAAAGCTTTTCGTGAAGCAGAAGCATTTGACGGACCTTCTATAATTATAGCTTACTCTCATTGCATAAGTCATGGCTATAACTTGATTAATGGTTTAAATCAACAAAAACTAGCCGTTCAATCTGGTTATTGGCCTTTGATTAGATATAATCCGATACTTGCAAAAGAAGGCAAAAACCCATTACAATTGGATTCTAAAGCGCCGAGCATTCCTTTGGAAGAGTATATATATAATGAAAACAGATACAAAATGCTTACCCGAACCATGCCGGAAGAAGCTAAAAAATTATTAAAAGAAGCTCAAGAAGGAGTTTTAGAACGTTGGAAATTGTATGAACGTTTAGCTGCAACTTTTGAAAAAAAATAAAAATAAATTATATCAGATAGTTTCTTAATGCATGAGGGTAAATATTAAACAAAAAAGATACTGCAAACTTTTTTAGCTTTGCGGTATCTTTTTTTGCTCATATTTTTTTATTCTGAATAAAATACTGGTTGTTTTTATATTTTTTTATACTATAATATAAATAGAGTGTTATAAATTTAAGAGAAGAAGGTGAAGGATATGATAGAAAAAGGTACCGATAAATTAAAAACAGGTTTAGCTGAAATGTTAAAAGGTGGAGTAATAATGGATGTGGTAAACGCAGATCAAGCAAAAATTGCCGAAGAAGCTGGAGCGGTTGCAGTTATGGCTTTAGAAAGAGTTCCTGCTGATATACGCGCAGCGGGCGGAGTAGCGAGAATGGCAGATCCCAAAATAATAAAAGAAATTATGAATATAGTAAGTATACCGGTTATGGCCAAAGCGAGAATTGGCCATTTTGTAGAAGCTCAACTTTTAGAGGCATTAGGAGTTGATTATATTGATGAAAGTGAAGTGTTGACTCCGGCAGATGAAAATTATCACATTGATAAAAATAATTTTAAAGTACCATTTGTCTGTGGGGCTAGAAATTTAGGGGAAGCTCTAAGAAGAATTGGAGAAGGTGCTGCCATGATAAGAACCAAAGGTGAACCGGGCACAGGAAATATAGTTGAAGCGGTTAGGCATATTAGGATTGTTATGGACGAAATAAGAAGATTGAAAAATATGCCTTCTGAGGAATTAATGAGTAGAGCCAAAGAATTAGGAGCGCCTTTTAAACTATTACAGGAAGTAGCTCAAAAAGGAAAATTACCTGTTGTTAATTTTGCTGCTGGAGGTATTGCTACTCCTGCAGACGCTGCTTTAATGATGCAATTGGGTGCTGATGGAGTATTTGTAGGTTCCGGGATATTTAAATCAGATAAACCTAAAATAAGGGCAAAAGCTATTGTAGAAGCGACCACTCATTATAATAATCCAGAAGTTCTTTCTAAGGTTTCAGAAGGTTTGGGAGAATCGATGAAGGGGATAGAAATATCTAAGCTGGAAGTCTCTGAACGCATGCAGGACAGAGGCTGGTAATCTAAAATTAAATTAGTCGTTAGTAAGAAAATTCAAGAAATAAAGTAGAATAGCGAAAAACTACAATAAAAAATAACATAAGAAAAAAAATAGATAATAGAAGATAATCAGAAAGGAATAAAAAAGTATTTTGAAAGTTGGAGTATTATCCCTGCAGGGAGCAGTTGAAGAACATCTAAGAATGATAAGAAGGTGCGAGTGTGAAGCCATTAAAGTAAGATCAATTAAAGATTTAGAAAAAGTAGAAAGACTAATTCTACCTGGAGGTGAAAGTACTGCCATCGGAAAATTAGCAAAATTATACGGCCTGGATAAAGCTATTAAAAAAAAGGCCGAAGAGGGGATGCCTATATTCGGGACCTGTGCAGGGATGATTTTATTAGCTGCTAAGGTAGTAGATAGCAAACAAATAGGATTTCATTTAATTGATATTGTGGTAGAAAGAAATGCTTTTGGAAGACAGGTAGATAGTTTTGAAGCTGATTTAGATATAAATGATTTTGAGGGGGGATCTTTTAGGGCAATATTTATAAGAGCTCCATATATCAAAGAAATTGGAAATGGAGTTAAAGTATTAGCTAAATTCAACGGAAAAGTCGTAATGGCTCAACAAAAAAATATTTTAGTTACTTCTTTT
Source organism: Candidatus Caldatribacteriota bacterium (assembly GCA_034659055.1). Classification (GTDB taxonomy): domain Bacteria; phylum Atribacterota; class Phoenicimicrobiia; order Phoenicimicrobiales; family Phoenicimicrobiaceae; genus JAYEGH01. Next base: position 2,506 of record JAYEGH010000142.1, read on the forward strand.
CATCCGGAATTAACTGAAGATTTAAGAATACATGAATATTTTCTAAATAAAAATTATTAGCGTACAGCGTTTAATGTATACATTTTAGCTAGCTGGTTACTTGGTTGTCTGATTAA
>JAYEGH010000143.1:0-2614 GCA_034659055.1 Candidatus Caldatribacteriota bacterium
TATTTGTTTCTAAGTTAAAATACTAAAAATAGCATAACAGGTAGCATATAGTGTAAAGCCTAGAACTGAAAAGGTAAAACCAAAGTTTAAAATTAAAGAATAGCATATAAGTAATTAATGAAGAGAGAAAAAAAGAAAGAAAAAGGTTATTTAGATATTAAGTTATAGAGATATGGAATTTTGTTTTAGCTGGTATTGATAGAAAGGCTAAGTGGATAATTATATAAGCTAAATGCTATCCGCTAGATAGGTTTTAAATTTTAAATTATGGTATTTAGTTTTTCGCTTTAAGTTTTCCGTTGCGTATTACTCATTACATATTACTTATTACAGTCTTTTAAACGCGATACGCGATACTCGATACTATATACTATTATTTGAGAGGTGTGAAATGTTTGATAAAGAAGAAATGAAAAAGATTACAGAGCAAAAGAAAGAATGGGAAAATGGCGTATTAAAAAAGACACTTGAGCGTTTTCCCGAAAGAAAAGAAGAATTTGTTACTGGTTCAGGAAAAGAAATTGAACGGCTTTATTCTCCAGAAAATTTAGAAGAGCGGGACTACGATAAAGACTTGAATTTTCCCGGGCAATATCCTTATACTCGTGGAGTACAACCTACCATGTATCGTGGTCGATTTTGGACAATGCGTCAGTATGCTGGATTTGGTACAGCAGAGGAATCTAATAAGCGTTATAAATATTTATTAAACCAGGGACAAACAGGATTAAGTGTAGCTTTTGATTTGCCTACGCAAATTGGTTATGATTCGGACCATACCATGTCATTAGGTGAAGTGGGGAAGGTGGGAGTAGCCATAGATTCCTTAAAGGATATGGAGATGTTGTTTGATGGAATTCCTTTAGATAAAGTAAGCACTTCAATGACTATAAATGCTCCGGCAACTGTACTTCTGGCAATGTATATTGCAGTAGCGGAAAAACAAGGAGTAACTCCTGATAAGCTTAAAGGAACCATTCAAAATGATGTCTTAAAAGAATATATTGCTCGTGGAACTTATATATTTCCTCCCGCCCCTTCCATGAGATTAATTACTAATATTTTTGAATATTGTTTTAAAGAAATGCCTCGATGGAATACTATTAGTATAAGTGGATATCATATTAGGGAAGCTGGCTCATCAGCAATTCAAGAAGTTGCATTTACTTTGGCGGATGGAATAGCATATGTGGATGCTGCAATAAAAATTGGATTAAAAGTTGATGATTTCGCCCCGAGATTGTCCTTCTTTTTTAATGCTCATAATGATTTATTGGAAGAAGTGGCAAAATTTAGAGCTGCTCGAAGATTGTGGGCAAAAATTATGAAAGAAAGATTTGGAGCTAAGAATAAAAAATCTTTAATGCTTAGATTCCATACCCAGACTGCCGGTTGCACTTTAACTGCGCAACAGCCGGATAATAATATTGTACGGGTTGCTATGCAAGCTCTGGCAGCAGTATTAGGCGGAACACAATCTCTTCATACTAATTCAAGAGACGAAGCATTGGCTTTGCCTGCCGAAGATTCGGTAAGAATAGCTTTAAGGACTCAACAAGTTTTAGCTTATGAAACCGGAGTGACCGAAACAGTAGATCCTTTAGCCGGATCCTATTATATGGAAACCTTGACAAATGAAATTGAGAAGAAGGCATTGGAATATATTGAAAAAATAGATAAGCTGGGAGGCGTCTCCTCTGCAATTGAAAAAGGATTTATTCAACAGGAGATACAAAATAGTGCTTATCAATATCAAAAGAATATTGAAGAAGGCAAAAGCGTAGTGGTAGGAGTTAATAAATTTAAAATAGATGAAGGAGCACCTAAGGGGCTTTTAAAAGTTAATCCAAAGGTTGGCCGTCAACAAGTTGAGCAACTTAAGAATATGAAAACAAATAGAAATAACCAAAAAGTTCAAGAAAATTTAGAATCACTGAAAAAAGCAGCTAATACGGATACTAATTTGATGCCGATAATATTGAATTGTGTTAAATCATATGCTACATTAGGTGAAATTTGCGATGTATTGAGAAGTGTTTTTGGTGAGTATAAAGAATCTGTTAAACTTTAATTGAGGAGAAAAAAATGGAAAATAAAAAAATAAGAGTACTTATTGCTAAACCAGGGCTTGATGGTCACGATAGAGGTGCAAAAGTTATAGCAAGAGCTTTGAGAGACGGTGGTATGGAAGTTATTTATACCGGACTGCGGCAGACTCCCGAGCAGATAGTAGAAACTGCAATACAAGAAGATGTAAATGTTATTGGTTTAAGTATTTTATCGGGTGCGCATACTCACCTTTTTCCAAGAATAATGGAAATTCTAAAAGAAAATAATATTGAAGATATTATCATTATAGGGGGAGGAGTAATCCCCGAAGAAGATATTCCTGAACTTAAAAAAATCGGAATAGATGAAATATTTACTCCGGGAAGTGATACTCGGGATATAATTAAATTTATTAAGGAAAAAGTAAACTAATGATTCGTATTGCGTATCGCGTATTGCGTATCGCGTGAAGAAAAAAGAGATAAGAAATTAAAAAATAATGTATATTTTGAAAATATTTTATAAGAAGAAACCAGGAGAAAAATGGAAGAAGGAATAAAAAGAT
>JAYEGH010000144.1:0-2435 GCA_034659055.1 Candidatus Caldatribacteriota bacterium
AGCTATTTTTACAAAATACCAAAAAGGGATAGGCTGATTATTTTTTTCAGCGATATCTGCTACCATTAGATTAGAGGCAGTTCCGATTAATGTACCATTTGCTCCGATATTTGCACCCAAAGAAAGTGCCCACCATAAAATGGGAAGTGTAATGTTAATATCATGGGAAATATTTTGAATGACCGGAATAGCCAAAGCAACAACCGGGATATTGTTAAAAAAAGCAGACATAAAGGTAGATAGTCCAATGGTGCTAAAACTCAAAAAGTTTAAATCCCCCCCGGTAAAACTTATTAATTTAGAGGAAATGATTTCAATTAATCCATTTTCTTCAAGTGTTCCAGATAACACATTTAATCCGATTAAAAAGAAAATAATTCGCCAGTCAATTTGAGCATAAATTTCATCCGGTTTATCGTGGCTGAGTATAAGTAAAATAGTTGCTCCAAGTAGGTAGATTACGGCTAGGTTTAAATGGATTAAGTGGGAAAAAAATGAAGCAATTAAGGTAATGCTTAAAATTAATACAGAATTTTTAAATAAAGAAATGTCAACAATAGCTTTTTTTTCATCAATTTTATTAAAGCGAGAAATAATTTCTGTCGGTATATCATTCTTTTTAAGGGTATTTTTAAAAAGATTAATAAGATAAAATATATTAAAGATTACAAGTAATAGCGATATTGGTGTCATATGATATATAAAATCATAGAAATTAAGATGAGCAGCTGAGCCTATCATAATATCGACAGGGGTACCTATATAAGTAGCTAATCCGCCAATATTTGCGAAAATAATTTCAGAAATTAGAAAAGGCATGGGAGATATTTGCAATATATGTGTAATTGCCATGGTTATATTTACTAAAAAGAGTAAAGTAGTGATTTCATCCAAAACTGAAGAGAGAAATCCTGCCAGTAATGAAAGTATAATTAGAAGAATTAAAGGATTGCCTCTACTGTATTTAGTAGCTTTTATAGCAAAATATTGGAATATTCCGCTTTCTTTTGCTATTATAATAAATATCATCATACCGAGTATGATGCCTAACTTATTAAAATCTATATAATCAATTGCTTTATCAAATTTAATCAAACCCAGAGCGATGGCTAAAAGTGCTCCAAAAAAAGCAGAAGTTGCTCTAATTCTACGATTGGTAAAAATTAAAAAGTAAGTTATAATTGATATAAATAAACTAAGCATTAAATTGGACATTTTATCATTCCTAAAAATATTGGTAGTTAGGTAGCCGTTTGGCCTATAAATTAATTGGTTTAGTTAGTGAATTTAATAAATGAATTAAATTGATAAATGCAGCTTACTGACTACACAAAATATTAATTATTTTACGCATTATAACATATTATTATTTATTTATGAGAATTAATTTATGAAAAGAACAATTTAAAAATAGAAATTTACAAATAAAAGGAGTTACAGAAAATGTTAAGTGATTTTCTTTTTGGGTCATTCTCTAAAAGTATAGGGATTGATCTTGGTACTTCTACTACGCTAGTATATGTTAAAGGGAAAAGCGTTGTTTTGTATGAACCATCCGTAGTGGCTTTTGGAGATAATGGAAATAAGATATTAGCTGTAGGGGAAGAGGCTAAAAAGATGATTGGTCGGACTCCTGCAGGTTTGTTTACCGTTAGACCTTTAAAGGAAGGGGTAATAGCTGATTTTGAAGTAACTGCTGAAATGTTAAAATATTTTATTAAGAGAGTACATATTCCTAATCGTTTCGTCAAAGCTTCAATTGTAATTTGCGTACCTTCAGGAGTTACTGAAGTTGAAAAAAGAGCGGTTTCAGAAGTTGCCTATAAATGTGGAGCGAGAAAAGTATCTTTAGTAGATGAATCTATTGCTGCTGCAATTGGAGCTGGTTTGCCTATATTTGAACCTATGGGGAATATGGTACTTGATATAGGTGGAGGTACTTCCGAAGTAGCAGTTATTTCTTTAGGAGGGATTGTAGTAAGTGAGCTAAGCAAGGTAGCAGGAGATTATATTAATGATGAGATTGTAAAGTATATAAAAAGAAAATATAATATACATATAGGTGAATTAACTGCTGAAAAGATTAAGCTTAACTTAACAAAGGATGAAGTTGATAAAGAAATTGAAAGTTATGAAATTAAAGGAAGGGACAAGGTAAGCGGATTACCCAAGATAATTAATATATCTATAGATGAATTAAGGGAAGCTCTTTCTGGATCAATTAAGATAATAGCTAATATAGTTAAGATGACTCTAGAAAAAACCCCTCCTGAATTAGTTTCTGATATTGTGGATAAAGGTATAATTATGACTGGCGGGGGTTCAGTCTTAATAGGCCTGGCAGAACTTTTACAAGAAGAAATAGGAATTCCAATTTTTATTTCTCCAAAACCGGTATATTGTGTAATAAACGGGATAGGGAAAATTGTTGAGAA
>JAYEGH010000144.1:2535-8625 GCA_034659055.1 Candidatus Caldatribacteriota bacterium
TGGTAATAAAATTAAAAGTGAACACACGGCTTGCTGTATCTCTCTTAGTTTATTAGGTGATTTTATTGAAAAAATATTTTCTAAAAAATAAAACATTCTTGATTTTTGTAGTATTAATTATTCTTACTATTTTTATAATGACCATAGATTTTCATGGCAAGATGTATTTTGGTTGGTTAGAAAGTCTTGCGATAAAAACATTTTCTCCGATTAACCGGGGTATAAGCATCGTATCTGACAATACAAAAAATTATCTAAGGGCTATTGCTGAATTTAAAGAGTTGGAAGAGAAAAATAAAAAATTAACTGAGGAGATAAAGGTAATTCTTCAGGAAAATGCTGTGCTGAAAGAGAAATTAATAGCTTATAATAGACTGAAAAAATTACTAGAGCTTAAGGAATCTTTCTCTTATCAAATGACCTCTTCTTTGGTAATAAGTCGGGAACCGGGAAATTGGTTTAATAGTGTTATCATTGATAAAGGGAGCAAGGATGGGATAGAAGCAAATATGGCAGTAGCTACTTATTCTGGTTTGGTTGGACGGATAGTTAGTGTTGATTCACATTCTTCAAAAGTATTACTAATTTTAGATCAAAGAAGTGCGGTAGGGGGAATGATCCAAAGATCCCGGGATATTGGAGTAGTTAAGGGAAGTGAAAAAAATTATTGTTACATGGAATATCTTTCACGTGATGCTGATATAAAAAGAGGTGACAGAGTAATTACTTCAGGATTGGGGAGTATTTTTCCTAAAGGAATTATTATTGGTGAAGTGATAGGAATTAAAAAAGACAATCATGCTTTGTTTCAGCAAGTATTAATAAGACTGGAAGTTGATTTTACAAAGTTAGAAGAAGTGTTCGTAATAGAAAAGCCTTAATAAAATACAGTAACAATTAAAGAGTTACAAGTTTTAACTAATTAATTAATTTTATCGGATAACATATAGTGTTTAGTGAAAAACGAAAAGCGCAAAATTTAAAGCCATAACGCAAAATTTAAAATTTAAGATTGAGAAAAAAGTTTTGACTTGTAGTTTTCGCTTTTAATTTTTTTCTCTTAAGGTGGACAGATACAAGATCTACCCCCACATGAGATAAAAAATATTATTTCTTAACTTGTACCCTACATCTTGCAACTTGAAACTTTTCGCATCTTATCTTTGCATTTTTTGTTTTTAACCGGCAAACTGGCTAACTAAGTTATTTGGTCTTAATCTTAACTAACTAACTAACTAATAAATTAATAAAAGGAGATAATATCATTCACAATCTATATAAATTAAAAAATGGAATAAGGATTATAGTAAAAGAAATGCCCTATATGAAATCAATAGCCATTGTTTTTGGTATTGGAATAGGTTCAAGATGTGAGGAAAAGAAATACCAGGGAATTTCCCATCTTATTGAACATATGTTATTCAAGGGAACTAAAAATAGAAAAAGTACTTTAGAAATATCTAAGGACATCGAGAGCATTGGAGGATCAATAAATGCTTCAACTTCTGAAGAAAACACCCTATTATATGCTAAAGTACCCCAGAAAGGTTTTGCAATTGTTTTTGATGTATTATCTGATATAATATTAAATTCTCTTATGAGAGATGATGACCTTCAAAGAGAAAAAAGTGTAGTTATAGAAGAAATACGAAAATGTCAAGATGTGCCTGAGGAATTAGTTGAGCTTTTGCTTGATAAATTAATATGGAAAAATCAACCTTTAGGAAGGGGAATTCTTGGAGACGAAAAGAGTGTAAACAATATTCAAAGAGAAAATGTAGTATCCTATATCAATGAATTTTATCGACCTAATAATATAGTAATCAGTGTAGCCGGAAATATTAAAAAAGAAGAAGTAATGTTAAAAGTGAAAGAATATTTTGAAGAAATGAAAAGAAAGCAGTTCAAGAAGTATTTGCCAGCTTCCACTAAACAGGAAAATTTTCAAATAGGAATAAAATATAAAAAAACTAATCAAACCCACCTATGCTTTGGATTTCCGGCTATTTCCCGAATGCATCCGGATAGATACTCAACTGATTTAATGAATATAATATTAGGTTCAGGATTAAGTTCACGGCTTTTTCAGGAAATTAGAGTTAAAAGAAGTCTGGCTTATGATATTCATTCTTACCTGCAATATTTCAATGATACCGGTTCATTTAACATATATGCGGGTGCAGATTCTAAGAGATTAAAAGAAACTATAAAGGTTATTTTAGAAGAACTTAAGAAAATCAGGGAGAATGATTTATCTGAAGAGGAGTTAACGAAGGCAAAAGAAATGTATAGAGGAGCTCTGTCCTTAAGTTTGGAAAGTACTTCAAATCAGGCATTTTGGCTGGGAACAAAATTGCTTTTATATGGCAAGCCTTTTACTGAAGATGAAGTAAGAAAAAAGATTGAAGAAGTTAGAGTGGAAGATGTAATAAACTCTGCCCGGAATATTTTTATGAAAAATAAAATAAATTTATCTGTTGTTGGTCCATTTAAAGAAAAAAACAAAGAAGAGTTTAGTTCTCTATTTCAAGGATTGTAATTGTTTTTGATTAACCAATTAGCCAATTTATCAATTTACCAATTAGAGAATTAATCAATCGGTCAATTATATTATCTTGCATTTTTATTTTTTTCTCTTAATACGGGCAGACACAAGGTCTGTCCCTACATGAGATGAAAAATTGTATTTCTTTAGTTGCAACTTGCATTTATCTTAATCGGTCAATCGGTGAATTAGTGAATTGGTTAATTGGCCAATTAATTATCGGAGGAAATTCGTGCCTTTAAAATTGGGGATTGGAGATATTATAAGATTAAAGAAGAAACATCCTTGTGGAGGTTTTCATTGGGAAATTACCAGGACAGGTATAGATATCGGAATTAAATGTTTATGTTGTGGCAGAAAAGTTTTAGTTCCCCGGGTAAAGTTAGAAAAAAAAATACGTGAAATTATCCCAAGAGATTAAAAAATTAAAGCATAGATTTAAGTAAAAAATGAGATTATATATTTTTTCACTTATATTCTGTATTTTCTTTACTTTTTTTTAATACGGGCAGACACAAGGTTTGTTCCTACTAATTGCTTATTTAAATTGAGAAATGGGTAATTTATTAAACAAGAACTTATTTTAAATTAGGTATTTTTTTATATTTGTAGCCCGCGTACCTATACACTATACACTGACTAAATACGATTCAGTATTCACTAACGACTGATTTAATTTGCCAATTGTAGAATCGGTCAATCGGTTAATTACAAAATTGGTCAATCGGTAAATTGTATTATCTTTTGCATTTTCTTTATTTGCATCTTGTATTTCTTGTTTTTAACTGGTAAACTGGCCAACCGGCAAACTGGTTAACTGAATTATCTGAACTTTACCTTAATTGGCCAATCGGTAAATTGTATTATAATTTTACATTTTCCCTTGCTATACAAAATATCAAATGGTATAATAATTAGTCATTTTATATATTTATTTTCCTTGCTCCTGAAAATATTTCAGGGGCTAATTAATCCAAAAGGAGGTGAACAGATGAAAAACTACGAAGTAATGCTTGCCATTAATCCCCAACTTGAAGATAAAGAAGTTACATCTTTATTAGAAAAAATAAAAAAAACTATTTCTAAAGAAAAAGGAGAAGTAACTAGTGTAAACAAATGGGGGACAAGAAAATTAAGTCATGAAATTAAAAAATTTACAGAAGCAAATTATATAGTAATAAAATTTTCTGTAGATGAAACGAGTATTTTTGAATTAGAGAGAGTATTTAAATTAGAAGAAAAAATTATTCGATACCTACTAACCGTTCAACAGAAAAATATCCCTACTAAAAAAAAGAAGAAATAGTCAGCTATTGAATAATTATAGGAAAAAGTAGATAAATCAAAGGAGGAAAAGTAATCATTAATGGCAAAATATCGTTTTTTTAGAAAACCACAAAGAAAAGTATGTCTTTTTTGTGCAGATAAAATAGTTGCTGATTATAAAAACGTAGATCTATTAAAAAGATTCATTAGCGAGCAAGGTAAAATATTGCCTCGTCGAGTTACCGGAAATTGTGCAAAACATCAAAGAGCAGTTGCTATTGCTATAAAAAGAGCAAGAGAGATAGGGCTTCTTCCTTATGTAGCCAAATAATTGAAGATTAACACATATTATAAAATATTCAGTAAACAAAATGTATCAATAAGTTATAACTTGGGTTACATGTTGTAAGTTATTAGTGGCAAATTTATTACAAAGAAATAAGGGAATATTGCTTTGAATTCTTATCATTAATAAATAATCAGACGGGATGACTTCCTTGGTGACTATTAGATTAACCAGCTATTTAGCTGGTTAATCTGGCTTTCAATTTTCGATTTTAATCATAGAAGAGGTTTTTTATTGGCAGAACAACAAATTCCTACCAAATCAATAGTTGAGGGTGCTTTTTTAGCAGCAATTACTGCTGTTCTATTTATTATAAGTATTTATGTACCTTTATTGGGAACTATAGTGAGTTTTTTATGTCCACTTCCCATTATAATATTATGCTTACGCCATAGTCTAAAATTTGCCCTTATTGCTACTATAGTATCTGGTGTTTTAGTAAGCCTTTTGGCTGGACCGTTTCAAGGCTTTATGGTTTTATTGGGTTTTGGGATACTGGGTTTTACCATGGGGTTTGGAATAAAAAAAGAGTTGCCTTTTACCGAGATTATTATTATTAGCAGTATCGCATCTTTTTCATCTAAAATACTGATGTTAATCTTCGGTTTTTGGTTTTTAGATATAAACCCTTTAATGTTTGATGTAGAGCAAATAGATAAAATAATTGCACAATCGCTAAGTTTTTATAGCAATATGGGATTAACTATAGAGCAGCTGACATCACTAAAAGAGACATTAAGTCAAACTTTGATTATTATCCGAACTGCTCTTCCAGCAATGCTCATACTTTCTTCAATATTTGACACTTTTTTAAATTATTATGTAGCCCGATTGGTATTAAAGAAGTTTGGGTACAAATTAATAGGGTTTAAATCATTTTCCCATTGGAGAGCATCCAAATCTTTTTTTTGGAGTTACTGCATAGGAGCAGTATTAATGTTTCTTGGGACAAAATATAATATATTTCAATTAAATAAAATTGGGATAAATATACAAGTGTTTTTTACTGTAGTATTTTTAATCTGCGGGCTTTCTCTAAGTGCTTTTTTAATGGAGAAGTATAAAGTTACCAAGTTTCTGAAATGGATAATATATATATTAATCTGTTTTTTACCCTTTTTATCTCAAATTGCCACTTGGGCAGGAATGCTGGATGTTTGGATAAATTTTAGAAAATTAATTATTGCTAAAAAAGAATAAAATAATCTGTAGTATTTAATTATCAGTGAAAATGAATAATAAGCTAAATAAAACTAAAAAATAGAATAAATTGATTTGCCAATTGGAGAATCGGTGAATAAGCTAATTGTTAAATTGTATTTCTTGGATCTTTTTACGAATTACTAATTACTTATTGTTCATTATTCTTTTTTACTAACAACTATTCACCATTTACTAACGACTAAATTAGTCTTGCTAAAGTTAATGAAAAAAATTATAATAAAGGGAACAAGGAGATTTTAGACATGAAGATAATATTAAAAGAAAATATTGATAAAATTGGGAAAATTGGAGATGTGCTCGAAGTAAATGATGGTTTTGCCCGTAATTTTTTACTTCCCAAAGGCAAAGCAGTTCTTTATACTAAAGGGAGTTTCAATCAAATTGAATATCTAAAGAAAAAAGATTTAGAAAAAAGAGAAAATGAATTAAATGAAGTTAAAGAATTAGCTGATAAGATTAATAGTATTTCTCTGGATATTAAAGTAAAAGCCGGAAAAGAAGATAAGCTTTTTGGTTCTGTAACCAGCAAAGATATTGCCGAAATGATAGCTAAGGAAGGCAAAATAGAGTTAGATAGAAAAAAAATTGAATTAAAAGAATCATTAAAGAAGTTGGGAACTTATTCTATTCCTATTAATTTACACAAAGGTGTAGATGCCCATGTAAAAGTTAATCTGATTTCTGATTCTCTATCAGAACCAGAAGAAGA
>JAYEGH010000144.1:8725-12748 GCA_034659055.1 Candidatus Caldatribacteriota bacterium
AAATTGAATTAAAAGAATCATTAAAGAAGTTGGGAACTTATTCTATTCCTATTAATTTACACAAAGGTGTAGATGCCCATGTAAAAGTTAATCTGATTTCTGATTCTCTATCAGAACCAGAAGAAGATAAAAAAGACAATAAGGAAAAAGAAGATAAAGAGGACAAAAAAGAAAAAAAAGAAAAACCTGAAAAAAAGTAAGAATTTGAAACTAACAATGTAAATTAACAATTAATTTTGCTAGGCAATTAATCTTAATCTTTTCTTATCTTGATTGGTTAATCAGAAAATTGGTTAATTGGTAAATTGTATTTTTTTTATTATGGGCAGACACAAGGTCTGCCCCTACATAAGACTGAAAACTGTGAACTAAAAACTTGTATTTTATTTTATTTCTTAACCGGTAAACCGGCTAACTGGTCAACTAATGGCAACTGGTAAATCGGGTAACTGTTTTATCTGTTCTTTATCTTATTCTTAATTGGAGAATTGGTTAATTGGTTAATCGGTGAATTGTATCATCTTGTATTTTTTTACTAACGACTAATTAATTAACGACTAATTTAGGAGAAAAATATGGAATTAGGTAGAAATCCTCCTCAAAATATTAGCGCAGAACAAGCGGCATTAGGTTCAATGCTCCTTCAGGAAGAAGCAATTTTACATGCTGTTGAAATTTTAAAGCCCGAGGATTTCTATAGAAAATCTCATCAAATAATCTATAGATGCGTTAGTGAGCTGTTCGATAGAAGTAATGGTGTTGATCTGGTTACTTTAACTGAGGAGCTAAAAAAAAGAGATTTATTAGAAAAGATAGGAGGGATTACTTATCTTACTAATTTAATTAATAGTGTCCCCACTGCAGCAAATATTGAATATTACGTTAGGATCGTTGAAGAAAAATCAATTTTACGTAATATAATTAACAATGCTACTAAAATTATCTCTATGGGTTATGAAGAGAAAGAAGATGCCAAAGTTTTGATGGACAAAGCGGAACATCTAATGTTTGAGGTTTCCCAGCGAAATTTAGGACAGTCTTTTATCCCTATTAAAGAGATACTTCAGGATAGTTTTGAAAAGATTGAGGACCTATATCATCGGGATGAATATATTACCGGAATTCCTAGTGGTTTTAGCGAATTTGATGATATCACTACCGGGTTCCAACCTTCAGAATTGATTATTATTGCCGGAAGACCTGGTATGGGTAAGACTGCCTTCTGTATGAATATTGCTCAAAATACTGCAATATCTAAAAATACACCAGTGGCAATTTTTAGTCTAGAAATGTCTAAATCCCAATTGGTACAAAGGATGCTTTGTTCGGAAGCACGGGTTGATGCTCATAATTTACGAAGAGGGCGATTAGCTGAAACTGACTGGCCAACACTTTCCATGGCTGCGGGGAGATTATCCTCTGCTCCTATTTTTATTGATGATTCAGCAGGGACCACTTGTTTGGAAATCAAAGCCAAAGCCCGGCGGCTAAAGGCTCAACATAATCTTGGTTTAGTAATTGTAGACTATATGCAGCTGATACAATCTAATGCCAGAGCAGAGAACAGACAGCAGGAAATTTCAGAAATTTCACGTTCTCTTAAGGCTTTAGCCAGAGAATTAAATGTTCCCGTGATAGCAGCTTCTCAATTATCCAGAGCTGTAGAGCAAAGAAATGAAAGAAGACCCCGACTTTCTGATTTAAGAGAGAGTGGAGCTATTGAACAGGATGCTGATTTAGTTATTTTTATATATCGTGAAGATTATTATAAAACTAAAACTGATAAAAAGGGGATTGCTGAAATAATTGTAAGTAAACAAAGGAATGGTCCTACAGGGACAGTAAATTTGACTTTTGTAAAAGAATACGCGAAATTTGAAAATTTAGCCAGAATAACTGAAGAAGAGTAAACATTGCATCAGTGTAATTTGAGGGAATAATGTTTATATATAAATTATTAATCGTACTAGTAGCTGCCTTTTCAGGAAAGTTATTGTCCGGGAAAATGAAACAACCTTCCATCTTGGGAGAATTGCTTTTTGGCATGTTAATAGGTAATCTCGGAATTATTACTCCAGGTAAAACTATAACAGAAATTGCCGATATAGGAATATTGCTGCTTCTTTTTTCAACCGGTCTTGCGGTAAATTTTAAAGAGCTGAAGGAATTAGGAAAGGCATCAATAATCGTAGCCGGTTCAGGTGTTATTTTGCCTTTTGTGGCGGGTTATTATACCGCTATTTATTTTGGCTATTCTTTAATTGTATCTTTATTTATTGGTGTGTCTTTGGTGGCAACATCTATAGGGGTTAGCAGTCGAGTTCTTTCGGAATTAAAAATGATCGGGATGAGATTGGGCACACTGATTATAGGTTCAGCCATTGTAGATGATGTTATAGGAATAGTAGCCGTAGGAACTATTTTAGGTGTCGCATTAAACGGAAACTTGGATTTAAGCAAATTAATATTTACAATTGTGCTTACTATTTTATTTTTAATGATATCCCTTACAGTGGTGATTGAATTATTTAAGAAACTATCTGATTTTTTTATATTTGATAAAAGAATTGTCGGAGTATTTTAACTCCTGTTTTGGTTGTAGGCCTTTTTTTTGGGTTGATTGCAGAGAAAATTGGTTTATTAATGATAACCGGAACCTTTATAGCAGGATTAATTATCGGGCAGACGCGCATAGCTAAAGAAGCTTATGAAAATGTTTCAATAATTGGAGAATCTTTATTTATACCTATATTCTTTGTAACCATGGGCATGCAATTTGATATTAATTCTTTTACTTCGGTCGGATTTTTTACCGTGGTGCTTATTGGTGTAGCTATAATTAGCAAAATTGTAGGTTGTGGTATGGGGGCAAAATTATGTAAATTTAGCAACCAGGAATCGCTTACTGTTGGAGTAGCTATGATACCAAGGGCCGGAGTAGAACTGATATTGGTAAAAATGGGTTTGGAATATGATCTTATTTCTACAAAGATAGCTTCCATTATTATTTGTATAGTAGTATTTACTACTATTGCTACTCCACCCATTTTTCAATTATGTTAAATAAAGCAAAATCTAATGGGGAATAAGGAAAATATTAAGCATAAAATATAAATGGTAAAAAAATTACATTTTCCCCTTAAAATGCTTAATATTCGATACTAATTTATCAATACTAATTGACAGGGTGAAAAAAATATAGTAATATTTAAAAGCGAAAAATTTTTAATAACTTTGAGGGCCGTTAGCTCAGTTGGCAGAGCATCTGACTCTTAATCAGAGGGTCGCAGGTTCGAGACCTGCACGGCCTACCTTTGTAAAATGCCCCCATCGTCTAGGGGTTTAGGACATCGCCCTTTCACGGCGGCGACAGGGGTTCAAATCCCCTTGGGGGCACCATATTTAATTTAAACGGGCGGATAGCTCAGTCGGCAGAGCACCTGCTTCACATGTAGGGGGTCACAGGTTCAAGTCCTGTTCCGCCTACCATTTTTTTATAGTGAATAGTATGCCGGCGTAGCTCAATTGGAAGAGCAACGGAATCGTAATCCGTAGGTTGTCTGTTCAACTCAGATCGCCGGCTCCAAAATTCGTATCGAGTATTGCGTATCGAGCATTGCGTCAAAATACAAGAAAAATTAGTGGGGGCAGATCTTGTGTATGCCTATAATAACTTCATTCTCTTAAGCTTACAAAAACAGGTTACTTGTTCTCTCTATCTACTGGCTTCTAGCTCCTGATTACTGATTTTTATCTTTTATATTTTTAACTGGTCAACCAGATAACTAAGCAACCAGCTAACTCTTCCCTTATCAATCATCACTTATTAATTGTTTGATTAACGACTAGTTGTTATCCACTGAAACCTCGAAAAATTGAGTAATTAAGCGAGGAATAGAATGAATAATCCTAAATTAACTTCTCCTGCAGAAGTTATAAGACTTCTTGCTAAATACGATTTTAAATGCAAAAAAAGGTTAGGACAAAATTTTCTAATTGACCAAAATATTTTAAAAATTATCA
>JAYEGH010000145.1:0-2583 GCA_034659055.1 Candidatus Caldatribacteriota bacterium
ATGGAAGATTATCTGGAAGCTATATTAAATTTACAAAATGATAAAGGATATGTTAGAGTAAAAGATATTGCTGATAGATTAGAAGTAAAATGTCCCAGTGTATCGGAAATGATTAAGAAATTAGATAAAAATAATTATATTTTATGTGAAAGATACGGAGGGATTGTATTTACGGCAAAGGGCAAAAAAATAGCCCGAGAAATAAAAAGACGCCATAATTTATTTGTAAAATTTTTAAGAATTATCGGGGTAAGTGAAAAAAATTCTCAAAAGGATGCCTGTAAACTTGAGCATGACGTTTCATCCGAAACTATCACTTGCTTATTTGGGTTTATTGGATTTATTCAACAATTATCAGATAATTCCAAATTGAAAAAATATTTTGAAGAATATTTTAAAAAAGAAAAATTTAATGCAAAATAAAAAAATAGAAGGGAAACAAAACCGATATGACTATTACCCTTGATTCAGCAAAAGAAGATCAAAAAGTAAAAGTAATTAGTATTTCCGGAGGCTGGGGGATAAGGCAGCGTTTAGGTTGTTTGGGTATTCATTCCGGAAATGAAATAATAATAAAAAAGAGTGCCATTATGCGAGGACCAATTTTAGTAAGCGTTCATGGAAACCAAGTTGCTTTAGGTAGGGGAATAGCTAATAAAATTATCGTGGAGGTAAAATAATGAGAATGGCTCTTATGGGGCAACCCAATTCAGGTAAAAGCACTATCTTTAATCATGTTGCCGGATATAAAGCAGTTACCTCTAATTTCCCGGGGAAGACCGTAAAATACGAGTTATCCAAGTTTAAATTGAATGGTCAGGTAATTGAATTAGTAGATTTACCGGGGACTTATTCTTTAACTTCATTTGATCTTGCTGAGCTTGAGGCTAGAAAATATTTATTAAAAGATGATGTTGATGTTGTGGTAAACGTTATTGATGCTTCGCTTCTTAGCAGAAGCTTAGAGCTCACTCTCCAGCTTTTAGAAATTAAATTGCCGATGGTAGTATGTCTTAATATGATTGATGAAGCTGAACGTAAAGGAATTAAAATTGATATTGAAAAATTATCTAAAATTCTTGGCGTTCCGGTAGTGCCGACAATTGCCCTAAAAGGAAAAGGAGTAAAAGAACTTTTTTCTATTGCAAGTAAAATAGGGAATGAAAAGAAAACAGGCAAGATTCTAAAATTTAGCAAAGACGTTGAAAAAACAATAAGCCAATTATCGCTACAAGTTGAAAAGAATAAGCTCGGCAAAAAATTTAATGTACCTAAACGATTTTTAGCTATTAAATATTTAGAAAATGATAGATATTTTATAGAAAATTTTAAAAATAAAGATAAAAATATTTTTGAAAAAATTGATTACTTTCAAACTTTGCTTAGCAAAGTCCACGGTAGGCCTCCCGATGTAGTTATTTCCTCTGAATGGCACCATTTATCTATGAATATTTATGAATCGGTAGTTTTACTTAGTAAACCTCATACAAGTCTAATTGATTATCTGGATAATATTTTAATGCATCCAGTTTTAGGATATCTTTTTTTGGGCTTGATTTTTTATTTATTTTTTAATTTAGTTTTCAGTGTGGGGAAAATGATAGAAGAGCCGTTATTGGACTATTTTTATAGAATGATACCTTTGGTGGAGAAAAGTGTTAATTCAGGAACTCTATCATTTTCGATAATTAACGGAATTGTTCAGGGACTTGCCGGCGGAATAGCTATTGTCCTGCCTTACCTTTTCCCGTTTTTGTTTGGTTTGGCTATATTGGAGGATTTGGGGTATCTGCCCCGGATAGCTTTTCTTTTAGATGCATTTTTACACAAAATTGGTTTACACGGAAAAGCAATTATACCTTTTATACTGGGTTATGGTTGTACTGTTCCCGCAATAATGGCTACTCGAATTTTAGAATCGGCAAGAGATCGTTTTATTGTTTCCGTGCTGGCTACTATGATTCCTTGTGCTGCGCGAATGACTATAATATTTGCATTAGTAGCTTTTTATATTAGTCCCAAAGCAGCTTTAGCCATTTACATATTAAACATTATTGTAATTATAATATCAGGAAAAATATTATCTCGTATGTTACCGGAAGTAACCCCGGGAATGATATTGGAAATTCCTGCTTATCACATTCCATCCATAAAAGTAGCTTTGGCTAAAACCTGGCTCAGGATGAAGGAATTTATATTTATTGCCTGGCCTTTACTTATTGTGGGTAGTACAATCTTAAGTTTATTACAATACTTTAAAGCAGATATGTTGGTAAATAACTTTTTTTCTCCTTTAACATCCTTACTTGGTCTACCTTTAGTAGTGGGTACAACTTTGATATTTGGTATTCTTCGCAAAGAACTTTCTATGTTAATGTTAATTCAGGCTTTGGGAACCTCTAATATTATTACAGTTATGTCCATAACTCAGATTATGACTTTTACTATTTTTATAATTTTTTATGTTCCTTGTGTAGCTACTATTGCAGTTTTGTGGAGTGAGATTGGAAGTAAACGGACTTTATTTACCATAGCCTTTACTTTTATTATAGCGATTATTTTAGGAGTTATTACCCGATTTGT
>JAYEGH010000146.1:0-2572 GCA_034659055.1 Candidatus Caldatribacteriota bacterium
TTCCACACAGGAACACCTGAATATTTTGACAAAATATCTACGCTTTCCTGCTTGAATCCTCTAAATTCTATACCATCATAATATCTTCCTAAAACTTTAGCCGTATCTTCCATTGATTCTTTTTTCCCCATTTGTGAACCGGTAAGACCAAGATAAGTAACATTGGCTCCCTGATCATAAGCTGCCACCTCAAAGGCACACCTTGTTCTGGTAGAAGATTTCTCAAATACAAGTACTATATTTTTACCTTTTAGCTTTTGCTGTTCGTTACCGGTATATTTTGCTCTTTTCAAATCACGAGCTAAATCTAAAAGATGCAAAATCTCCTTCTTGCTGAAATCTTTCAGAGCAATAAGATTTCTATTCCTTAAATTAATCGGCATAATTACTCTCCTTACAATTTTTTTATAATTTTAATTAAAAAATATAATAATTTTTTTCTTACTTTTAGATAATTTAATAATATCAAGTATTTACCACAATACGGTAAATTTTTTCATAATACAGAAATGTTCTTTTTATTTATTATACTACGTAAATTTTAAAAATCAATTTTTTTGAAAATATTTTCAAAGTTTTTTTGAGATAATCATAAGTAGTATAATATAAAGATAAAACTGTAGATAGATATCTAATTCTCGTAGGATGGGGTCAGATTCCTCCAACCCCATTTTATTGATTTTTTTTGTAGTTATTTTTAAAGATTTTTCCCATCTTCTCTATCTTCTCTATCTTCTCTAAATGCTGTCACATCCACTTTTATTATTTCTCCGTATCCGGGAGAAACGACTATCTTTTCATCATCAAATATTACTTTCCCTCTAACAATTGTCTTTTCTGGTTTTCCGTAAACTTCCCATCCGTCATATACCAGGGCACTGTCTCTGCATTTAGTAAACATCTTATCTTTGGAAATAGTGTCTTTTTTGTCGGGATCAAATATCACAAAATCTGCATCAGAACCAATAGCAATAGTACCTTTTTTTGGGAAAAAGCCAAATACTTTTGCCGGATTCTCACAGATAAGTTTAACCATTCTTTCTAACTCCATTTTACCTTCTTTAACCGCAGTGAAAAGCAAAGGTAATCTGGTAGATAAACCCGGAAATCCTGCCGGGGGAGTAAATATATCTTCACTTCCTCTCTCCTTTTCCTCTTTAGTATAAGGTGCGTGATCACTTCCGATAATATCAATACTTCCATCATTTACCATTTCCCACATCCCCTGTCGTTCTTCTTCACTCCTTAAAGGAGGATTACACTTGGCAAACACCCCTACTTTATTAAGAGCATTCTCATTAAGAAATAAGTAATGAGGACAGGTTTCTGCAATAGCATATACTCCTTTAGATTTAGCTTTATTCACTAATCTTACTACTTCGGGAGTAGTAATGTGAACTATTTCAACTTTTGCTCCAGTTTTTTCTGCAAAGAGTAGAATTTTGGATGCTGCCTCTATCTCTACAACCGGAGGCCGTGACCTTCCGTGATATATCGGAGAAATTTTACCTTCACTTCTTAACCGGGCAATATTTTTATTTATCATATCATTATTTTCGGCGTGAAACCCAGCCATTAAACCGGTTTGAGCCACTATTTCCATCAGCTCATATTGGTCACCGGTATTTGGAGCAGTTAGACCGATAAATTCTTTTTCTCTTCCGGGAGGAGCTTCGTGTAGAAATGTTTTAAAAGCTACGATACCCGATTTTGAACAAGGAATGACATCATCCAAACAATCTGTGCCTGCTGCTCCATAAAAAGCAATATCAACTACCACTTCTTTATCCGCAACATTCATCCTGTTTCTTACTATTTCCGGAGAGTGAGGAGGAGGAACAGAAATGGGCATTTCAATTATAGTCGTAACTCCGCCTAAAGCAGCATCTTTTGAACCACTCTCAAAAGTTTCTCTTTCATCATGTCCCGGGGCCCTGATATGTACATGAGGATCAACGGTTCCCGGTAATACCATCTTACCTTTTGCATCAATCACTTTTTTCCCATTGAGTTTTTCTTTGCTTATGGTAACAATAATTCCATCTTTTACTCCAATATTACAATCAATTAATCTATTCTCGACAAATATCTTGTCAGATTTAATTACCAGATCATATTTTTCCATAAACACCCTCCACTATCATTGATTTATCATTAACTTATATTATAACTTATTCTAATTCATAAAAAAAATATTTTTGAATTATGTTCTACCGCTAACCAGAGCCAATAAAGCCATTCTGACATAAAGTCCATTATGTGCCTGCCTGAAATAAGCAGCTCCTTCATAATCATCAACATCAGTAGCTATTTCATCTACCCGTGGTAATGGGTGAAGAATGGTAATACCTTTTTTGGCTTTTTTAATCATTGCTCTATTTATTACATACACGCCTTTAACTTTTTCATAATCTTCAGGATTTTCGAATCTTTCTCTTTGTACTCTGGTTACATAAACCATATCACTAACAGATAAAGCTTTTTCTACATCCTCGGTTTCTTCAATTTCCGCTCCTCTACTTCTTAGATCCTCAGTTATTCCTGCCGGCATTTTTAAAGATTTCGGAGAAAC
>JAYEGH010000147.1:0-12604 GCA_034659055.1 Candidatus Caldatribacteriota bacterium
AGTCATTGCCGAAGTTAAAGTTGTTTTTCCATGGTCTACATGACCTATGGTTCCCACATTTATATGGGGTTTACTTCTTACAAATTTTTCCTTTGCCATTTGTTATTTTCCTCCTTGGATATATTAATTTTATATTATCTTAATTAAACCAAAATATTTTTAGTGATATTATCTGGTACTTTATCGTAACACATAAATTGCATAGTGTAAGTTGCCCTACCTTGAGAAATCGATCTTAAGCTTGTTGCATAACCAAACATTTCTGCTAAAGGAACGTGGGCTATAATAATTTTTGATTTAGCTTTAGTTTCAATCCCCTCTACTTTCGCTCTTCTAGAACTTACATCACTAACCAAATTACCTAAATATTCTTCCGGGGTCACAATTTCTACCTCCATTATAGGTTCTAAAAGTACTGGTTTAGCTTTTTTTACGCATTCTTTAAATGCCATAGAGGCTGCAATTTTAAAGGCTATCTCCGAAGAATCTACCGGATGATAACTACCATCCAACAAAGTTATTTTTATATTAGTAACCGGATAATTAGCCAATACACCACTCTGCATTGCTTCGCATACTCCGCTTTCAACTGCAGGAATATATTCTTTGGGGATTGCTCCTCCCACTATTCGATTTATAAATTTAAAATCCTCCTCTTTATAAGGTTCTATTAATAATGTTACATCTCCGTATTGTCCTCTACCACCTGATTGTCGAATAAATTTTTCTCTGGCTTCGGCACTTTTTTCAATTGTTTCTTTATAGGTTACTTGAGGTTTTCCAATATTACCTTCCACTTTAAATTCTCTAAATAAACGATCTATGATGATCTCTAAATGTAGTTCTCCCATTCCGGAAATAATGGTTTGACCGGTTTCAGCATTATTATTTCGAATAAAAGTAGGGTCTTCTTCTGCTAATTTATCTAAAGCAATTGCCATTTTGTTTTGCTCTACCTTACTTTTTGGTTCAATGGCTATTGAGATTACCGGTTCTGGAAATTTCATTGATTCCAAGACTATGGGTTTTTTAGAATCACATATGGTATCACCGGTAGTTGATTTTTTTAATCCTATAATTGCTCCCAAATTTCCTGAACAAATCTCATCTACAGATTCTCTGTGATCAGCATGAATCATTACCAACCTATTTACTCTTTCTCTAATATCTTTAGAAGAATTGTATACATAAGAGCCTGCTTTTAGAGTCCCTGAATAAACTCTGATAAAACTTAATTTACCAATAAATGGATCAGTCATAACTTTAAATATCAATGCAGAAAAAGGCTCATCATTTTTTGCTAATCTTTTTATTCCCTTACTTGATAAAGGATCTTTCCCTTTAACTGGGGGTATGTCTATAGGTGAAGGAAAATAGTTTACCGTTGCATCTAATAATAATTGAATGCCTTTGTTCTTTAAAGCGCTTCCACACAATACCGGAAAAGCCTTAGCCTTTATAGTTACTCGGCGAATTGCCTCTTTTATTTTATTGGAAACTATTTTTTCTTCATTAACATATGCTTTCATTATAGTATCATCACATTCAGCTAAATCTTCAATCATATTATAATGATACTTTTCAGCTAATTTTTTCATTTCATCAGGTATTGGTACTTCTTTATAAATTTTCCCCAAGCTTTCAACATTATAAGAGTAGGCTTTCATCTCTATTAAATCAATTATACCCTTAAAGTTATCTTCATTTCCCCACGGTAATTGTATTACAATTGTATGGGCTGCTAATTTTTCCTGAATCATTTTTACCGTATGATAAAAATCAGCTCCCATTCTATCCATCTTGTTGATAAAAAGTAATCGGGGAATATTATATCTATCTGCTTGATGCCATACTGTTTCGGATTGGGGTTCTACCCCTCCTACCGCGCAAAAAACTACCACTGCTCCATCAAGAATCCTTAAACAACGTTCGACTTCAACAGTAAAATCTACGTGCCCTGGTGTATCAATAATATTTATTTGATGCTCCTGCCAAAAAAGAGTAGTTACTGCAGAAGTGATGGTAATCCCTCTTTCCTTTTCTTGAGGCATCCAATCCATAGTAGCCAATCCTTCATGGACTTCTCCCATCCTATGGACTTTTCCAGTATAATAAAGCACTCTTTCGGTAACGGTAGTTTTTCCAGCATCAATATGGGCTACTATACCAATATTTCTTATTTTCTTTTTTACAATTTTTGTATTCATAATTTATATTTTTCTATCCTTATAACTTAATTAGCCAGTTAACTAATTTGCTAATTCATCAATTTACCAATTAAACTAGTCATAAATATTTAGTATTTAGTCATTAGTAAAAAAAATACCAAAAAAAATAGAAAATATGATTTTATTTCCTTATCTAAATCTTTGATTTTCTTCACTAGCTAACTATAAGTAACCAGCTAACCAATTTACCAGCGATAATGAGCAAATGCTTTGTTTGCTTCTGCCATTTTATGCGTATCTTCTTTTTTCTTAACTGCCATACCTGTTCCTTTTACCGCATCAATAAATTCCAAAGCTAATTTTTGATGCATAGGCTTGCCGGTTTTATTTCTGGCAAAATTAATAAGCCATCTCATCCCCAAGGTCATCCTTCTATCCGGACTTATTTCGATTGGAACCTGATAACTTGCCCCTCCGACCCTTCTTGATTTAACTTCTAAAGCAGGCATAACGTTCTGCAGTGCTTGATTAAATACTTCAATAGGTTTCTTTTTTAGTTTATTGGCAGCAAATTCTATAGCTTTATAAAAAATATTCTCTGCTTTAGTTTTTTGTCCACTATACATAAGTTTGTTTATAAAAATTGTTACATTTTTATCGTGATATGCAGGATCCGGTACAACTATTCCTTTTTCTGCCTTTCTTCTTCTAGACATTATCTCCCACCTCTATTTCCGCTTTTCTAATTTATTCTTTTTCCTTCTTTGGTTTTTTGGAGCCATATTTTGAGCGTCCCTGTTTCCGATCTTCTACCCCGGTAGTATCCATAACTCCCCTAACAACATGATATCTTATTCCAGGTAAATCTCTTACTTTTCCACCCCTTAAAAGAACGATGGAATGTTCTTGCAGGTTATGACCAACTCCTGGAATATAAGCCGTAACTTCAGTACTGTTAGTTAATCTTACACGAGCAACTTTTCTTAAAGCAGAGTTTGGTTTCTTGGGAGTTATAGTCCATACCCTGGTACATACCCCTCTTTTTAAAGGAGAACCTTTTAAAGATGGTGTACCGGACTTTTTCAATACTTTCTTTCTGCTCCTTCTAACTAATTGATTTATTGTTGGCATATCATACTTCCCTTTATTTATATTTATTAATTCTTACATATTTGAAAAAATACTTATATAGTTTAGCAGCATCATCGTTTGATGTCAACCATTAATTATAGATTTTTATCTTACTTACTATTCATTTGAATCAGATTTTGATTTATGTTTTTTACCATTAGAAAAAATTTCATCTTTTTCCTTTTCTATCTCTTCTGTAGATGTATCTTCCTTTTCTTCGATTATGTTTTCCTCTGTATCTTTAAAAATATTTTCTACTTTTTCCTCTTCTTCATGAAGAGAATCAATCTCTGCTTTTTTATATTTGTCCAGACCGGTTCCCGCAGGAATAATATTACCTATAATTACATTTTCTTTCAACCCGTAAAGCTTATCTTGTTTTCCTTTTATGGCTGCATTAGTTAAGACATGAGTAGTCCTTTGGAAGGAAGCAGCTGAAAGAAAACTTTCAGTAGAAAGAGAAGCCTGTGTAATCCCTTGAATAATTGGCATACCAACTGCCGGGATCTTTTTTCTTCTAATAAATCCGATATTTTCAATTATATCATATTCTACCATTTCGTTACTTTCTCTAAATTTTAATAAATTTACACGTTTACTACATATTTCTGCTGTATTAGCTTTTTTGATTTTTTTACCAGCATCAACCAATATTTTACCTGTTTCAGGGTCTAATATCTCAAAAGCAGCAATCTTACCTACTACTTTTTTATAAAGGTGTTCTAAAAGTCTTCCTTCTAAAGAAAAATATCTTCCGTCTTCTAATGGTATATCACTTATTTTAGAAGATAAGGCTTTTTTAATTACGCTTTTACTTATAATTTGTCCTTTGGCCGCAAGAACGCCTCCACTAATTGGGTCAACAATATCTTCACCAATCGTTTGTCCCATAATTTCTTCTTTTATTAATTTAGTAATACTATCTCTTATAGAATATTCCTTTATGTCTTTCCAGCTTTTTATATTATTTACTTTGGCCTTTATTATGTTGTCTATTTCTAAATTAGTAAGTTGGGTATTTTGACTTACTAAAACTCCAGAATTTTCCGGATTAATAACATCTTCAGCAACTATTTTACCTTCTAATTTATCATAAATATCTGAATTGACACAAGACACTGTTCTAATATCACTATTTATAATTTCTGTTGCTTCATTTTTATTGATTATTTTATGGGCTCTAATTTTTTCTATATTTTTTTCTTCTTCTTGTTCTTCTAAATCAATATAATTTTTGTCTACTAAAACATTTCCTGTTACTTTTTTATGAAAATTATTTTCTCCTTTTAGTATAGTATATTTATTATTTTCAGCATCTGATATTTTTAGTTCTGTAAATTTAGCACCTTCAATTTTATTAACCATTTTACTGGTAATAGTTTTTCCTTTTTCAATTATTACTTCCCCTGTCTTTTCATCAACCAAAGAAGACAAGATTTTTTTATCTTCCAATAATTCCTTATTCTTTTTAGCAATTTCTTTATTTTCCTTAATTATTTTTTTGTTTTCTCTATCAAAATCAGAAACATAAACCAATTCACCTGATAGCAATTTCGAATCACGTGCTGACCTGATATAAATCATATTTAAGCGAGCAATTTGTCGAATTATGGTTTCAACATGTTTGTCATTAATGGTAACTCCCTGTGATCTATATACTGATTGAATCTCTTTTAATAAATATTCTTGAACAGCTTTAATGCCTTGAATTTTTAAAATTTCACGTGGATCTATGAACCCAATAGTCAATCTTTGCCCAGCAATTATTTTTTGCCCTTTTTCTACTGTTATTCTTAAATCTCTTGGAATATTATATGTTTTCTTCTTTTCCTCTTTTTTAGATCGATTCTTATTTTGTTTTTCTGGAATAATTTCTACTCTTTTCTTATTAATTTCCTCAGTATTAATTTCTCCTACTGTTCCATTTATTTCACTAATTATAGCTTGTTTCTTTGGTTTTCTTACTTCAAAAAGTTGTTCTATTCTAGGAAGTCCCAAAGTAATATCTTCCCCGGATATTTTAACTCCACCGGTATGGAAGGTTCTTAAAGTTAATTGCGTTCCCGGTTCACCAATAGATTGAGCGGCAATGACACCAACTGCTTCTCCAATATTTACCATTTTCCCGGTAGCCATATTTTTACCATAGCATTTTGCACATAATCCGTGTTCAGCCATACAAGTTAAAACAGATCTTACCTTAACCTCTTTTATTCCAAGTTCAGAGATTTTTTTAGCTAAACTTTCGTCTATCTCTTCTCCTATTTCAAGTAAAGTCTTTCCTGTTTTAGGATTTATAACTTCTTCCTGAACTATTCTGCCCACTAACCTTTCTTCCAAGCTTTCTATTACATTTCCATCATCTTGAAAAGCTCTAATAATTATTCCTTCGGTAGTGCCACAATCTTCTTCTCTTATAATTGCATCTTGAGCCACATCAACTAATCTTCTTGTTAAATAGCCTGATTTTGATGTTCTAAGGGCAGTATCAGCCAATCCTTTTCGAGCACCATGAGTGGAAATAAAATATTCCAGCACTGAAAGTCCATCTCTAAAATTAGATCTAATAGGAAATTCGATGATTTTTCCAGAAGGATCTGCCATTAACCCCCTCATTCCGGCTAATTGACCAATCTGTCGCTTACTTCCACGAGCTCCGGAGTCTGACATAATAAATAAAGGATTAAACTTACTTAAATTTTTCAAAATCGCATCAACAACATCATTAGAAGCCTTAGTCCAGGAATTAACAATCTTTTGCTCTCTTTCATCCTCCATAATCAATCCGTAATTATATTGTTCCTGAATTTTATTTACCTCTTTTTCAGTTATTTCTAATATTTTCTCTTTTGCTGAAGGTATTTCAAGATCAGCTATACCTATAGAAACACCGGAAGAGGTAGCAAAATTAAAACCTAGCTTTTTGATCTTGTCCAATATTTTTACAGTTTCATTTGCTCCATATTTTCGATAAACAAAAGAAATTATTTTTTCCAGAGATTTTTTATTAATGGTTAGATTCATAAAATCCATACTCTCGGGAAGGACTTCATTAAATATAATTCTACCTATTGTAGTATGTTTTATTGAACCATTGGTTCTAAATTTTATTATTGCGTGTAAGTCCACAAATCCTTCCTCATAAGCTCTTACTGCTTCATGTGAATTGCCAAAAATTTTTCCTTCGCCTTTTTGATCCTTTTCTTTCATAGTCATATAATAACATCCTAATATTATATCCTGACTTGGCAAGGCTATAGGTAATCCATTAGATGGGGAAAGTATATTTTTCGAAGAAAGCATTAAGGTTTCCGCTTCTGCCTGAGCTTCCGGAGAAAGAGGAACATGTACAGCCATTTGGTCCCCATCAAAATCTGCATTAAAAGCAGCACAAACCAATGGATGAATTTGAATAGCTTTCCCCTCTACTAATACCGGTTTAAATGCTTGTATTCCCAATCGATGTAAAGTTGGAGCCCTATTAAGCAATATGGGACGTTCTTCGATAACATCCTTCAATATACTCCAAACTTCAGGACTTTCACCATCAACCATTTTTTTTGCAGTTTTGATATTGTGAGCTAAATCTCGAGATACAAGTTCTCTCATTATATAAGGTTTAAACAGTTCTAATGCCATTTTTTTAGGTAATCCGCATTGATGGAACTTTAAACTCGGTCCTACTACAATTACCGATCTTCCTGAATAATCTACTCTCTTTCCCAATAAATTTTGTCTAAATCTTCCCTTTTTCCCTTTTAACATATCGCTTAAAGACTTTAAAGGTCTATTTCCTGCTCCCAATACCGCTCTTCCTCTTCTACCATTATCTATTAGAGCATCTACTGCTTCCTGTAACATACGTTTTTCGTTTTTAATTATGATTTCCGGAGCTCCTAATTCAAGCAACCTTTTTAACCTGTTATTTCGATTTATAACTCTTCGATATAAATCATTTAAGTCAGATGTGGCAAATCTTCCTCCTTCTAATTGAACCATAGGCCTTAAATCCGGAGGTATAACTGGAATTACATCTAATATCATCCACTCTGGTTTATAATTAGATTTACGAAAAGCTTCCACAATTTGTAATCTTTTGATAAGCTTTTTCGCCTTTTGTTCACTGGATTTTTTTAGCTCTTCTCTAAGTTTTAAGGCTAATTCGTCTAGATTTAGGTTTTTTAATAATTCTTTAATCGCTTCTGCCCCTGTGCCTGCCTTGAATTCAGGATCATATAGCTCTAATTGATCATTCTCTATTTCTAATATAATATCACCTTTTTTGTAAGAAGTACTTCCAGGCTTAATTACTAGATAACAAGACTCTTCAATATTTTGCGTATCCAACTTTGCCGAAAGAGAATTATCATTCATTTCCTTAAGGTTTTCTAAATAACTCTCAGAAACTAAACCATCAATTTTTAGAATTCGATATTTTTTTTCTTTTTCTTCTACAGTATCTTTCTCTGTTTCTTCTTCTGTTTCTTCACTTTTATTTCCATTTTCTGTAACCGGCAATAATAGTTCTTTCTGGTAAAATATTCTTCCAAATTTTTCTACCAATTTATTATCTTCTTCTTCTGTAATTACATCATCTACTTTATAAGGAAAATTTTTTACTTTATTAACATTAACATAATATACTAACTCGGCAATCAATTTGTCATTATACTTTTTATGAATCTTATATTCTGTCTCTAAAATTATATCGCCTTTTTCTATATCATCTCCATTACCTTCAATTATTTCATATAATTGTTCTCTCCTGCGGTCTGGAGCAAAGTATAATATTTTCTCTAAATTACGAGGAGAAATATTTAAAAGCAAAGATAAGGGACTGGGAATAGCTTTAAAATACCAAACATGAGAAACAGATGAAGCAAGTTTAATATGCCCCATTCTTTCTCTTCTGGTGATAGATTTAGTAACTTCAACTCCGCATCTATCACAAATTACTCCTTTATATCTTATTCTTTTATACTTTCCACAACTACATTCCCAATCTTTAACCGGTCCAAATATTTTCTCGCAAAATAGACCATCTTTTTCTGGTTTCAAGGTTCTGTAATTTATTGTTTCTGGTTTTTTAACTTCACCATGAGACCATTTTTTTATTTGCTCTACTGAAGCTAATCCAATTTTGATGGAGTTAAAATTATTCGTATTTTTCAATATTGCTCCCCTCCCCTTAAAAATAAAATATCTAATACTTTTCATATTCATATACAAAAAATATTAAGATAAAATTACTTTTACAATCAATAATATAATTAAATTTCAAAAACAATCAATTTAATTTTTTCCTAACTTTGTTTTTGCACTTTTTACTAATTCTATTCACTATCTATCTTGCCTGCTAAAATATTTTTTTGATAGTACTTGTAATATAAGAGATTTCAATGGCTTAGTTTGTATTTTATCTATTCTGCCATTTCTCTCATTAAATTATCGTTAATTTCACTCTTCATATTACTATCTTCCCTAATATCAACTTCTTTTCCCTGTGAATCTAATATTTTTACATCCAAACTCAAACTTCGTAACTCTTTAACCAATACTTTAAATGATTCCGGCATTCCAGGAATTGGAATATCCTCTCCTTTTACTATAGCTTCATAAGTTTTAATTCTTCCAATGACATCATCCGATTTCACAGTTAGAAGCTCTTGAAGATTATAGGCTGCACCATATCCTTCTAAAGCCCAGACTTCCATTTCTCCAAATCTTTGTCCCCCAAATTGAGCTTTCCCACCTAATGGCTGTTGGGTTACTAAAGAATATGGACCAGTAGACCGTGCATGAATCTTATCATCTACTAAATGTGCTAACTTTAAAACATAAGTATATCCAACTGTTACTTTTTGATCAAATGCTTTTCCTGTTCGACCATCATATAAGATTGTTTTACCGTCTTTAGGCAACCCTGCGCTTTCTAAAGCTTCTTCAATTTCTTCTTCTTTTGCTCCATTAAAAATAGGAGTGACAACTTTAGTTCCAAGGGATTTAGCTACCCAGCCCAAATGAGTTTCTAAAATCTGTCCTACATTCATTCGAGAGGGAACCCCCAAAGGATTTAATACAATATCCACCGGTGTGCCATCAGCCATAAAAGGCATATCATTATCCGGTAATATTTTAGAAATAACACCTTTATTTCCGTGTCTTCCAGAGATCTTATCACCTTCGGAAATTTTTCTCATTTGTGCAATAAATACTTTTACCAGTTGATTTACTCCAGGTGGAAGCTCATCGTTATTTTCCCGTGAAAATATCTTTACATCTACAACCTTTCCTTTTTCCCCATGGGGAACACGTAAAGATGTATCTCTCACTTCGCGAGCTTTTTCCCCAAAAATAGCTCTTAATAATCTCTCTTCCGGCCCTAAGTCAGTTTCTCCTTTAGGAGTAACCTTTCCTACTAAAATATTTCCTGATTCTACTTCTGCTCCAACACGAATTATTCCTTGCTCATCTAAATTATTCAGACTACTTTCACCTATATTGGGAATATCACAGGTTATTTCCTCTGGTCCTAATTTCGTATCTCGAGCTTCACATTCATGTTGGCTTATATGAATAGAAGTAAAAATATCTTCTCTAACCAGTCTATTGCTAATCAAAATTGCGTCTTCGAAATTATAACCCTCCCACGGCATATAAGCTACAAATATATTCCTTCCCAGAGATAGATTGCCTTGAGAAGTTAAGGTTCCATCAGCAATTACGTCACCCTTTTTTACTTTCTCCCCTTGTTCTACAATAGGTTTCTGATTCACACAAGTCCCTTGATTAGACCTAATAAATTTCTTTAGTGAATATTCTTCTATGCTATTTTTACTTTTTATAATTACCTTATCAGCGTCCACTTTTTCTACAATGCCATCTTGATTAGTGGTAATTACTGTTCCTGAATCAACAGCCACTTTTTTTTCTATTCCAGTTCCCACCAGAGGTGCTTCATTTTTAATTAAGGGAACAGATTGTCTTTGCATATTAGTACCCATTAAAGCCCTATTAGCATCATCGTGTTCTAAAAAAGGAATTAAATTGGCTGATATACTTGCTAATTGTCTGGTAGACACGTCAATAAAATCTATCTCCAGAGGTGAACTTTCTAAAATCTCACCTTTAAATCGGCAAGGTACTTCATTTTGAGAAATTTTATTATTTTTACCTATTTTAACACTTATTGGAGCAATTTTATATTTATCTTCATCATCTGCACATAAATAAACAATTTCATCCGTTATTTTCCCCTTTTTTACCCGAAAATAAGGGGTTTCGATAAAGCCTAATTCATTAATTCTAGCGTAAATAGAAAGTGATCCAATCAACCCGATATTTGGTCCTTCTGGTGTTTCAATGGGACAAATTCTTCCATAATGAGTATGATGAACATCTCTAACCTCAAAACCAGCCCTTTCCCTGGTTAAACCACCAGGACCCAAAGCAGAAAGTCTTCTTTTGTGAGTAATCTCTGATAGAGGGTTGGTTTGATCCATAAATTGAGAAAGCTGACTACTTCCAAAGAATTGTCTGATAGTCGCTAATAATGGTCGTGAATTAATCAAAGCCTGTGGAGTTATAGCTGATACATCAGGTTGAATAGTCATTCTTTCCCTTATTACTCTTTCCATCCTATTTAAACCGATGAAAAACTGATCTTGAAGTAATTCTCCTACCGTCTTTACCCTTCTATTGCCTAAATGATCAATATCATCAACTTGACCGATACCACGATATAAATTTACCAAATATCTTAATGCAGCTACAATATCTTCCCTGGTTAATGAGGTACCTTTTTTCACCTTTACTTCTTTTCTAAATTCCTTTATTTTGTAAACTAAGTCACTGGTTAATTCACTACCAGCTTCGCATATTACTTCACCTGTTTCGGGGTTAATAATATTTTCATTAATTATCATTCCAGCTACTTTTTCATCTATCTCTTTTGTTTCCCAATCAATAAGAGGTAAAAAGCTTTCTTCTTTTTCTCTATATACACTTACTACTTCATTTTCAGAATTAAACACTTTTACTCTGTTTATTCCAACAGATTCTATTTTGGAAATAGCTTTTTGATCTATCTTCTCTTCTTCCTTAACGATAATCTTATTATTTTTAGGATCTACTATATCCTGAGAAGCTATTTTGTCTAATATTCGTTCTCTCAGTTTCAATTTTCTATTTATTTTGTATCTACCTACATTCGCTAAATCATATCTCTTTGGGTCAAATAACAATCTTTGAATTAATTGCCGAGTATTTTTTTCTGTAGGTGGCTCACTTGGCCTTAACCTTCTAAATATTTCGATCAAAGCCTCTTTCTGATTAGAGGTATTATCTTTATTCAAAGTTGCTTCAATAATTTCCTCTCCATCAAAAAGATCCATAATTTCATCGTTTTTCTCATAACCTAATACTCTTAATAAAGTTGTGGCTGGTATCTTTCTCTTTTTGTCAATACGAACATAAATCATATTTGAAGAATCAAATCCAAATTCTAACCATGAACCACGATTAGGTATAATTTTGAATTTATATAGTATATTATTTTCGTTTCCTTCCTCACTATAATAAATTCCAGGAGACCTTATCAACTGATTCACTACTACCCTTTCTGCCCCATTAATAATAAAACTTCCTGTATTAGTCATGAGTGGAAGATCGCCTATAAATACAACTTGTTCTTTAATTTCACCGGTCTTTTTACTAATTAAATTAAAACTTACCTCCAAAGGAGCAGAATATGTGACACCTTTTTCCCAGCAGCCATCTACACTATCTTTACACTCACCGATAAAGTATTGGTCAAATTCTAAAATAAAGTTACCAGCAAAATCCTGTATTGGAAAAACGCTTAAAAAAACTTCCTGTAAACCTTGTTCTTTCCTTTCAGCAGGTGGAGTAAACCTTTGTAGCAGGTTTCTGTAAGATTTTCTTTGAATGTCCAATAAATTAGGGATTGGACACAATTCAGGTATTTTGGAAAAATCTCTAATTTTAACTTTTTTATTATTCACCGCAAAACACCAACCTTATTCATTATTTTATATGGTCAAAATCGATTTAATAAAATTAGAAGAGATAAAATCTTTAAATGGTTTTAAATCGATTTTTATATATTTTAACTAATTTGCATTTTCTGTAATAATAATTATATGCAAGATATTATGATATCATTTTATTAATAAAAAATCAAGAAGATACCTTTTAAATATTTATCAAAAGGTATCTTCCGTATTTTAATAAGTACTTTGATCTTTTATTTTATTTCAACAACTGCACCAACTGCTTCTAATTTT
>JAYEGH010000148.1:0-12552 GCA_034659055.1 Candidatus Caldatribacteriota bacterium
AAGCATGATAATGACTGCTCCCCACTACGGCTTCACCCATCTCTAAGGCAATAGTGGCAGTTATCGGTCGTGCTGGCTGTAAGAAAGAACGAGGGATAACTGCTGCTCCACCGGCTACCATCAATACTGTCATAGTCTCACCAATAGCTCTACCCATACCCAACAATACTGCTGTACTAATTCCCGAAAAAGCAGCAGGTACTGTAACCTTGATTATGGTTTCCCATTTGGTTGCTCCTAAAGCACAAGATGCTTCCTTGTAGTCTTTGGAGACGGAAAAAAGTGCTTCCTCAGAGAGGCTGGTAATAGTGGGGATAGCCATAAGGGCAAGGAGCAGGGAAGCGGTGAGAGAGCAAAGACCTACAGGTAGATTCAGAAGCTCTTGCAGCCAGGGTCCTAAAACCACTATTCCTAAAAAGCCGTAAATTACCGAGGGAATACCGGTTAGCATTTCGATAACTAATTTTAAAAAATTTCTTGTTTTTGGAGTGGCTAATTCAGAGATATAAATAGCCGCAGAAACTCCCAGAGGAACTGCTACAATCAACGCTCCTAAAGTAATCCATAAAGAACCGAAAATTAAAGGGAGTACTCCAAACTCAGGGGGGTCATAAGTAGGATACCAGGACTTCCCCCAGAGAAATTCTTTTAAGTTAATTTCTCGAAATAAGGGAAGCCCTTCCTTAAATAAGATTAAGGTTATTCCGGCTAAGAAGAATATAGAAGTAAGGGAAGAGAGTAAAAATATATTTTTTATTATCTTTTCTTTTAAAAAAAATTTCCCTTTCAAATTATACTCCTCATAATCTTTGATTATTTAAAAACTTAAAGGTACAAATCCTTGTTCTTCAACTATTTTTTGTCCTTCTTCGGAACAGATAAACTCAAGAAAATCTTTAGCTACCCCTTGAGGTGCTCCATCAGTATACATATAAAGAGGACGAGAAATAGGATATTTTCCACTGACTACAGTTTCCTGTTCCGGGATTACTCCGTTTACCGGTAAAGCCTTTACAGTATTACTAATATATCCTAATCCTACATAGCCGATAGCTCCCTTAGTAGTAGACACAATTGTAGCTACTGTATTATTAGAGGCCTGAGCAAGAGCCTCAGGTTTAACTTTCTTACCTCCTAGTGCTATTTTGCTAAATGTTTCAAAGGTTCCACTTGCTGAATCTCTAGAGACCACCACAATCTTCAGGTCTTTTCCTCCTAATTCTTTCCAATTGGTTATTTTTCCGATATAAATATCTTTTATCTCTTCTATGTTTAAACCTTGAACTGGATTAGAAGTATGGACTATAACTGCAATTCCATCCATAGCTACAATATGAGGAACAGGGCTGATTCCTTTTTTCTGACAGAGTAAAATTTCTTTTATCTTCATCGGCCGCGAAGCATCAGCGATATTACAAGTTCCTTCAATTAGAGCGGCAATACCATTTCCTGACCCTCCTCCCCGCACTGAGATGTTTGCCTGAGGATTATTTTGCATAAAGACTTCTGCAGCTGCTTGGGCTATAGGAAGAACAGTAGTTGAGCCCTGGACAACAAGCTGCCCTTCCCCCGCTTGTGAGATGGGAACTATTAGAGTTAAAACAAGACAGGTTAAAAGTAGTATTCGAGTAATTCTTTTCATTAAATCATACCTCCTAAAATATTTTTTTGATTCTGATTTTAGTTTAGAATTCCAATGTTACAATTTGATTACAAATTAATTAAGATTTGGTTAATTTTATAATTTGTACTTGTGGAGGCAGGTAGGGGTCGGATTTATCCGACCCGGTTCTTACGGGTTCGATGAATCGAACCGCAGGTGGTGGTTGTTTAATTTGGGAAAACGAGAATATTGAAGGAGAGGTAAGAAACTAAATAAAAAGAAGATTAGTTTAAAGTCAAGAATTTTTAGGAAGAGTAAAGAAAAATTTTGAGCCCTTTCCTGGTTTGCTTTCAACTCCTATCGTCCCTTGGTGAGCTCGAACAATATGTTTTACGATGGCAAGTCCTAAGCCAGTTCCTCCTAATTTTCTGGAACGGTCCTTGTCTGCTCGATAAAAACGTTCGAATATTCTGGGTAGATGTTCGGCTGAGATACCTATGCCGTTATCAGCGACTTCAATATAAATGTTTTTTGCTTTTTCTAAGGCTGAGATATAAATTTCCCCTCCGTCGGGAGTATATTTTATAGCATTGTCTAAAAGATTACGCAAAACCAATTCCATCTGTTCAGGGTCTACTTTTAATATAGGAAACTGAGGAGGGATATTTATTTTAACCTGCTGTTCTTTTTGGTTAATCTTTTCTTTAAACTCTAAAATGGTTTTATCGATTAAATCTCTTAAATTTATTGATTGTAAATTCATGGCTATTTCTTGAGATTCTATCTTCGAAAGTTGTAATAGTTCTTCAATTAAGTTATTTAATCTATTGCTCTGTTTTTCGATTATTTTTAAAAAGTGCCGAGCTTTTTCCGGATCATCTACCGCCCCTTCTTTTAAGGTTTCTACAAATCCTTGAATTGAGGTAAGGGGAGTACGCAGTTCATGAGAAACATTGGCTACAAATTCCGACCGAATTTTCTCTAATTTTTTAATTTCAGTTATATCATTTAAGACTACTACCGCTCCCCAGACTTTACTCTTTTCGCTTAGAGGGTTAGCTGAGGCATGGAATATTTTTTCTTGAGGAGAAAATAGGGTTATTTCCCGAGTCAAGGCCTGACCTTTTTGTAGAGTTTCTTTTAAAAGTTCGTTTAATTGGTTATTTCTTATTACCTCCCAGTGGAATTTTCCTAAGGCTTTATTTCGGGGGAAATTAATTATCTTTTCAAAAGCATAATTATAAAGCATTATTTTACCTTCTCTATCAATGGCTGCTATCCCTTCAATAACACTGGAGAGTACTACCTTCATCTTATCTTTATCTTCACTGATAATCCTTATTTTATTCTCTAATTCCTCTGACATTAGATTTAAACTATCGGCAAGTTGACCTATCTCATCCTGGCTGCGAATCTTAAGTTTTTTACTAAAATTACCCTTAGAAATCCTTTGTGAAACTTTGGTCATTTCTTGCAAGGGCCTGGTAATAGTC
This sequence comes from Candidatus Caldatribacteriota bacterium, assembly GCA_034659055.1. Lineage (GTDB taxonomy): Bacteria > Atribacterota > Phoenicimicrobiia > Phoenicimicrobiales > Phoenicimicrobiaceae > JAYEGH01. Next base: position 3,097 of record JAYEGH010000148.1, read on the forward strand.
AAAGAGATTATTAAGCTAATTATAGAAGCGATGATTAAAGCAATTGCGGTGGCTAAAATAATTATTTTATGAAGATTACTAATATTTTTGTTCACTTCTGTTAGAGGAAGGGAGAGTCGAGCTATGCCAATAGTCTGATTATCCTTAGTGATAGGGATAGCAATATAGAGCATATCTATTTCTAAAGTTGCGCTATGGCGGATACTCTTTCCGGTTTTACCCTGTAGTGCTTCTTTGATTTCTGGCCTATCGGCATGGTTTTCCATTAAAGCGGGATTTTTTTCTGAATCACCCAGCACTTTACCCTTTGTATCGATAATAGTTATTCTTGTATTAATCTCTTCCCCTAAAGTCTCAGCATTAGATGCTATTCTGGAAAAATCATTTTCAATTAGATCTTTATATAAGATATCTTTGACCAGAGTAGCATTCAATTCAAGATCGGAGGACAGGTGGTTGATGTAAAAATTACGCAAATAAAAAGTACTAAATAAACCTATAGATATTGTACAGATTATAATTATAATTAAATAAGTAAAAAATAATTTCCAACTGATTTTTTTTATCATACTTCCTCTTTAAATCTGTATCCTATCCCTCTAACCGTAATTATATAATCACTACAGGTCAGTAATTTCTGGCGTAGTCTTCTTATATGAACATCAACCGCTCTATCCACAATAAAACTGTCTTCGGCCCAGGCTTGATTAAGCAGCTGGTCTCGGGTAAAAACTTTTCCGGGGTGGGAAGCTAAAAATTTTAATAATTTAAATTCAGTAGAGGTTAGATTTATGGGTTGGTCTTTTAGAGTAACCTGATGTTTGATTGAATCAATAACTAAATCATTAAATTTGATAATTTCTTTTTCTTTAGGAGTATGAATATTATTTTTTGTCCTACGAAGTACAGCTTTTACTCGGGCTAATAATTCTCTTACCTTGAAGGGTTTGGTGATATAATCATCAGCCCCTAATTCTAAGCCCAATACTATGTCGGTTTCTTCTCCTTTAGCAGTAAGCATAATGATGGGGATATGAGAAGTTCGGGAGTTGTTTTTTAAAAATTTGCAAACATCTAAACCGTCTATTTCCGGAAGCATTAAATCAAGAAGAATTAATTCCGGAAGTTTAGTTTTAATATATTCCAAACACTCTTCTCCGCTGAAAGCAGAACTTATGTTATACCTTTCTTTTTCCAAATTATATTGTAGAAGCTCTATTATATCTTTTTCGTCATCCACTATTAATATTTTTTCTTTACTCATAAAAATTTTCCTCAATAGTTTAAAGTAGTTTTTGGATTAATAGCATCGAGTTTTTAACATTATAAACAATTAAAAAAATTAAAGCAAAATATTATTAAAAGTAAAAAAAACATGGGGTCAAATCTTTATCTTTGACAGATACTCAAATTATTTTGTCAAGAATAAAGATTTGACACCGGAAATTCCTTCAGGTGTAAAATTTCTTGATAATGCTCATGATTTCCTTGAATCCCAGATGCAAATCTTCGATGTTAAAATAAGGAATAGATAAATAAAAAAGATACCTTTTTCATTTTACAAAGAAAAAAATTTGTGCTATTATGAAATCGATATCAGAAAGCGATTTCATAAATAGGAGAAATTATGGAAAAGGTATTGATATTAGGAAGTATCAATATAGATTTTGTCTCCTTTGTTTCTCGCTATCCCAAACCCGGCGAAACTCTCATTAGCAATGATTTCGACATTTTTCAAGGAGGCAAGGGTGCCAATCAGGCTATTGCTTTAGCCAAGCTAGATATTCCTGCTAAGATGTTAGGAAAAGTAGGGAAAGATATTCTCAGCGATTTTGCCATTTCCTCACTGAAAGAAAATGGAGTAAATACTACAGGAATTAACAAAAGCCAAAAAACTTCTACCGGTTCTGCTTCTATTTGGGTCAATGCCCAGGGTCAAAATTCTATTGTAATCTATCCCGGAGCCAATGGAGAAGTTGACGAAGATTTTATTATCCAACATGAAAAATTATTTGGTGATACATCCTGGTTTTTAACTCAATTTGAAGTACCCACAAAATCTATTCTATTAGCCTTTAAGCTTGCTAAAAAACATGGCTTGAAGACAATTATGGATCCTGCCCCTGTAAAAAAAGTAAGCAATAACCATATTTGGAAATTGGTAGATTATCTTCTTCCCAACGAAATAGAATTAAAAGAACTTACTCATACGGAAAATATTTTAAAAGGAATTCATATTCTTAAATCCCGGGGAGTAAAAGAAGTAATTGTCAAATTAGGTAAGCAAGGTGCAGTATATGAAGATGAGGGTAAATTAGTTTCTTTCCCGACCATACCGGTGGAACAGGTGGTAGATACTACCGGAGCGGGAGATTGTTTTGTAGCTGGTTTTTTATACGGAATGCTCCGACAGAAAGATATTGGACAGGCAATTAAGATAGGCAACCTAACAGCTTCTTACTCAATTCAAAAGAAAGGTGCAGCGATCTCTTTCCCAAAAAAATCTGAAATCGATTGGAAGAAATTGGAATGAAAAAAAAGAGTACTATTTATGATGTGGCAAAAATAGCAGGAGTTTCTCCTTCGACAATATCAAGGGTAATGAATACCCCTGAAATAGTAGCAGAAGATACCCGCCAGAAGGTTGTGAGTGCGGTAAAAGAATTGTCTTATATTCCTAATATGATGGCAGCAAGTATGCCCAAAAAAAGGACAAACTATATAGGCTTAATAATACCAGACATAATTAATACATTTTTTTCTAACTTGATAAGGGGAATTCAGGATATTTGTGAAGAGCATGGTTATAATGTACTGGTAGTAAATTCTGATGATAGCCAAAAGAAGGAAGGCCGTTATTTGAAACTTCTGTATTCCCGGCGGGTAGATGGAGTAATTTTGACCGTTGCAGGTTATCGGGAGAAGGAGTTTCCTAAAGAAGAGCTATCCTTGCTTAAAAAGATGAATATAGTACTTGTTGATAGAGAAATAAATGGACTAACGACCCCCATTGTCAAAGTAAATAATTTTGCCGGGGCTTATTCTGCAGTTAAATATTTGCTGACAATGGGGCATAAAAAGATAATGTATTTAGCCGGGATAGAAGGGACCAGGACTAATCAGGAAAGAAGAAAAGGTTATCTTGCTGCCTTGAAAAAGGAAAATATAAATTGGAAAAAAGAGATGGCGGCTAATTTTCGCCTGGATACTGCTTATCAGAAGATACTATGTCAATGGCCTATACTGCAGAATTCTGATGATTTGCCTACAGCTATCTTTGCGGCCAATGATCTGATGGCTATCGGAGCCTTAAAAGCCTTTAGTCAATTAAAGGTTCGAATTCCCAAAAAGGTATCGATTATCGGTTTTGATAATATACCATTTTCTGACTGCACTTATCCCCCCTTGACTACTATTGCTCAACCTACTTACCTGATGGGCCAGAAGGCAGTTAAAATATTACTTAAAATGATAAATAAGAAAAAAATAGCGAGACCTATAGAGTTTAAAACTAAGCTTATTGAGCGGGGTTCAGTAAGCAGATGGGAGATATAAAGATGAAAAAAAATGGAATTTTAAACCCTCAAATTAATCGGGTCATCTCTGAGATGGGGCATCGTGATATGTTAATTATTGCAGATGCAGGACTTCCTATTCCCAAGGAAGTTGAAAGAATTGATTTGGCATTAAAGTGTGGAATTCCTTCCTTTGAGGAAACCTTACAAGCAGTTTCTTCTGAATTACAAGTTGACGAAGCCTATGTAGCTAAAGAAATTAAAGAAAAAAATCCTCAAACCTTAAATGTAATTTCTTCATCAATAGGAGAAGTTAAGTTTATTACCCATGAAGAGTTAAAGGAATTATCAAAAAATGCCAGGGCAATTGTTAGGACGGGAGAGTGTAGTCCTTATGCGAATATTATTTTAATCTCAGGAGTAACATTTTGAATAAAATTGCCTTAGAATTTATTAATATTTCTAAAAGTTTTCCAGGTGTAAAGGCTTTAAAAAAAGTAAGCATTAAGATTAAGCAAGCTAAAGTTCATGCAATTGTAGGAGAAAATGGAGCTGGTAAATCAACGTTGATGAAGATTGCAGTAGGAGAATTACTTCGTGATACCGGAACCATTAAGGTATTTGACAGGGAAGCTCAGATTAATTCTCCTTCCGATGGGTATCACTATGGAATAAGTTTAATTCATCAGGAGTTTAGCTTGGTACCTACTTTAGATGTAGTTCAAAATATTTTTTTAGGCCGAGAAATAACTAAAGGTCCTTTGTCTTTTTTGGATAGTAATCAGATGTATAAACGGACTGAGGAAATTTTAGATTTTTTAAAGATGTTTCACTTAGATCCCCACCTGAAGATAGAAGATTTAACCATTGCCCAGAAACAGGTGGTAGAGATTGCTAAAGCACTATCTTTAAATTCTAAAATAATTATTATGGATGAGCCCAGTGCAGCTTTAACTCTGGAAGAAACCCATCGTCTTTTTGAAGTTGTGCGGGAGCTAAAATCCAGGGGAGTAACCACACTTTTTATCTCACACCGAATAGAAGAAATATTTGAGATAGCTGATGAAGTAAGCATTCTGCGTGACGGAGAATTAATTTTAACCAAACAGGTAGCCCAAATTGACCGTAAGCAGGTTATTAATAATATGGTAGGTCGTTCTTTAGAGTTTGTCTTTCCACCGAAAGCCAAACAGAAAAAAGAAGCTAAAGTGATTTTAGAAGTAAAAAAAATCACTAAAGAGCGGCAATTTTCAGATATTTCCTTTCAACTTAAAGAAGGAGAAATTATTGGTTTAGCCGGTCTAGTAGGTTCTGGTCGTTCAGAAGTTGCTTTGTCCTTATTTGGACTAAATCATTTAGATAAAGGGGAGATTTTTTTACAGGGAAAAACAGTAAAGATAAATTCACCGTTTGAAGCCATAAGAAATGGTTTGGCTTTACTGCCTGAGGACCGAAGGGAATTAGGACTGGTTATTGTTAGAAATGTATTGGAAAATCTAACTCTCCCGGATCTTTACTGGGATATTGCCAGGAAATATTTTATCGATTTAAAGAAGGAAATATCTTTAGCTAAAGGAGTGCAGAAAGAATTAGCCATTCGCTTTGCCTCCCTTTCCCAAAAAGTGGAATCTTTAAGCGGAGGTAACCAACAAAAAGTGGTGGTTGGTAAATGGCTGCTAACCAAGCCTAAGATTTTAATTATGGATGAACCTACCAGGGGAATAGATGTAGGAGCTAAATTAGAAATTTATAATATTGTTAATACTTTGGCCAAAAAGGGAATAGGCATAATATTTATCTCTTCCGAGTTCTCGGAAATATTAGGTGTTGCTCATCGAATTTTAGTAATGAGTGAAGGAAGGATTACTAAAGAATTAGACCCGAAGAGCACAAAAGAGGAAGATATTTTAAAATTTGCTACCAGAAAAAAGGTATCTTAATATGAAAAATTTACAGTATAAAGATATAATTCGGCGGTATGGTATATTAATTGGTTTAATTGGATTAATTATTGCATTTTCTATTCTATCCGAACGATTTTTTACTATATCTAATATGCTCATTGTAATGAGACAAACCTCTATCGTGGCATTTTTGGGTATCGGTATGACCTTTGTAATCCTGGGGGCCGGCATAGACCTCTCTGTAGGTTCGGTATTAGCTTTTTCCGGAGCGGTAGCGGCAGGAGTAATGCAAAGCCGAGGAATATTTCTCGGCATTCTTGCCGGTCTGGCTGTGGGAACAGCTCTGGGAGCTTTCAGCGGTTTAGTAATTACCAAACTAAGGATTCCAGCTTTTATTGCCACACTGGCGATGATGGCTATAGCTCGGGGCGGTACCCTGGTCTATACCGATGGACGTCCTGTTACCGGTTTACCTTCTTCTTTTGCTTTTTTAGGAAGAGGATATATAGGAGATATTCCTTTCCCTATAATTTTAATGCTGGTTACATTTGTGTTGGCTTATATAATCTTAAAATTAACTCGTTTTGGTAGATATGTGTATGCCACCGGCGGAAACATTGATGCTGCCCGGGCTTCGGGAATTAAAGTGGATAATATCATTATATCTAACTTTGCTATCAGTGGTTTTCTTTCCGGGCTAACCGGTATAGTTCTGTCTTCCCGGCTTAACTCAGCCCAGCCGACAGCCGGCATGGGTTATGAATTAGATGCCATTGCAGCTGTGGTTTTGGGTGGAACTAATCTTTTTGGAGGAGAGGGAGAACTGTGGGGTACTTTGATTGGCGCTTTTATTATGGGCATTTTAAATAATGGATTAAATATGATTAATGTTTCATCTTTTTACCAGCAGGTGGTAAAAGGGATAGTCATTCTAATAGCTGTAACAGTAGCTCAAAGTGGTAAGAAATGAAAAAACAACCATAAAGGAGGTGAGGGAATAGAAAAATTTTGTTAATTAGGATTAGTATATTTTTAAAAAACTAGGAGGTTTTTAAAATGAAAAAGTTATTACTTGCACTTTTTTTAGTAGCATTTTTGGGAGTTTCTGTTTTTGCCAGTACTATGACTGTTGGATTATCAGTTTCTACTCTCAATAATCCATTTTTTGTTATCTTAAGAGATGGAGCCATAGAGCAGGCAAAAGTCCTTGACATAGATTTAGTGGTGATGGATGCTCAAAATGATCCTGCAAAACAGATGTCTGATATAGAAGACCTGGTTCAGAAGAAAGTTGATGTCATTCTCTTAAATCCTACCGATGCTGACGCTTTAGTCCCCGCAGTGGAAGATGCTAATAAAGCAGGTATTCCTTTGTTAACCATTGACCGTAGTGTTAATGGTGGAGATGTTGCCCTGCATATTGCTTCTGATAATGTCAAAGGAGGAGAGATGGCTGGAGCCTACACAGTAGAACAGTTAGGAGAAAAAGGCATTGTAGTGGAATTAGAAGGAATTACCGGAGCATCTGCTGCTCGGGAAAGAGGTCAAGGTTTTGATACTTATATTGCTGAATTCTCCGGTATCAAACTGGCTGCCAAGCAGACTGCTGATTTCGATAGAGCAAAAGGAATGAGCGTTATGGAAAACATTCTTCAAGCTCAACCAAAAATCGATGCAGTATTTGCCCAAAATGATGAAATGGCTCTGGGTGCTGTTCAAGCTATAAAAGCAGCCAAGAGACAGGATGAGATGTTTGTAGTAGGTTTTGATGCTGTACCCGATGCTCTTAATGCTATCAAAGCAGGAGACATGAAAGCTACTATAGCTCAGCAACCATGGATGATGGGAGTTCTGGGAGTAATGAATGGTTATTTAGTGGTAAGCGGAGTGGAATTAGGCATAGAATTTATCCCTGTTCCCTTAAAAGTTATCACTGAGTAAAATAAATTAACGAATAAGCGTGTCAGAGGATTTTATTAAATGACGATTCTTTGATGCGCTTATTTTAATTGTATTCCAACCGTATTTTTCCCTTCTGATGCTGAAAAAAATAGTGATATTTCCTTGATTTCATTCGAGTAAAAATGAAAGGGTAGAATTGTAAAAATTGAGATGGTATTTTTCTTTGTTTTTCCTCGATACTTGATATTATATACTCGATACTGTTTTAAGCGCATGGACAAAAAATAGAATTTAGATATAATAAAATGTATATCACCGACTATTTGGGAATATCTATATACCGATTTAATAATAGATATTGATATTTTAATAATTAACAATAATTATAGTTAAAAGGAGAAGTAATATTAATAAAAAAGCTGCTAGACTGGGAGAAGAAAAAATCGGTAAATTATTATTAAACCTATCTTTTCCGGCAGCAGTAGGAATGATAGCGATTGCCTTGTATAATCTGGTAGATACTATTTTCGTGGGTTGGGGAGTAGGTCCTTTAGCTATCGGTGCCTTGACTATTGCTTTTCCCATTCAAATGTTAATTGTTGCTATTGCCCAAACAGTTGGCATAGGAGCGGGTTCGGCTATATCCAGGAGTTTAGGAGCGAAAAAATATGAAAGAGTTAAACGGGTTGTAGGTAATTCATTTTTATCTATTTTTTTATTATCTTTGACTTTTGCTTGTCTTGGTTTATTTTTTACAGAAGAAATTCTTATTTTTTTTGGTTCTACTGAAACCATCCTGTCTTTTGCCAAAGATTATATGACTATTATTTTTGCTGGTCTTATTTTCTTTGCTTTTGCCGTATCTTCTAATAATCTCATACGAGCAGAAGGAAATGCCCGGGTTGCCATGATTTCCATGTTGATTGGGGCATTTTTAAATATGGGTTTAGATCCTATTTTTATTTTTGGCTTGAAAATGGGAATTAAAGGTGCAGCGCTGGCTACAGTTATAGCACAATTCACTTCTTTTTTATATGTTCTTCATTATATCTATACTCAGGATACTCCTCTTAAAATAAGCCTGATTCACTTAAAACCTTACCCGGATATCATTAAGGAGATATTCAAAGTTGGTTCCCCTTCTTTTGCCCGTTTGGTATCAAGTAGTTTTGCAACTTTGATAGTAAACCAATCTTTACGTTTTTACGGGGGAGATTTAGCAATTATTATTATGGGAGTGGTAATCAAGGTTAGCCGTTTTTTATTCATGCCTTTATTTGGAGTGGTTCAAGGTATGCTGCCCATTGCCGGTTATAACTATGGGGCAAAAAAATATAACCGGGTTTTTAAGGTATTAAAATTAACCATTAAAGTATTAACCTTTATTTCTACAGCGGGATGTGTAATTATACTCTTATGGCCAAATAAGATTATAGGATTATTTACCAACAATGTAGAAGTGATTTCCACCGGAATACCGATATTGAGAATTATGTTGTTTAGTATTCCGGTATTGAGTATCCAGATTGCCGGAGGAAGTCTGTTTCAGGCTTTAGGAAAAGCAAGACCTGCCATGGTTTTATCTTTACTTCGCCGGGTATTAATATTTATTCCTTTGGTTTTAATCCTTCCGCGTATTTTAAGTTTAGGTCTTTTAGGTATTTGGATTTCTTATCCATTGGCAGATATTTTTTCTGCATTTATTACCTGGATATTTTTAAGTAACCAATTAAAAAAAATGCATAGAGAAGTGGGAGGAGAGTTTTAGTTCGAAATTAGATAGTGAAAAATTTTAGTTCGGTTTTCGAGATGAATTTCTCACCAGGGAAAAAGGTAAATGAATTAAAATAGCTCGCCTTATTTATAATAAGACGAGCTATTAATAAGAAGGTATTAAAAATGAAAAGCTATATTGTTATGTTGATTAGTCAAGTTATTAGCTTTACCAAAGAAAAGTATAACACATTTTTTTATGTTGTCAAGAGAATATCATAATTTTTGTAATTTATCTGATTGATTTATGATAATGTCTCAATGTATCACTTATGAAAATGTCCCAAAAGCTAACGTGATAGTGTACAATGAAACCTCATGACAAAAAATGAGGTGAAGAAAATGAGAAAGGTAAAATTAAA
>JAYEGH010000149.1:0-2542 GCA_034659055.1 Candidatus Caldatribacteriota bacterium
TTGGTTTTGAAAGAATTAAAAAGGAAAACGGTGAAAGACCGTTGCTATTGTCGTATCTGTAACCGGTATAACCTTGTATCATGCACTGCCTGATAAAGCGGGAAGGATGATATGCTTTAAAGGGCTGGAAGCCAGAAGACTTGCCTTGGTTGTCTGCTTGACTATCCTCCGACATAGGGGTAGAGTAGTTGCTATTCTATTAGCGTTTATCCATCAATTTTAAGGCTGCTTCCTGTTTAGAGAGAGGAAGCAGCCTTTTTTTATTTGCAAGTCACATGTGATGGCCAAGCATGGTAATTTTTCAATTAATTATGAATGCTATATTTAAAATTTAATTGTAAAAATTTAGGGGGTCTACACGTATGTAAAATAAATTTCTAATTATTTTTCTCTTCTATATCAATTCTATATCAATAAATTTTGAAAAAGTTTAATTTTATATTTTATAAGAAAGGAATTAATCTATGAAAAATAAAAAATGTTTTTTGATTACTATAGGCATAATTGCCTTAATTCAGGTCATTATTGTAATACCAGGATTAGCCTCAGGAAATGAAAATCAGATATTCAGTTTGGATGAAATTGTGGTCATTGCCTCTAAATTTCCGGAAAGATTGTTGGATTCGGTTGTCAGTGTAGAAGTCATCACCGAAGAAGAAATTGAAGCAGCTCAAGCAGAAAATCTTGCAGATATATTAAGTGCTGTCAGTGGATTGGAAATCAATGATTATGGAGATGCCGGTGGAATTAAAGCCATAAGTATTCGCGGATCATCTCCTGAGCAGGTGTTAATTATGCTTGATGGGAGACCTATAAATGATCCTCAAACCGGAAAAATCGATTTGGGGAAAATTCCCATTAATATAATAGAAAAAATAGAAATTTATCGTGGACCAGCTTCTGCTATTTACGGGGCCAATGCTCTTGGTGGTGTAGTAAATATTATCACTAAAAAAGGGAAAGGTGATTCCAAAGGTGCAGTAAAGGTTAATGTGGGCACATATGGTGCCCAAGATTACGGATTTTCTTATCAGGGAGCAAATGAAAATCTAAGTTATTATTTTTCCGGTAACTATTTTACTACTGAAGGAGATCGGGAAAATAGTCAATTAGATGAAATTGGTTTTTTAGGGAAAATTATTAATCAATTAGACCAAAAAACTAATCTGGGCTTAGCACTTCGATATCATGATTACAATCGGGGTTTACCCGGTTCAATCGATTATCCAAGTCCTGAAGCCATTCAGAAAGATCGAGATTTTGATTTGGATTTAACCTGGCAGAAAAGAAAAGAAGATAAAGATATTAATGCCAATGGTTTCTATTCTTTTCATCGGGTCTTTTTTGATAATCCGGGAATGTGGGGGCATACTGGTGCAAGTATTCATAAAACTAATTCTATGGGATTCTCTTTCGATTGCACTGATTATAATCTCACTTTCGGTGATAATGATTCTGACAGTCAACATATTTTTACTTGGGGAGCAGAAGTGAAGAATGATCAGGTTGATAGCACGGATATTAGTGAACACAATAGCTTGAATGGAGCTATATTTATTCAAGATGTTTGGCAGCCTTCTGATATGGATGACTTAAAAGTAACGGCAGGAATCCGTTATGATTACAATCAAATTTTTGGAAATCAACTTAGCCCTCGTATTGGTTTTTCTTACCGTCTCCAGGATGAGTTAAATTTTCATGTATCTGTGGGAAGAGCATACAGGGCGCCTAATTTTGATGATTTATATTGGCCTGCAGATTCCTATGTTGCTGGTAACCCTGATTTGGTTCCGGAAGTTGCATGGGCATACGAAACAGGATTGCGATATGTAAATGAGGAAGGTGATTTTACGGGAGAATTAAATATTTTCCGTAAGAACGTTCAAGATTTAATCAATTGGGCTGCCGGGGATGACGGAATTTGGAAACCGTTAAATATCGGTTCAGCAAGAGTTGATGGAATAGAAGTTATTTTCAAAAAAGATTTAGGTAGCCATTTGAGGGCTAATTTTGGTTATAGTTATCTAAATGCTGTTGATTTAGATACAGATAACCAGCTCAAACCTCATCATAAATATAATTTTGGAGTTGGCTATTATGACAAAACAGGTGATAATCAAGAAGAATTGAATGTTCAATTAGATGGTTATGCTATTACTGAAAGACAAGATGATTTACCGAATTATTGTCTAATTGATCTGAATGTAGGAAAAGAATTGACATTAGGTAAAAAGGATGGACAAAAAGTTAAACTTGATTTTTCTGTAAAAAATATTTTAGACCAACAACCGGAAATGGTGAGTGGATTTCCGATTACAGGAAGAACATATACTACAGGTATAAGTTTTGAATTTTAAATCAATTTCAGGGCAAGACCAATCATTAGGGCTTGCCCTGAAAAAATTAAAGGAATAGTGAGTGCGGCAATAAGAAGATGAGAAGATTAATAAAACCTAAACCCATCTGGATTACTTTAATATTGTCTTTGTTCATTCATTTTTTTTTAATCAGCCGTTTTGTTTATTTATTAGAAGTTCCTTCC
>JAYEGH010000150.1:0-2513 GCA_034659055.1 Candidatus Caldatribacteriota bacterium
GTTTTCGGTTTTCGCTAAGTAGGGGCGTGTTATTAAACGCTTGTTTTGCTAATAACAGGTTAATTAATCCTTAACTGGCAAACTGGCAAACCGGATAACCGGATAACTAATATATGCGAGATACGAATTAAGGATTACGGAAAAAGGAAGTCCCCATACAATAAATTTAATTTTCATTGGTTGGATATTTGGAGGTTAAAATGAAATTAGGAAAAGTAATTGGAAATGTTGTCTGTACGCAAAAAGTAGATTCTTTTCAAAATATAAAATTATTATTAGTGCAGCCTCTTAATGAAAAATTAAAAAAAATTGGCCAACCCGCAGTAGCTTGTGATACCGTTCAGGCGGGTGTAGGTGATATAATATTTTATGAAGGCGGCAGAGAAGCCGCTCTGGGACTTAAAAATTGGTTTAATCCTTCTGATATGACTATTATGGGTATAGTTGATCAGGTAAATATTGGAGAGTAATTATGATTTTAGGAAAAGTAATCGGTAACGTAATTTCAACTATAAAATTACCTGTTTATAAGGGTTATAAAATTTTAGTTATTCAGCCGATAAATCATAAAGAAGAATTACAGGGGAAAACTATTCTAGCCCTGGATACAGTACAAGCCGGAGTAGGGGATAATGTCTTGGTAATTGATGAGGGGAATTCCTCTCGTTTAATTATGAATAATCCGACTGCACCGGTTAGAACTATGATTGTAGGAATTGTTGATTCAGTAAAAGGCTTGAAGAAAAAGGATAAAAAAATAAGATGACCGATAAAACCAATTTTAAAATAATTCAAAATGTAGTTAGCGGCCTGTATTCTACCACAATACCAGAAAAGCTACAGCCTGATTCAAATACAGCGCAAGTTAGGATTAATGGCGTAGTTATCGGTGCAGACCACGGCGGATTTGAAATCAAGGAAATTATTAGAGATTATTTACGAACTATCGGGTATCGGGTGATTGATGTAGGTACTTACAGCAAAGACAGCGTAGATTATCCCGATTTTGCTCTCAAGGTGGCGAAAAAAGTAGCCAGCGGGGAATGCGAAAGAGGAATTATGATCGATGGTGCTGGTATTGGTTCTTCGATGGCTTGCAATAAAGTAAAAGGAATCAGAGCTGCACTTTGCTATGATTTAAAAACGATAAACAATAGCCGGGAACATAATAATGCCAATGTTTTAACCTTAGGCGGTCCATTACATACCTCTGAAAAGTTATGCGAAATGGTAAAAGTCTGGCTGGAAACCAAATTTGCTGGTGGGAGACATTGGAAGAGAGTGAATAAAATTATGGCCATAGAAAGAGGAAATTAAATTCTATTTTATGGAATTTTTACATATAGGTCTACTAAAATTTAGAGGAATAGAGGTGTAAAATTATGGATATGGATGAGATGGATAAAAAAGAACTTATTAATAAGATTAGTGATGAAATAATAGCAAAATTAAAAAAATTTGACAATACGGATTCCATTTCTATGGACTCTACTGATAACAATAATACAAATCAGATAACTCCCGCAGATGTTGCCCATTATATCGACCATACTTTGCTAAAACCGGATGCAACTGAAGACCAATTTAAGAAACTTTGTGAAGAAGCAGCTCAATATGGTTTTTATTCGGTATGTGTTAATTCGAGCTGGGTGGAATATTGTGCAAAAAAATTAAGAGGTAGCGGGGTCAAGGTCTGTGCGGTTGTAGGATTCCCATTAGGAGCAATGGATAGCCGAACCAAAGCTTATGAAACTCGTAATGCTATTGAAAACGGAGCAGACGAAATTGATATGGTTATTAATGTGGGAGCATTAAGAAATGGAGATCTGAAAACGGTAGAAGAAGATTTGCGGGCAGTTATCAGAGCCTGCAGGAGCACAACAACAACCAAAGCCATTATTGAAACTTGCTTGTTGACTGATGAGGAAAAAGTTATTGCCAGTCAATTGGTAAAAAAAGTAGGTTTTGATTTTGTTAAGACATCAACCGGATTTTCCAAGGCGGGTGCGACTGCGCATGATGTTGCATTAATACGCAGAACAGTTGGTCCCAAAATGGGAATAAAAGCAGCAGGTGGCATACACAGCTTTGAAGAAGCATTATTGATGATTAAATCCGGGGCAACTAGATTAGGAGCAAGCGCAGGTGTGAAGATTGTAAGTTCTTAACAGTAGAAGTAGAAATAGAAAAGAATAATTAAGTAGAGGATGATAGAAAGTGGAAGATTCAAGTCTTTCGGATTATAAAGATATTATTGAGGTAATTTCAAAAGCTATTTACAATGAAGTAAAACCCAAAGAAGGGGGATTAAAGGATTTTTCCATTCCGGTAGAGACCTCTAATCATCATGTACATTTAACCAGAGAGTCTTTGGATATTTTGTTTGGGAAGGGATATGAACTGACTAAATTGCGTGATTTATCACAACCGGGAGAATTTGCCAGTAACGAGCAGGTTAATATTGTTGGTTCAAATATGAAAGTGATGGAGCGAATAAGAATTCTCGGTCCACT